>JBIJBF010000006.1:0-80343 GCA_044345375.1 Alphaproteobacteria bacterium
TGCCAAGGAATCAATCGCAAACACCACATCGGCGGCCTCAACCAACACCAGCACCAAGGCCATCGGGGTCAGCATCCATTTGCCGTTTATGCGCACCGAAAATTTTTCGCCATGCAGTTCGGGCGTCAGCGGCAGGAAGCGGCGGCACAAGCGAATCAACGGCTTTTTGTTTAGATCGCCATGGCCATCGTCGCCAGCCGCCATTTTATAGGCGCTGAAAATCAAAATGACCGAGAAAATGTAAAACAACCAGTCATGCTGACCGATCAGATAGGAGCCAAACCCAATCATAATCGCCCGCATGATCAGGGCGGCGGTAATTCCCCAAATCAGCACCCGTCGCTGGAATTGCACGGGGATGTTGAAAAAGGTGAAAATCACCATGAAAACGACCAAATTGTCGACCGACAGCGACCATTCCACCAAATAGGCGGTCAGGAAGTCCAACGCTGGTTTAGTCCCCAATTTTTCCCAAATTAACAGGTTAAAGCCTAGGGACAACGCTGCCCAAACCCCAACCCAAATCGCCGATTCGCGTAAGGTGGGGATATGAACATCGCGAAAAGCGCTGCGCAGGTCATAGGCAAACAGCGGCACCGCGAACAACGCAAAAATCGCCATCAAAAACTGACGATCGGTGGCGTGCGGAAAGAGATCGGAAAACATGATGGGCAAGCCTTAAGAAATACAGATCATACGAAAGAATTTTTGCACTTTAAACGAACAGATCACTTTTGCCAAGCGTTTCACTTGTTGGTTTAGCTGGCGTCGGGCTCGCTTTATTTTGATAAGATTGTTAGGGTTTTGGCGTTGTGCAGCAGAAAATTTGGCCAGAAAATTTGGGATAATGGGGGTGATGGATAAGCATTTGGCGCGACCAAAGCGGCGGCATCTGAAAATCGCGCTGCTGCTGATCCTGTTGGGATTTTGCCTCAAGACTTACTGGGATATCGCTCCCGCGCCGCAATCCTTGCAGCAGGTGCTGGCCAGTAGCCAGATTTTGCAGGTGGTGGATCGGGGTGGCGCGCCGCTGACCATCTCCTATCAAAATCGTTGGAACCGCTACGACGTGTTGCCCCTGCACCAAATGCCCGAAACGCTGGTGCGTGCCTTTGTGCTGTCTGAGGATGGCAGGTTTTATGACCATCATGGGGTGGATTGGTCGGCGCGGATGGCGGCTTTGCGGCAAAATATACGCGCCCGTCATGTGGTGCGCGGTGCCAGCACGATAACGGAGCAGGTGGCGCGTATGCTAAACCCCCGCCCCCGAACTTTGTGGTCGAAATGGCTGGAAACCCTTGAGGCCAGCCGGTTGGATGCCGCCTTTTCCAAAAGCACGCTGTTGGAGTTCTACCTGAACCAGGTGCCCTATGCCGCCAACCGTCGCGGGGTGTTGCAGGCCGCCCGTTATTATTTTGATCGCGATCTATCCAGCCTGACGGTCAAAGAAATGCTGGCCCTGGTGGTGCTGGTGCGCGCGCCATCCAGCTTTGATCTGCACAAAAATCCTGGCAAAATTGATGCCGCGGTTGGCCGTTTGGCGGCGCGAATGTTGCAGGCGGGCTGGTTGGATCAAGCCGTCTGGGCTGAGCTTGCGGATGTGCCGCTAAGCCTGGCGTGGCCAGAATCCCCGCCGAATGTTGGCGCCTTTGTGCGCTATGCCCGCCAACAGGCGGCGCAAAACCATGTGTTCGGCGCGACGATCAAAACCACGCTGGATCGCTATTGGCAGCAACAGGTGCAGCAAATTTTGGATCAGCGGGTGAAAGATTTGGCGGACAAAAACGTGCACAACGCCGCTGCCGTGGTGGTGGATCATCAAAGCGGCGAAATCCTGGTGTGGGCGGTGGCCGGCGCGGATGATCCGTTGACGCCGTCGGGCAGGGTGGATGCGGTCACCACCCCCCGCCAACCCGGTTCGGCGCTGAAACCCTTTCTCTATGGTCTGGCCCTGGAATCAGGTTGGTCGCCGGCCACCAAGATTGACGATGCGCCGCTGGCAACCGCGGTGGGGCGGGGGTTGCATCATTTCAAGAATTACAGCAACGGCTATTACGGCCAGGTTACGCTGCGTGAGGCCTTGGGCAACTCCCTGAACATTCCCGCCCTGCATACGATTGGTTACGTTGGTGCCGCGCGCTATCTCGATTTTTTGCATGAGCTAGGCTTTGCCTCGTTAAACCGCAGCGCTGACACCTATGATGAGGGGTTGGCGCTGGGCAATGGCGAGGTGACGTTGCTGGAGCTGGTAACCGGCTATACCACGCTGGCCAACCGCGGCCTGTATCGCCCGCTGACCGCGGTGCAGGGTGCGCAGGATGTCGTGCCGCCAAAACAGCTGTTGTCGGCTGAGGCCAGCTCGCTGATTGGCCATATTCTGTCGGATCCCGGCGCGCGGCGGTTGGAATTTGGCCGCAACAGCGTGCTGAACCTGCCCCAACAAACCGCGGTGAAAACCGGCACCTCAACCGACTACAACGACGCGTGGGTGGTTGGCTTCAACGACCGCTATGTGGTGGGCATCTGGATGGGCAATTTGGATCGAAGCGCGATGGATGGGGTGACAGGATCCACCGGCCCAGCCCTGGCGCTGCGCAGCATGTTTGCGGAATTGAACCACAACCGCGATGACAGCCGCCCGCTGTTTCTTAGCCCAAAATTGCAGTTGCAGGAGGTGTGCGTGGATGACCAGAACCCCGCCTGCCCTGTCACGCGCAATGAGTATTTTATGACGCCGACCGCCGCGGTTTCCGCCAGCGCCACGCAGGGTGAGGGGGCACCGATGCCTGAGCTGGTCAGCCCTACGAACGGCTTGGAAATGGCGTTGGATCCCCGCATTCCGCCGGAGCGGCAACAATTCCGCTTTGCGGTCAGCGGGGTGCATCCCCAAGATCGGATCGAATGGGTGGTGGATGATGCGTTGGTGGGAACCAGCACCAACGGCCACTATTTATGGCCCCTCAGCCGCGGCCAGCACCAGCTTTACGCCCGTGTTGTTCGCGCCGGGATGATCGAACCGATAACCCTGCCCGCGGTTGGGTTTACGGTGAAGTAATTCCCCTCCTCTTGCGGAGGGGTGCCCGAAGGGCGGGGTGGTCCTTGTAACAAATGATTCGAACATGGCGCTACCCGCGCGCATCACACCGCCCAAAGGACCACCCCGTCAGGCTTCGCCTGACAAACTTCTAAAAAGGAGGGGTGTCCGCAAGAACCACCCCGTCAGGCTTCGCCTGCCACCCCTCCGAAAGAGGAGGGGAATTTGTATTACTCGCCCGCCGCCTTTTGTTCCCAGCCGCCGCCAAGGGCGCGGATTAGGTGTACGGTGGTGGCGTAACGCTGCCCCTCAACATTGGCCAGTGCCCGTTGCGCGCTAAGCAGTGAACGCTGGCTGTCGATCACCTCAAGCTGGCTAACCAACCCCTCCTCATAGCGCAGGGTGGAAAGTTTGGCCACGCGGGCTGAGGCGGTCATCGCCGCCTGCTGCGCCTCGGCCTGATCTGCAAGCAGGCGCAGGCTGGCCAAATCATCCTCAACCTCACGGAAGGCGGTTAGCACCTGCTGGCGATAGGTGGCGACCGCGCCATCAAAGCCGGCCTTGGCAAAATCCAGCCGCGAAATGTTGCGGCCGCCCTCAAAAATCGGCAGGGAGACCGCCGTGCCCACCAAGGGGCCCAACACCCAGGTGCGGCTGGACCACTGGAACAAATCGCCCAGTTCGGTGGATTCAAACCCGCCCGACGCGGTTAGGTTCAGCTGCGGGAAAAAGGCGTTGCGCGCCACCCCGATGCGGGCGTTGGCCTCAGCCATTTGCTGTTGCGCGGCGATGATATCCGGGCGCCGTTCCAGCAATTGAGATGGCAAACCGGCTGGCACCGATGGCGGCGGCGGCGGCGCGGCCAACTCTCCCTCATGCGTCAACGGCGCTAGCGAGAAGTCGGCGGGGGTTTTGCCCAAAAGCGTGGCCAATCTATGGTCCAGCTGCAGCCGTTGCCGTTCCACCGCCAACATCTCAGCCTGGGTTTGCTGAAGCTGGCTTTCGGAGCGCTGAAAATCCAGCTCGTTGGTGTAACCTGCCTCCAACCGGCGCTCTAATAGGTCTCGCTCAGAGCTGCGCAAGGCTAAGGTGGCGTTTAAAATGGCGAGCTCCCGATCCACGGTGCGCAGATCAAAATAGGTGGTGGCCACATCGGCCTGCAACATCAACAAGATGTTTTCATAGCCAGCTTGCGCGGCCTCAGCGGCAAACTGGTTGGCGGTGACGGCATCTGAAACCCGCCCCAACAAATCCACCTCATAGGACAGGCTGCCCCGCGCGCCATACAGGGTGCGGGGGGCTGGCGGTGTGCCTTCTGGTGCGCCAACCGATGCGGCTGAGGGGGCCTGACGTTGCGGGCCAAAGCCAGCCTGCAGCTGCGGGGCATAGTCGGCGCGCGCCATGCCCAACTGCGCCTGTGCCTGCAGCAGTTTGGCGGCAGCCGCCTGAACCGTGGGGCTGGCCATCCCTGCCTGCTCCACCAACCCGTTCAGGATGGGATCGTTGAAAATCTGCCACCACTGACCAGACGCAAACCCAGTGCCCTCACTGGCGCACATCCAGCGGCCATCTTCTGGCGACGTGGTGGTAGCGGTGTCGGCCAAGGCCTCCTTAAAGGCAGGGGGCACCGCGAGGTTGGGATCGGGCATTTCCGGAATCAGGCTGCAGCTGCTAAGCAAAATAGTGGTTAGCAATAAGGCGGCGAGGGTAGGTCTAGGCATGGGGAGCCTCATCATCGGTGTGGACATGGCTGCGCAGGGGCGTTTTGTCTAGGCTGCGGATCACCACGTAGAACACGGGGGTCAGCAGCAGGCCGAAAAAGGTGACGCCCAGCATGCCGGAAAACACCGCAACCCCCATCGCGCGGCGCATCTCAGCCCCAGCCCCAGTGGCGGTTACCAACGGCAACACCCCCATGATAAAGGCGAATGAGGTCATCAGGATGGGGCGCAACCGCTGGCGGCTGGCCTCAATCGCCGCGCGCACCGTGCTGTGGCCATGCGATTCCAACTCCCGCGCAAATTCCACAATCAAAATGGCGTTTTTGCAGGCCAAGCCGACCAGCACGATCAGGCCAATTTGGGTGAACAGGTTGTTGTCGCCCCCCACCAGGCCAACGCCGGTAATCGCGCACAGCAGGCACATCGGCACGATCAGAATAACGGCCAAGGGCAGGGTAAAGCTTTCGTACTGCGCGGCCAGCACCAAAAACACCAACAGCACGCACAGCGGAAACACATAAAGCGCGGTGTTGCCCGACAAGATTTGCTGATAGGTCAGCTCGGTCCACTCAAAGGCCACGCCGGTTGGCAACACCTCACGCAGGATTTTTTCAATCGCCGATTGCGCCTGGCCTGAGGAATAGCCGGGTGCCGCCCCGCCATTGATTTCGGCTGAGCGATAGGCGTTGTAGCGCATCGCCCGATCTGGCCCCACCCCCTCCTTCACCGTCACCACCGCGCCAAGCGGCACCATTTCGCCGCGATCGTTGCGGGTTTGCAGCTGCAAAATGTCTTGGGGGTGGGCGCGGAACTGGCTGTCGGCCTGCACATACACCCGATAGGTGCGGCCAAATTTGTTAAAGTCGTTGACGTACACCGATCCCAAATAGGCTTGCATGGTGTCGAACACATCGGTGATGGTCACGCCCAGTTGTTTGGCCTTGACCCGATCGATGCTGACCTCCAGCTGCGGCACCCCGATTTGATAGCCTGAGAACACACCGGCCAGGGCTGGATCTTTGCGCGCTGCCTGCAGCGCGGTTTGCAGGGCGTTGTAGAGGGCGGTGTAGCCAAGATCGCCGCGATCCTCAAGCTGCAGCTTAAAGCCGCCGATGGTGCCCAATCCCTGCACCGCGGGGGGCGGGAAGACCGCCACAAACGCCTCCTTAATCCCCGCAAATTGCCGGTTCAGATCTTGGGCGATGCCCTTGCCCGACAGTTCAGGGCTGCGTCGTTCGACAAAAGGCTTCAGGGTGATAAAGACAATCCCCGCGCTGGGGCTTACCGCAAAGCCGTTGATGGACAGGCCGGGGAAGGCCACCGCGCTTTCCACCCCCGGATGTTTGAGCGCGATATCGCTCATGTTGCGGATCACCGCCTCACTGCGCTCCAGCGAGGCGGCGTCAGGCAGTTGGGCAAAGGCCACCAGATACTGTTTGTCTTGCGCGGGGATAAAGCCGCCCGGCACGCGGTTAAACTGCACCCAGGTCGCAGCAACCAACAGGGCGTAGACCGCCATCATCAGCGGGCGACGCTTGATAACCCCCCCAAGACGGCGGCTATAGCCATCGCTGGAGCGCTTAAACACCCGATTGAACCAGCGGAAGAAGCCGCCGAACACGCGGTCGATCTGGCGGCTTAACCAATCTTTGGGCGCGTCATGGGCGCGCAGCAGCAAGGGGGTTAGGGCGGGGCTAAGGGTTAGGGAGTTAAAGGCGGAGATGACGGTGGAAATTGCAATCGTCAGGGCGAATTGGCGGTAAAACTGCCCGGTCAGGCCGCTGATAAAGGCGATCGGCACAAACACCGCAATCAGGGTCAGGCCGATGGCGATGATTGGCCCGCTGACCTCCTGCATCGCCTTGACCGTGGCATCACGGGGGGAGAGCCCGCGTTCGATGTTGCTTTCCACATTTTCCACCACCACGATGGCGTCATCCACCACAATCCCAATCGCCAGCACCAGGCCGAACAGCGACAGGGCGTTGATCGAAAAGCCAAACAGATGCATCACCGCAAAGGTGCCGACAATCGATACCGGCACCGCGACCAGCGGAATGATTGAGGCGCGCCAGCTTTGCAGGAACACGACGACGACAATCACCACCAGCGCCAAGGCCTCAAACAGGGTATGCACCACCGCCTTGATCGAATCGCGCACAAACACCGTGGGGTCGTAAACGATGCTGTAATCCACGCCGTCGGGGAACTGGTTTTTCAGCTCCGCCATTTTTTTGCGCACATCCTCAGACAATTGGATGGCGTTTGAGCCTGGCGCCTGAAAGATCGGCAGGGCCACCGCCTGTTTGTTGTTCAACAGCGAGCGCAAGCCGTATTCCGACGCGTCCAACTCAACCCGCGCCACGTCACGCAGACGGGTGATGGCGCCATCCTTACCTTCCGTCTTCAGCACAATTTCGCCAAATTCTTCAGGGGTTTGTAGGCGTCCCTGCGCCACCACCGACAATTGAAAATTGACGTCTTTGGGCGCGGGGTTGGCGCCGATCACCCCGGCGGCAACCTGCACATTTTGCTCGCGGATCGCCCGCGTCACATCGCCGGTGGTTAAATGGCGCGCTGCCATTTTGATGGGATCCAACCAGATCCGCATCGCGTAATCGCCTGAGCCAAAGATATTGACCTGGCCAATTCCCTGCAGCCGCGACAGCTGGTCCTTAATATTCAGCACCGCGTAGTTGCGCAGGTACAGCGAGTCATAGCGATCGTTGGGGGATGTGATGTGCACGACCATGGTCAAATCGGGCGAGCTTTTGGCGGTGGTCACCCCAAACAGCTTCACGGTGTCGGGCAGGCGGGGCAGCGCCTGCGACACCCGATTTTGCACCAATTGCTGCGCCTGATCGGGGTCGGTGCCCAGTTTGAACACCACGGTCAGCGACAACCGGCCATCGGTGGTGGCCTGCGAATACATGTACAACATGTTTTCGACCCCGTTAATCTGCTCCTCCAACGGGCCAGCCACCGTATCGGCAATCACGGTGGGGCTGGCGCCGTTGTAATAGGCGCTGACCACCACCGAAGGCGGCACCACCTCAGGATACTCAGAAATCGGCAGGCCGAACATCGAGATCAGCCCGGCAATAAAGATAACGATCGACAGCACCGCAGCAAAAATCGGCCGATCGATAAAAAATTTGGAGATATTCATCAAAAAATCTCGGCTTTAGGGGATGCCAGCACAACGCAGCACAGCGACCCCCGCACCTTAGCTTTTTTTACTGCCGCAGGCCAAGAACTATTTTTGATGGGGTGGGGTGGTTTTTGTGGTTATTGACTTGTGTCGCATTAAAGATATATTTTTTGTTTTTTATGGAAAATTTTTCTAAAAAGGGGCGGTCGGATGGCCACGACAAAGGGAGGCGCGTTAGTTGCGTATGTTAAATTATTGATCCAGGCTGGTAAAAATAAGTTCACACCCAGTACGCTTGCAAAGCAAGCACTTGAAGACTTTTATGATGAAAATCCATCAAATGATATTTGGAAACGAAAAGAATTGTTGCGTATTGTTGCTGGCCCAGAATATTTTAATCGGCAATTTTTCCGATCTGCTGTTGTGTATCATAGAAACAGTTTTCCAAAAGATTTTTTGCTAGAACAACCGCTATCAGATGATATTATAGAAAGACATGCAGAGTACAAAAAACTAATTTGTATGTGTTTTCAAGAAGGTAATTTTTCTGGTAATGATAATCCTGTAACGGTAAGTCAAATACGACAAGAGGCAATAAAAATTCTTATAGGGAACTCTGATCATTTTACTTATATTAAAGACAAAAAGTCTATATCAGACAGTGTATTGCGTATATACCTATCAGAACTTGAAAATGATGGAATTTTAAAAAAAACGATTGCCGTAACTGGGAGAAAAACAGCTGCAGTCTATAGTTATATAAGTGATAAAGTTTCACAACCAATTGAAATTTTGGCGGCAGAAGAATCGATTCCTTTGTCAGAAGAGCCAATGATTGATTTACCACAAGCCGTCGTTCAATCAGCGCAAGAGAAAACAATGGCCGCGATGCAAGAAACGGAGCCGGTAGAGCCGGCTGTGTGTCTTTCAACAGGCCCAACAGCAGCCACGCTAATACCACCCGATGTTGTGGTGCCGAAGGTAAATTTGGGTGGCAGTAGATCTCCTGAACAACAGCCTCTCTATGTACCCTCTCTAACATCAGAGCTGGCAAAAGCAGCAGCAGCAAACCCACCCCCAGAGCGCTAACCCCCTAAGCAAAAGCCAACAGCAGCAGGGGGTCTTTTTGGTAGTGTTGTTTGCACCAGCGGCGTAGCGTCTTTTTGATTTCTTTTTCGATTAGGGGGCGGTTGCGCCGTTCGCTGTCGCCCAGGTCTTGCAGGCTGCGCAGCACCAGTTTTTTCAGCTGGGCGGGCAGGCTTTGCATCTCATCCGCCTCCAACGGGATCCCCACCGTGGCGCAGCCAAAGGGTTCCAGCAGTTTGCCGGACGGGTCAAGTTTCAAAGTTACGCTCAGCACGCCGTTGGCGGCCAGTTGCCGGCGATCGGCAAACACCTCATCCTCAGTCTCCACCAAGATATCGCCATCCAGCGCCAGTTTGCCGGCGGGCACCTTGCCGATTAACGTGACCTCTGCGCTGCCAATCTGCACCACGCTGCCGTTGTTGATCAGCAAGGCCTTGGCGCAATGCCAATGGTTGGTGGCCAGCTTGGCGTGCAGCTCCTGATGGCGGCGTTCGCCATGCACCGGAATGCTAACCCGCGGTTTCAGCCAGCCGTACAGCGCCGCCAACTCATCCTGACCCGGGTGGCCCGACACATGGATTGGCGCGTCGTAGGAGGTGATCACCTCAACCCCATGGTGCAGCAGGGCGTCATGCAGGCGGAAAATCTTTTTCTCATTGCCGGGGATAATGCGCGAGGAAAACAGCATCAGATCGCCCCGGCCCAGCTTGATCAGGGGGTGGGTGCCGGCGGCAATTTTGGCCAGCGCCGCCCGCTCCTCCCCCTGACTGCCGGTGCAGAGCAGCAGCAGGTTGTGCGCGGGAACATCGCGGATTTGCTTGTCCATCAGCGGTTCGGGCAGGTGCGCCAGATAGCCGCTGGCGCGCGCGGTTTTCCACATGTTCCACAAGGAACGCCCCACCAAACAGACCTTGCGATCCACCTCAACCGCAATCTCCATCACGCTTTGCATGCGGGCAATGTTGGAGGAGAAGCAGCCGACGGCCACCCGCGCCTTGGCCGATTGAATCAGGGGGCGCAGCGCCGCCAGCACGCTGGCCTCTGACCCCGCGCTTTCCCGGCTGAACACATTGGTGGAATCGCAAACAATGGCGTCCACCCCCTCACCCCCCAAGGCCTCCATCCGCGCCTGATTGGTGAGATTGCCGACCAGCGGGCTGTCGTCCAGCTTCCAGTCGCCGGTGTGAAAGACCTTGGCGGTGGGGGTGCGGATCATCACGCCCTGCGATTCGGGAATCGAATGGGTGATATCGATCAGCTCCAAATCAAACGGCCCCAAGTTAAAGCGGGCGGAAAAGGGCAGCAGGTGGCGTTTAACCTGATGGCCGAAATCGGTTTCCCGCAATTTCCCCTCAATCAACCCCATCGTAAAGGGCGTGGCGTAAAGCGGGCATTTCAGATAGGGCCACAGATGGGCAATGCCGCCAATGTGATCCTCATGCGCATGGGTCAGCACCATGCCGATGATTTTGTGCGCCTGATCCTCAAGAAAAATCGGGTCGGGAACGGTGATGTCCACCCCGGGCAGCTGGACAGGGTCGGCAAAGCCCAAGCCGCAGTCCAGAATAATCCACTGATCGTTATAGCCATAAAGGCTGAAATTGGCGCCAATTTCGCCAACCCCACCAAGGGGGATAAAAACAAGTTTTTTGGGATCGATTTTCAAGGTTTTGCTCATACCAACTTTTGTGTCACCTGCCAAAGGCCTTGTAAAGTCAAATCCGGCTGATGGCACAGGGTGGGCAGGATTTTTTGCAGCTCAGGCAGAATCGCGCCTGCCAGCCCGCCGGTCAGCACGACCGTTGTTTGCTGCGGGTTCCAGCCATTCTCCGCCATCATGCCGGTCAGCAATCCCGCCAATCCATGGATGTTCAACCAGAACAGACCGGATTGCAGCGCCGCCACGGTGTTGTTGCCGGTATAGGCGGTGGCGGCGATCGGCACTTCGGGAAAATTGGCGGCGGCAGCCTGGCGCAGGGCATCGCGCATCAGGGCAATGCCTGGCATGATCGCCCCGCCCAGCAAGGCTCCATCCGCATCCACCACCTCAATATTGCTGGCGGTGCCGCAATCCAACACCAGCAGCGGCGGTTGGAACAGTTGCCGCGCCGCGATCGCGTTCAGCAAGCGGTCAAGGCCGATGGTGTCGGTTTGGCTGAGTTTGGTGGGCTGGATCGCCAGCAGATCGGCGCGGGTTAGGACATGGGCTTTTTGGAGAAGGCATTCCTGGCAGAATCCAGCGATGGCTTCCACCGCTGACGGCACCACGCTGACGATCACGCTGGGTTTCAGCTGCGTGGGGGGGAGTTCGGGCAACAGCCAAGCTGCCACAGCATCCGGGGATGTTAGCGCCGCGGTTTCATGCCGCCATTGGCCAACAATCCGGCCATCCGCTGCAAACAAGGCCGCCACCACGTTGCTGTTGCCGATGTCAAAACCCAGCAGCATCAGGGGGTGGCCAACAAATGCTTGTCGTTCTCAACCGCGTAGAGATGGACAAGGCTTAGCTGGCCAGCGGTTGGCGGCGCCTCCCCAGCTTGCGGTTGCCAACGCACCGGCGCAAAGCTGGGGTCATGGCCATGTTCGTTGCTTTCCCACAGCACCATGGTTGTCTGGCCGACCCGGCTGGCCAAATGCTTGGCGAGCGCGGCCTGACCAGCGCTCCGCAGCTGGCGGGCGCGATCCTTGCGGATGCTTGGCGGCACCTGCGGCATTTTGGCGGCGGGGGTGTTGGGGCGCGGGGAGTAGGGGAAGATGTGCAAAAAGGTCAGCCCGCAATCCTCAATCAGCTGCAGGCTGTTGGCAAACATCTCATCGGTTTCGGTGGGAAAGCCGGCGATCAAATCGGCGCCAAAGGTCATGTCGGGGCGGCGCGCCCGCAAGGCTTGGCAAAAGGCGATCGACTGCTCACGGTTGTGGCGCCGTTTCATCCGTTTCAGGATCATGTTGTCGCCCGCCTGCAGGCTTAGATGCAGGTGCGGCATCAAACGCGGCTCATCGCACAACAGCTCGAACAACAGCGGGTCAACCTCAACCGAATCGATCGATGAAATGCGCAAACGGGGCAGGCCTGGGACCAGGGTTAGGATGCGTTCCACCAGATACCCCAGATTGGGGCTGTTGGGCAGATCCTTGCCATAGGCGGTCAGATCCACGCCGGTCAGCACGATTTCCTGATAGCCCATGTCGTTGACCAGCGATTGACACTGGCGCACCACCTCCCCCACCCCCACGCTGCGGCTGTTGCCCCGGCCAAAGGGGATCACGCAAAAGGTGCAGCGGTGGTCGCACCCATTTTGGATTTGCACAAAGGCTCTGGTATGGCCAGCGAACCCCGCCACCAAATGACCGGCGGTTTCCTGCACGCTCATGATGTCGTTCACGATCACGCGTTCTAAGGGTTCGGCCAAGGGTGCGGCATTGGGGGCAAGGCTTTGCCAAAGCGTGGGATCCAGCTTGCGGTCATTGCCGATCACCTGCGCCACTTCGGGCATATCGGCAAAAGATTCGGGGTGAATTTGCGCCGCGCAACCGGTGACGACAATCTTGCTGGATGGCTGTTCGCGGTGCAGACGGCGGATGGTTTGCCGCGCCTGCCGCTCAGCCTCAGCCGTCACCGCGCAGGTGTTGACGATGATGGTATCGCTGAGTCCTGCCGTCGCCGCCTGCTGGCGCATCATCTCAGACTCATTGATATTAAGACGGCACCCCAGGGTGACCATTTGGATCGATGGTTGGGGGGTGGATGGTTGGGGCACGGTCGATCAATTCGGTTGGTGTTTTTTGTTGAAAAAAGAGAATAGCCCAGAATCAAACCTTGTTCCAGCGTGGATGGCTGCTGCGCACCAAATTTTGCAGGCCGCTGGCATCCACCTTGGTGTAGCGTTCGGTGGTGTTTAGGCTGGCGTGCCCCAACAATTCCTGAATCGCCCGCAAATCGCTGCCCGCCGCCAACAAATGGGTGGCAAAACTGTGCCTAAGGGCGTGCGGGGTGACATAGGCGGGCAGGTTCAGGGCGCGGCGCAGCTTGGCCAATTCCGCCTGCACAATGGTGGCCGACCAGCCCTTGCCCCGATCGCCCAGAAACAGCGGGGCGGCCTGTTCGGGGTTGGTGTGGGGGGATAGGGTGAGATAGCGATCCACCGCCGCTTTTACAGCGGGCAACACCGGCACCAGCCGTTGTTTGTTGCCCTTGCCGGTGACGCGCAGCACCTGCCCCGCCGCCTGCTGCCATTCCTGATGGGTGATCGCCAACGCCTCGCTGATCCGCAGGCCCATGCCGTAAAGCAGCGTCAGCATGGCGGTTAGCCGCGCGGTTTGCCAGGATTCTGCTGGCGGATTTGCTGGTGTTTGATGGCGGGCACCCTCCAGCACCGCGGCCATTTCATCGACGGTCAGGGCCTTGGGCAGGGGGGAGGGTTGCTTGAGCGAGCGCATTTTTTGCAAGGCCAGCACCGCCGGTGCCTGCTCATCTAGCCATTGCTGGCGGGTCAGCCAATGCAGCCAGTGCCGCACGGCGGCCAGCGCGCGGTTGCGGGAGGAGGCGGCGGGGCGATGCGCCGCCATGGCCGCCAGCCAAGCCCGCCAATCGCTGATTTCCCATCCATGCAGCGCGGCAAAATCCAGCGGCGCCCCCAAATGTTTGCCAGCAAACCGCACGAAATCGGCCAGATCAATGGCGTAATTGCGCACGGTTAACACCGATTTGCGCTCACCATCCTGCAGCTGGATCAGCCAAGCATCGATGGCGCTAAGCACCGCATCACTGGCTGAGGTGGCCAACGCATCGATGGTTTTCTGCCAAGCTTTGGCGGGCTGGGGCGGCGAAGGCGTCATGATGGGGCTCTGATCATTTACAGCTGGGTAATGCCCCAGGAGTATGACCTAACAAACGCTGGTTGGAAAAGCCCCAAAGTTTGCTCACCACCCTGACCACCACCTATGCCCAGCTACAAACTGGCGGCGAATGCCCTTTCTACGAGCCGTTTGCGATAGTTGTCAGATAAATCGTGTACGATTTCTTTTGCAGCCGTTATGATGTCTGGATTAAGCCGTGTTTGGGATTCTTGGTTAAGAGCGCCAATTTCATCGATGATCTCACAAATTTTGTCATCATGTTTTGTGCATAGATATTTTACGGAATCGATAAAATCTTGAGAATAAGCATCGCTGGTTCTGCTTTTATCAAATTCATCAGATAGATAATCAACAACTCCAGGTAATGTTTCGTCAATTGTTAAATCAACTTCCCAGCCAAAGTATGCGCCTTTTTTGTCTTGTAAAATTTTTTGAAATTGGCTTCTGGAAAGTTTTTCTGTTGTTCTTAAATATGTAGTTAAAATCAGGTTGTCGCAATTTTGATAGGTCTGTTGTGCCTTATATAGCGCTGCATTGAAACTCTCGATGGCTTTGAGCGTCACAAGCGCCTCTAAGCCCTCAGGCGATAACGCCTTAATCGCCTCGATACACTCTGAGGCGTTTGTAATTCCTATCATGACGTTTCTTTCAATAGGTTGCGCAATGATTGCCGTTAATAAAAAGATATTTTTTCTTTTTTATACAAAAAATCGCCTTATGCAACCCTATTTTGCTGCACCACCCCGTCCTTGGCGGATTTTGTGCAAAACCCTGATCCTGTCTTGCAAGGTTCGAAAACCCCCTTGGCGCGTGCAATGTTTTTGTGTAGAGTCTTTTTCTTAATTGCCCGCCCGGGTGGCGAAATTGGTAGACGCGCTAGCTTCAGGTGCTAGTGGGGGAAACCCCTTGGAGGTTCAAATCCTCTCCCGGGCACCACAATTGATCACGGGTATACCCATAGGGCGATGAGCTGACATGAGCATTACACTTCATAACCACGATCTTCCCGCCAGCGTTGCCACGCGTTGGCAAACAGCCGATAGCCTGGCGGTGGATACCGAAACCATGGGGCTGAACATTGCCCGCGATCGCCTGTGTTTGGTGCAGCTGTGCGATGCGGCGGGTGAGGCGCATTTGGTGCGGTTTGAGCAGAATTACGATGCCCCCAACCTCAAAGCCCTGTTGGCCAACAACGCGATTGTCAAAATCTTTCACTACGCCCGTTTTGATGTCGCCACCTTGCAGCATTATCTTGGCGTGCAGGCGACGCCGATTTTTTGCACCAAAATCGCCTCCCGCCTGATTCGCACCTATACCGATCGTCATGGGTTGAAGGAATTGGTGCGCGAGCTGTTGGGGGTGGAGATTTCCAAGCAGCAACAATCCTCAGACTGGGGGCATGACCAGTTGTCGCCAGAACAACTGACCTACGCCGCCTCAGACGTGTTGTATCTGCACGCGCTGCAGACCAGGTTGCACAGCATGCTGGTGCGGGAAAACCGCTTGGCGCTGGCGCAAACCTGTTTTGACTTTTTGCCAAGCCGTGTGCAGTTGGATTTGCAAGGCTGGGAAGATCAGGATATATTCAGCCATTAGGCTCCCCCCTAAAATCGCCACAATAGACCTGTTTGATACCTGTGATGAGCAATATTCACCCCCTAAAATCTAGATCCGCCGAAAGATCTGCCGTGTTGCCCTCTGTTGAAAAATCTGTGGTTGAGATTGTTCGCCGGGTGATTGCGGTTGAGGCGGATGGGGTGGCCAGCTTGGCCAATATTCCGGCGGCGGATTGGGTGGCCTTTGTTGATGCTTTGCAAAAAATTTCTGGCAAATTGGTGGTGTCGGGGATGGGCAAATCTGGTCATGTCGGCCGCAAGATTGCCGCCACCCTATCCTCAACCGGTACGCCAGCGTTTTTTGTGCATCCGGCGGAAGCCAGCCATGGCGATTTGGGTATGGTCACCCCCGATGATGGCCTGTTGCTGCTTTCCAACACCGGCAACACGGGTGAGCTAAGCAACCTGATTCAATACGCCAAACGTTTTTCGATTCCGTTGTTTGCGATCACGCAGGGGGAAGACAGCGTGCTGGCCACGGCCACCGATCATCTGTTGCTGGTGCCCCCCTTGGTTGAGGCGTGCAGTTTGGGGATGGCGCCGACCACCTCAACCACCGCGATGCTGGTGTTGGGCGATGCCATGGCGGTGGCGCTGCATGAGCTTAAGGGGTTTTCCAAGGCCGATTTCAAAACCTTTCATCCGGGCGGCGCGTTGGGCAGCACCCTGCTGTATGTGGGTGAGATTATGCGCGCTGGCGATCAATTGCCGGTGGCAACGCCGGATACCAGCATTGCCGATGCCGCGACCATCATGGGCAAGCATATCGGCAATATCGGCGGGATTTGCGTGGTGGATGCGGATTACAAATTGGTCGGCGTGTTTACCGATGGTGGCCTGCGCCGCAACTTTGGCCTGCCGGGTGTTGCGACGCAGACCTTGGCCGACTTGATGACCGCCGATCCAGTGTGCACCACCGCTGACCGCTTGGTGGCTGAGGTGGTGGGGCAGTTGAACGGCCGCAAGGTCAATTTTATGCCAGTGGTGGATGAAAATCGCTGTCTGATCGGGGTGGTGCATATCCATGACTGCCTGCAGGCCTTTGCCTGATGGCGGAGTCCCCCTCTGGTCTTTTCACGGAAAAGAGCTTGGTGTTGCCCGCATCCATTCCGCATCTGCCGTTTTGGGCAACCCTGGTGCACCGTCGCAAAATGAAATGGGGGTTGGCTGGCATGGCGCTTTTCTTGGCGCTGCTGTTGGTGGTGTGGCCGCAACTAACCTATAACGGCGATCAAAAAAACGAGCTAAGCGGTGTCAACCCGCGGGTTGATTCGATGCGCAAGGCGCGGTTGCAGGGCACTGATGGTCAGGGGCGCCCCTTTGTGGTAACCGCGGATCGCGTGCAAAAATTGGATACCGCCGGCCAATACCTAACCCTTACCGATCTGCATGCTGAGGTGCGCCTGCCCAACAACAACCGGATTAGCCTTGCCGCCGATTCTGGTGATATCAACCAAACCACCAGCCTGCTGAATTTGGTGCAGCGGGTCACGATTACCCGCCAAGATGGCTTTCGTATGGATCTTAGCAGCCTGACCTATAATTGGCTTGATGGGGTGGGGGAAAGCGCGCAACCGATTACGGGCTATGGCGCGCATCATCGGTTGCAGGCTGAGGGTTTGAAAATTGAGCAGCACGGCAACCGCCTGGTTTTTCTTGGCCACGCCGCGCTTGCATTCTAGGGGAGGGGCTTTGGGGATGGCACCTTTGCGAACAACGGCTGGCTGTCTGACCCTGCTGATGATGATGCTATCGCTGGCACCGTTCGCGCAGGCGCAGGTGGTTGCGCCTGATGCGCCCCCATCATCTTTGCCGGTTGCGGATGGCGGCACGGTTATTGAGGCCAGCAACGGCATCACTTGGGATCAGGCCAGCCACACCTATACCGCTGAGGGCGGGGTGGTGGTGCGCAGCCGCGGCCAACTGTTAAGCGCGGATCGGCTGGTGGCCCATTACGACCCCGCCAAGTCCGACCAGATCCAGCTGTTGGAGGCGATCGGCAATGTGCAGCTGCAACGGGGCACACAAAAGGCGACTGGCGATTTGGGGCATTTTCGGCTGCTTGAGGGAACGGCAAGGCTGACGGGGCAGCATTTGCGGGTTGAGCAGGGGGATATCACGGTTACGGCGGAAACCGCCTTGGAGTTCGACCAAAATCTGCATCAGGCGGTGGCGATCGGCGGGGTGGTAATGACCCGTGCAGCCAGCCGGTTGTTGGCGGATCGGGTGGAATTGTATCTTAGCAAGGACGCGGCGTTGGATCCGTCTAAGCCGGTGGCCACCCCGAAACCCACCCCTACCAACCCCGATAGCGCACCCCCTGATAGCGCAAATGGCCTAGAAAAACTGATCGCCATCGGCAAGGTGTCCATTATAACCCCAACCGATGTGGCGCGTGGCGATCGGGCGGTGTACGATCCGGTCAGCCAGATTGCGGTGTTGGAGGGTCGGGTGCGGCTGTCGCGTGACAAAACAGAATTGGTGGGCGCCAAGGTTGAGATGAACATGCAAAGCGGTGTTTCCAAATTGCTGCCAAGTGCAGGCATGCGGGTTTACGGGGTGTTTGGCGATAACCCTGCAGGTTCCACCAGTGCGCCTAAGCCAGCATCACCCCCGCAAAAAGCCCTGCCATGACCGAATTTGGCACCCCTCCTCAAGGCTTAACCGCGACTGGCCTTTGCAAAAGCTATGGCAAGCGGCCGATTTTGCGCGGCATTGATCTGGCGGTGGCGCCTGGCGAAATCGTTGGTCTGATGGGACCCAATGGCGCGGGCAAAACCACCTGTTTTTATATGCTGGTGGGGTTGATTAAGGCTGATGCGGGGCGTATATCGCTGAATGGTCATGATATTGGCGATTGGCCGATCTACCGCCGCGCCCAATTGGGGTTGGGCTATTTGCCGCAGGAGCCATCGATTTTTCGCGGCCTTAGCGTCGCCGACAACCTGCGCGCGGTGTTGGAGGTGGTGGAGGGGGATCATGCGGTGCGTGAGGATATGTTGTTGCAGCTGCTGGACGAGTTTGGCATCGCCCATCTGATCAACGCGCCCGCCGTGGCGCTGTCGGGGGGGGAGAGGCGGCGTCTGGAGATTGCCCGCTGCATGGCGTGCCGCCCCAGCATCGTGCTGTTGGACGAGCCCTTTGCCGGCATTGACCCGATTGCCTTGGCCGATTTGCGCTTGCTGATCCAGCATCTGAAAACCCGCGGGGTGGGGGTGATCATCACCGATCATAATGTGCGGGAGGCGTTGGAGATTGTCGATCGTGCCTATATCATCAACGACGGCCTGGTGCTGCGCCAGGGGACGCCAGCGGAAATTGTGGATGACGAACAGGTGCGCCAGGTGTATCTTGGCGAGAAATTTGCGTTGTAAGGGATCAGGTTTTTGATGGTGTCCACTGCCCCAAATCGCTTAGCAAGCCTGCCTTGGCCGAATATCCTCACCGTGTTGCGGCTGGTGTTGATCCCCGTGATCACCCTGCTGCTTTATGGCGCGCTGGGAACAGCGGCTAAGGGGATGGCGTGGCTGGCCTGGGGGCTGTATCTGCTGGCGGGATTAAGCGATTGGGCGGATGGCTATTTGGCGCGGCGGTTGCAGCAGCACAGCGCCTTTGGTGTGTGTTTGGATCCGATTGCCGACAAGGTGTTGGTGGCGATTCTGCTGGTGGCGCTGTTGGCCTTTCAACAGCTGCCCCTGATCGATTTGTTGCCGGTTGGGGTGATTTTAAGCCGTGAGATTCTGGTGGCGGGCTTGCGGGAGTTTCTGGCCTTGCGCCAGCTGCCGATGCCGGTGACCTATTTGGCCAAGGTTAAAACCGCCCTGCAATTGGTGGCGGTGGGCGTGCTGCTGCTCCCCATTGCGGAACTGCAGGGGGTGGGGCGGGTGTTGTTGTGGTTAAGCAGTGGGGTTACGCTGTACACGGGCTTGGAATACGCCCTGCAGGCGCGGGTGCTGTTGCGCACCGCCGCATCGCCACCAGAAGTTGTGCAAAGCCCTTGACGCTGGCGCTGGCTTTGGGCATGTTAACCATAGGTTCGTTCTCCCCTTTAGCCAAAGGCTGCCCCCGTCATGACCAAATTCAATAACCATTTTGATTTCGATTTCAGCAAGATCATTGACCAATTCAAGGTGGTCGGCACCGGCTATACCCCTGTGTTGGAAACCTACCGCAAAAATATTGAGGCCTTGACCAAGGCCGGCCAGTTGGTGACTGAGGGGTTGCAAACAATCGCCGATAACCAGCGCAAAATGCTGGCCAGCGCGATGAAGGACGTGGCGCAAAGCACCCGCGACTTTATCGATGTGAAATCCCCACAGGAACGCATCGCCCGGCAAACCGCGATCACCAAGGAAGCCTTTGAAAAAGGCGTTGACCACCTGCGCGAGGTTTCCGAAATTTTGTTGAAATCGACCCGTGAGTCGATGGATCTGATCAACAGCCGCGTCAGCGAATCCCTGGAAGATTTAAAGGAAACGCTGGGCGGTGAGGAGGATGCTCCGAAGAAGAAATAGGCGCCGCCTGACGGGTGGAATAAGCGGGCAATTCCCCTCCCTCTAATTCCCCTCCTCTTGCGGAGGGGTGGCAGGCGAAGCCTGCCTCCTTTAGATATTTGTCAGGCGAAGCCTGACGGGGTGGTTCTTTCGGGGTGATGCGCTGTGGGTAGCACGATGTTTGAATTGTTTGTTGCAAGAACCACCCCGCCCCCCCCTTAAAATACCAAGGGCACCCCTCCGCAGGAGGGGAATTTAAATTGGAACGGCTTTGCTGCCCACCGTCTTAATACTAAGCGCGTGCAGCTGCTCCCCTAACCGGCCGCCCAGGGCCTTGCCAACCAGCTGATGTTGGCGCACCCGTGACAGGCCATCAAACTGCGCATCGGTGATGGTCACGGCGTAGTGATCGCCGTCATCCACCAAGGCCTCCAACACCACCTCCCCTTCAGGAAAGGCCTGCTGCAGCAGGGCCAACAATTCAGCATACGCAATGGCCATCGCTTAGCGTCCGTAAATGGCGGTGAACTGCGCCTGATCAATGCGGTTGGCGCGGATGTTATAGCCAGCCAGCGCGGCGGTGGCATCCTTTGGCAGATCCAAAACCGGTACCTTGAGGGCAAATAGGGTAAAGACGTAGCGATGCGGTTTGCTGCCGACGGGGGGGCAGGGGCCGCCATAACCCAGCTCGCCAAAATCGTTGCGCACCTCCCGCATCGGATTGTCGCCGGTTTGGTTAAAGGTTCGTGGGCTATAGCCCTTAGGCAGCTCATTTCTATCCGCTGGAATATTGATCAGCAGCCAATGCCACCAGCCGCTGCCGGTGGGCGCGTCCGGGTCATACATGGTCAGCGCGAAACTTTTGGTGTCGGCGGGGGCATTTTTCCACGACAGGGCGGGCGCGATATTGCCGCCGTTGCAGCCAAAGCCCTTGAACACATGGGCATCAGCAATCACCGACCCAGCCGGAACATCCGGGCTGCTTAGCTCAAACCCATAGGCCTGCGGCGCCCCCCCACCAAAGGCGGCCAATCCCAGCACAACAACAGCTTTTAGGAAGGTTTTCATCGGGCAACTTTCTTTAAGGCAAGACAGGAAATTGCCATGATTGTATGGGAATAGGGTCTGTGCACAAGCGGTTTTTGGGTGTGGCATTGCTGTATGCAGCGGCGCTGCGGCCCAATCTGGCCAAGCGGTGTATTCGGTGCGTTAAGCGGCGATTTTTTTTGGTTAACAAAATATTGCTTTTAAGTAAAAAATATCCTAATGTAGAATCGTATTCATATATAAATGGACATTAAGACCGATGAAGAACATTATTGAAGCGGTTGAAGCGGCGTGGCACTTCACTCGAAATGCTGTTTCGCAAGTTTGGAAGGGTCACGGGTCGTTTGCGCCGTTAGCAACACCTTCTCAAGATGCAGGAGATAGAGAAAAATTGTTTCCTGAGTTTTTACATCCTTCCCAGTCAAATAGCGGTTCAGGTACAATAAAACTAACACGCGCGAGAATAAAATCCTGGAGTGCTCAAGCTAGTAAGGGGGATCTTGCTTCTATTGCGGCACTTGGAGCTGTTCGCACTGTAAGCGCAATTAAAGCCTTGGAAAATATCGCGATGGATCCTGCGCTAGGAGATAGGAAAAGTGGACCAAATCCGTGTGAAGCGGCGGTGCACGCTCTTTGGCAGGGGTTAAGAAATCCTGTGGCAAGTGCGGCACTGGTTAATATTGCAACTAGGTCTCCAAACAAGGATGCAAAGCTGCGTGCGTCTCAAGTTCCTATACATCCCTACGAAGCCCAGCGAGCAGCGGTGCAGCGTGCTGTACAAAAAGCTATCGAAGCTAGTCCTGAGGAGTTTTATGGTGTTGAGGTTCCTAAGATATTCTTCTCAAAATCATTATAAGTTTGGATAAACCATAAAGGTTGTTCCACCCCCTCTGGCGTCCTCCCCATAACCTGCGGTACAGTTTTGGCTCAGCAGGGGTGATGGGTTGGGCACGGGGCGGATGATCACAAATATACTGGCCAAGATACTGTTATGCGGGTTGCTGCTGCTGATCCAGCTGGTTCGGGCGGATGCGGCCAGTATTCAACGCCTGCGCGCGGCGAATTTCAGCCCAACGGTGACGCGGTTGGTGGTGGAAACCGATGCGCCGGTGGTCTTAGGTGGGGAGCCGCTGTTGCAGGGGGATCGCCTGATCATCCCCGTTGCGGCCGATGCGCATAGCCAAAGTCTGGTTCAGGGGCAATCCTTTGACCGTTTGATCGCGCTGAAGTCCTATCAGCTGGCGCCGTTGCCAACCGATCCTATGGCCAGCGATTCCCCGCCAGTGTCGGGGGTGGCGCTTACCCTTACCCTGCCTGCGGGTGGGCGTTTGCTGCGCAGCTTTACCCTGCCGGCGGTTGCGCCCAAAACCCCTGATCGGTTGGTGATTGATTTGACCATAGATGCCGTTAAGCCAGCTAAGGCGGAGCCTGCGCAACCACCGCCACCGAGACCGCCCCCACCTGTCGTGGTGCTGGATCCCGGCCATGGCGGGCAAGATCCAGGGACCACCAGTTCCGATGGTGTGCAAGAAAAAACCATCACCTTGGCGGTTGGGCTTGCGATGAAACAATATTTGGAGGAGGGCGGCCGCTACAGCGTGGTGATGACCCGTGCCAGCGATTATTTTCTGCCGCTGCGCGATCGTATCGCCCTGGCGCGCGATGCCAAGGCCGATTTGTTTATCTCCTTGCATGCCGATGCCAACCCCAACCCAAAGGTTCAGGGCCTGTCGGTTTACACCCTGTCAGACCAAGCATCCGACGCTGAGGCCAGCAAATTGGCGGCTAAGGAGAATAAGGCGGATGTGCTGGCGGGCGTCGATTTAACCGCAGAGGTGCCAGAAGTTAGCAATATTTTGATTGATCTGGCACGGCGTGAAACCCGCAACAGCTCTCTGCGTCTGGCCAAATTGTTGGTGGCGTCGTTATCCACCAATATCAAATTGTTAAAACATGGGGAAAGGGCGGCGGGCTTTGCGGTGCTGAAACTGCCCGATACCCCATCGGTGCTGATTGAGCTGGGTCATCTGTCAAACCCCCAAGAGGCCATGCGGTTGCAAGATCTCGCCTATCAGCAGCAATTGGCCGCGGCTATCGGGCAAGCCGTTGACCGTTTTTTTGCCCGTTAGCACCCTGCGGAAAATGCTCTAACTGCGCTTAATCAGGGGGGCTAGGTTGTTCACCACCAGTTGCGGCGACAGATAATCGGCCTCAGACACCACCAAATCCTTTTCCAACGGCGACAGCCAGGTCACATGACCCATTTTGCGATCGGGCAGCACATCGCTTTTGCCGTAAAGATAGACCTTGGCGTCTTTTTCAAAAAACAAATGCTGCCAGCGTTCTTCCCCCACCCCCAACAAATTGCGCATGACCGCGCGGGAATGAGCCCGTACCTCGCCCAGGGGCAAGCCGCAAATCGCCCGCACCAGCTGCTCAAACTGGCTGGTGGTGCAGGCATCCAGCGTCCAATGGCCAGAATTGTGTGGGCGGGGCGCCAATTCGTTCACCAACAAACGGCCGTCTTGGGTGATGAACATCTCAACCGCCAAAATGCCGATCAGATCGATGGCACTGGCGATTTTTTCGGCGATTTGCACCGCCTCCTCAGCCAGTTTTGGCAAAATTCTGGCGGGGGCGATGGTTTCCACCAGAATTTGGTTCTGGTGTTTGTTTTCGGCGATCGGGTAACACACCATTTCGCCATCAATATTGCGCGCGATGATCACCGAAATTTCGGCGGCCAAATCCACAAAACTTTCCAACACCGCCTCGTTGGTTTTCAGGCGAAACCACGCATCGTCCAAGCTGGTGTGCGGCTCCAAGCGGATTTGCCCCTTGCCGTCATAGCCCATGCGGTTGGTTTTCAAAATCGCCGGCAACCCCACCTCCTTCAACGCCAGCCGCAATTCCCCAGGGTTGCGGACAAAGGCATAGGGGGTGGTGGGGATGCCAAGACTGCGCAGGAAATCTTTTTCCCGCAGGCGGTTTTGCGCAATCTGCAGAATCGAGGGCCATGGGCGCACGGGGGCAAAAGACGCGATCTGTTCCACGCTGCCGGCCGGAATATTCTCAAACTCAAAGGTGGCCACATCGACCGCGTTGGCGAAAGATTCCAAGGCCATAAAGTCCTCAAAGCCGCCAACCGTGGTAAAGGTTGCCACCTGCGCCGCCGGACAATCAGCCTCAGCGGTGTAAACATGGGTTTTGTAGCCCATGGCGGCTGCGGCCAGGGCGGTCAAGCGACCCAGCTGCCCCCCGCCGATAATACCAATGGTGGCGCCCGGCAGAATCAGTTTCTGGTTGGTAGAGCGATAGGTGGTCATGCAACGATCTCCGAAGGATCAAGGGGAACATGGGCAACCGCCGCGGTTTGATTGGCGCGCCAGCTGCTTAGCTTTGCCGCCAAATCCGCATCATGCAAGGCCAAAATGCTGGCGGCCAACAGCCCCGCGTTGGTGGCGCCGGCATGCCCAATCGCCAGCGTTCCCACCGGAATCCCCGCCGGCATTTGCACGATCGATAACAGGCTGTCCATCCCGTTCAGATGCTGGCTGGCCACCGGCACCCCCAGCACCGGCAAGGGGGTTAGCGCCGCAACCATTCCGGGCAAATGCGCCGCTCCGCCCGCGCCGGCGATAATCACCTGCACACCCGATTCTTTAGCGTTTTTGGCAAAGTCATACAGCCGATCCGGCGTGCGGTGCGCCGAAACGATATGGCTGGCAAATCCAACCCCCAGCGCGTTTAAAACCTGCGCGGCGCAGCCCATGGTCGCCCAATCGGATTGGCTGCCCATCACGATGGCAACCGGCGCTGCGGGCGCGGTTTCAGATGTGGTTTTGGTCAATTCTGCGTTCATCCCCTAGTTCTAGCCTGAGAACCTAAAGAATTTGTTAAAATTTGCTTAAGATGCTTCAGGCGTTTTAAAAAGATGAAAAAGCTGTTGGGGGCGCCATTTGGTCGTTTTCACTGCGGCCAGCTGATGCACGTTGTGCAATCGGCGGTCAAGAAAATCGGCCGTTGCGGTTCTCGCGGCATCGGTTAGCGGCTGTTTCGCCCAAAACCACAGGGTGCTGGCGTAGACACCGCTTAGCAGCAGGCGTTTGCTGTACCAGTTGTGATCGGTGGCGCGATCACCGGCCGCCCGCCAAATTTGATCCGCGGTTTGCCAGATGCCCCGCTGCACCGTGATGCCTAAACTGGGATGACGCAGGGTGGCGCGCTGCAACCCCCCAAATATCGGGTGATAGGGCTCCAGCACCGCCAGTTTCGCCAACACCAGGGCGCGAACGCGGGCGGTGGTGCGCATGGATTCCAGGTCCATGTTTGGTATTTGGGCGGCGAATTCCTGCGACCATGTCTGCGCCAGCGCCTCCAACAGGCTGGTTAAGCCCTTGGGAAGCCAAGCCTGCGCCACTGGCCAAGCCATGCCAACCTCCGCCGCCGCAGCCTGCAACGCCTCTGGTCGCCAACCTATCGCGGTTACCTGTGCCACCGCCGCCGCTAACAAGGCTGGGCTAATGCCCGCATCCACCCGATCCAAATCAGCCTCCCACCCAAAAATCTGAAAAAATCTGCAGAAAAATTCGGCAAAACGCCGATTAACCCTTCACAAACCCAAAATGGTCTAGTATGAAGGTGAACTTAACCCGTTTGATTAGTAGAGGATAGTGCTTCGTGCTGGTTTCTGTGCAAGATAACAATGTTGATCAGGCGCTTCGCGTTCTGAAGAAAAAAATGCAGCGGGAGGGAATCTTCCGCGAAATGCGCCAACGTCGCGCCTATGAAAAGCCATCCGATCGTCGCAAGCGTGAGGTGGCGGAATGCGTTCGCCGTCATCGCAAATTGTTGCGCAAACGTATGGACCGCGACGGCTATTAGGCTGTTCGCGTTCGGCAGGGATGCTGAACAATATTTTTGCCATTCCCCATCTAGAGCGTTTTCGCTTTAGTTCACCACTAGGAAGGCAAGGCGAGAAGAGCGGAGCGTATCCTATATACGTGAGCATCGGCGAGTCCGCAGTCTGCCCATCTTTAAAAGTTTGTCAGGCGAAGCCTGACGGGGTGGTGGGCTAAATGGAAAATGCTATATCGGGTGCTTAGCTCAGCGGTAGAGCACTGCCTTCACACGGCAGGGGCCACAGGTTCGATCCCTGTAGCACCCACCAGCAATCCCCATGTAATATATAAGATTCTTCTAAGCAGCCTGCTCAGCGGTGGCGTGCGTTAGCAGTTCTGGCAGCTGATGCGCCCAGTTGGTGATGCTTCCCGCGCCCATGCACACCACGACATCGCCGGGGTTCAGGGTGCCGCGCAGCAGTTGCCCCAGCTGTTCTGGGGTTTGAAAGCCCTGAACCTGCCCATTATGTTGGGCGGCAATCTGCGCCAGCAGCACCTCTTGGCTGATTCCATCCAGCGGCGTTTCGCCGGCGCTGTAAATATCGCTGACCAGCACCCGATCCGCATCGCCAAAACAGCTGGCAAACGCTGGCAACAGGTTGGCGACACGGCTGTAGCGGTGGGGTTGGAACACGGCGATCACGCGCGCCTGCGCCCCTGCGCCCGTTTGCCCTGAGGCGGCGCAGCTTTCACGCGCGGCGGCCAACACCGCGGCAATCTCGACCGGGTGGTGGGCATAGTCATCAATAATCGTCGCGCCTGCAACGGTTGCCACCTTTGTAAAGCGGCGTTTAACCCCTTGAAATTGCTGCAAAGCCCGCGCAATTGCCTCAGGCGCAATGCCCAGCTCATTCGCCACCGTCATGGCGGCCAGGGCGTTTAGCACGTTGTGGCGGCCATGCATCGGCAACAACAGGTCGGGCAGGGTCAGAGCGCGACGGCTGTGGCCGCCAAAACTGGCGTCAAAGCGCAGGCCATCGGCGGTCGCGGCAATCGCGCTGGCGGTAACGTCGGCCGGTTGATCGATGCCATAGGTCAACACGCGGCGGTCATGGATCTCGCTGGCCAGGGCGGCGGCAATCGGATGATCGGCGCACACCACCGCAAATCCGTAAAAGGGGATGTTGCTGATAAAACGCCGAAACGAATCCTTCAGGGCGTCAAAACTGCCGTAATGTTCCAAATGTTCGGGGTCGATGTTGGTGACGACCACGATATGGGCGGGCAAACGGGTAAAGCTGCCGTCGCTTTCGTCGCTTTCCACCACCATCCATTGGCTGTGCCCCAGCCGCACGTTGGTGCCATAGGCGTGCACGATGCCGCCGTTGATCACGGTGGGATCCAACCCCCCCACCTCAAGCAACTGCCCCACCAAGCTGGTGGTGGTGGTTTTGCCGTGGGTGCCGCCAATCGCAATGCCGCTGGCAAAGCGCATCAGTTCGGCCAACATATCGGCACGGGTCACCACCGGAATGCGCCGTTGCCGGGCGGCCACCACCTCAGGGTTATCGGCCCTGACGGCGGACGACACCACCACCACATCGGCTTGCCCCAAATGATCGGCGGCATGGCCGATGGAGATGGCAATCCCCTTGGCGCGCAAGCGCTTGACATTGGCGTTTTCGCTTAGATCGCTGCCGGAGATTTGATGGTTCAGGCTTAGCAGGATTTCGGCAATCCCGCTCATGCCAATACCGCCGATGCCAACAAAATGAATCACGCCCAAATGGTTGGACAGGTTCAGGTTAAAGCCTTGGGGGCTGGTGCCGTTTAGTCTTTTGATCATTATGCGCCCCCATGTTTTTGTACAACCAACTACTCCCCCCCCTTTTTTACTCAGCAGTCGCATCCTCAGGATCGTCGTTGGTGGCGCCGGTGATGGCGTAGATGGTGTTGTCGCGCTGTTCGGTGGTGGAGAGGGTGGTGCCGTCGGGCAGGGGCAGATCGCCCAGATGCATGGCGTGGCCAAGGTCGGCGCCGGCCAGGCTGATGCTGATGTTGCTGGGGATTTTGTCGATGGCGCAATCCAGCGCGACGCTGTGCAGGATGACGTTCAGCACGCCGCCGCTTTTCAGGCCCAAAGA
The DNA here is from genome assembly GCA_044345375.1 of Alphaproteobacteria bacterium. Classification (GTDB taxonomy): domain Bacteria; phylum Pseudomonadota; class Alphaproteobacteria; order CAISOG01; family CAISOG01; genus CAISOG01. Next base: position 27,991 of record JBIJBF010000006.1, read on the forward strand.
TTCGGCATGGTCGACAAAAACCAACGGCACCTCAACCCGGATGGTGGAGTTGGGGTCGACGCGCTGGAAATCCAGATGCAAAATGCGGTCGTTAACCGGGTGAAACTGAATGGCGCGGACCACGGTGCGCACGGTGGCACCGTCAACCGTTACGTCGAACAACTTGGTGTAAAAGCCAGGCTTGTTGAGGGCGACCTCAATCGGGCGGGGCGCAATGGTGATGGGGGTAGGCGCCAAGTTGTTGCCATAGATAATCGCCGGCACGCTGCCCGCCCGCCGCGCCGCCCTAGCATTACCGGTGCCCAAATCGCCCCGTGCGGTGGCCTGAATCGCCAAAATTTCGGTCATGGTACTTCCCCCTAAAGAATGCTGCAAAAACGGTTTTTATAGAACCCGCCAATCTAGCCAACGCTTGTGCCAAACGCAAGTGGGTTGTTGGGGGTGTCACGACCGTGTAGGCGGTGGCGCGGTTAGGGGGTTGTGAGCGTGGATGGATAAAAGATATTTACAAATAAGTTGTAGTGGTTTATAAAATTTTTACTTTTAAAAATGATTTTTCTTGGTTGGGGAGAAAAGAATGCTCGTCGTTGCGTTTCGTGGGATACCTGACGTTCGGACTACTGAGACGGTTAACGAGGGTGATCTGCTTGCGGCGGAAGCGCAACGCAGAACAGCGGCAGCACGGGCAGAGGGCGGCGGCGGAGACGATGATGATAACGGTCGCAGAAATGGCCGTGGCGGCGCGGGTGAGGGTGGTGATCCTCCTCCGGGTCCTTCGGATGATGGTGCAGGTTCACCACCGCCGCCGCCTGTGGTGATCAAGGTATTATGGATACCCGAGGCACCCGAACCCTACAATTTGAATGCTTCTGAAGTTGGGAAAGATTCAAGGATATTCGCGAATATAACGGTTCCATCACGTGAAGGTCGGTTGCTTTTTAGCTATACGAAACTCTATACCCCTGAGAGGACGGATAATGGAGCCATACCTTTCAACAAAGCCTGTATTCAGAGCCTTGAGGACGCAGAATTGATGGCCGGTCGAATCGATGGTGCGCAGGTTTTTGCCCTTAAGAGTATAGAGCCACCCCATCAGCCGCAAATGGTTGTGGCGCTTCCAACCGATGAAACGGGCGTGATAATCCGCAGTGATGCTGTAGATTGTTGGCAGCCGACAATGGAACAACTTACTTTCCATCAGCCTATCATTTGGGTTCCTAAGTTAGACACCATATGGAAGCCTCAGGAATTCGGGTCAATGCTTCGGGAGTGTGATCGAGATGGATTTCCAGAATATTTTGAACGTTTTACCAAAGAACCAGAAGAACCAGAAGAAGAGGGTGTGGTCTTTCATACTCCCTGTTACTCCGTCACGGAGGCCATCCAACATGTGCTGGCCGCAGCTGCACAGAAAAGATAGCGCAACGCCACGCTAGCCAAGCCCGCAACGCCGTGGTACAACCGCCAGCATGACCGATGACATCTTAACCTATACCCCCGACGTTCGCCCCACCAGTTTGGTGGAGGAGATGCGGCGCAGCTATTTGGATTACGCGATGAGCGTGATTGTGTCGCGCGCGCTGCCCGATGTGCGCGATGGGCTAAAGCCCGTGCACCGGCGGATTCTGTACGCGATGCTTGAGGGTGGGTACACGTGGAACCGCCCGTTCCGCAAATCGGCGCGGATTGTCGGTGATGTGATGGGCAAATACCACCCGCATGGCGACAGCGCGATTTATGATGCGTTGGTGCGGATGGCGCAGGATTTCTCGATGCGCTTGCCCTTGATTGAGGGGCAGGGCAATTTTGGCAGCTTGGATGGCGATCCCGCCGCCGCCATGCGCTATACCGAGGCACGCTTGGCCACCGCGTCTGAGGCGTTGTTGGCGGATATCGACAAGGAAACGGTGGCGTTTCAGCCCAACTATGACGAATCGATGCAGGAGCCAACGGTGCTGCCCGCCCGCTATCCCAACCTGCTGGTCAACGGCGCGGGGGGGATTGCGGTGGGGATGGCCACCAACATCCCGCCCCACAATTTGGGGGAGGTGATTGATGGCTGTTTGGCGTTGCTGGACAACCCCGATCTAACCGTGGCCGATTTGTTGCAGCTGATTCCAGGCCCCGATTTTCCCACCGGCGCGCTGATCATGGGGCGGGTGGGCTGCCGTGACGCCGCCACCAACGGGCGGGGCAGCGTGTTGATGCGCGCCCGCACGAGTATTGAGGAGGTGCGCAAGGATCGCGAGGCGATCATCATCTCAGAAATTCCCTATCAGGTAAACAAGGCGCGGATGATTGAGCGGATCGCTGAGGCGGTTGAGGAAAAAATTGTTGAGGGCATCAGCGATGTGCGCGATGAATCCGACCGCGATGGCGTGCGGGTGGTGATTGAGCTAAAGCGCGATGCGGTGGCCGAAATCGTGCTGAACCAATTGTACAAACACACCGCGTTGCAAACCAGCTTTGGCGTCAACGCGCTGGCCCTGGTGCATGGGCAGCCGCTGACGTTGAGCTTAAAAGATATGTTGCGCCACTTCCTGGAATTCCGGGAGGAGGTGATTACCAAACGCACCGCCTTTGACCTGCGCCAGGCGCGGGAGAGGGCGCATGTGTTGATTGGTCTGGCGGTATCGGTGGCCAATGTGGATGAGGTGATTCGGGTGATTCGCCACGCGCCCGATCCGGCTGCGGCGCGGGAGGCTTTGTTGGCGCGGGATTGGCCGGCCGAATCGGTGATGCCGCTGATCCGCCTGGTCGAAACCCAATTGCCAGCCGAGCAAAACAGCTATCGCCTGAGCCAGGCGCAGGCCAAGGCGATTCTTGAGCTGCGCTTGCAACGCCTGACCGGGCTTGAGCGCGACAAAATCCGCGCCGAGTTGGAGGAGCTGGTTAAGCAAATTCAAGACTTCTTGGCGATTTTGGCCAGCCGTGCGCGGCGGATTGAGGTGATGCGCGGCGAGTTGACCGAATTTAAGGAAAAATTTGCCACCCCCCGTCGTACCCAGATTATGGACGCCGATGGCGCTGGGCAGAATGAGGAAGATCTGATCGTTCCCGAAGATATGGTGGTGACCATCAGCCACAGTGGCTATGTAAAGCGGGTGCCGGTGGACAGTTACCGCGCGCAGCGGCGTGGCGGCAAGGGCAGGTTGGGCATGACCACGCGCGATGAGGATGCGGTGACCGAGGTGTTTGTGGCCAACACCCACGACCCCGTGCTGTTTTTTACCAACAACGGCCGTGCCTTTGAGCTTAAGGTTTACAAATTGCCGCTAAGCACGCCCCAGGCGCGCGGCAAGGCGATGGTGAATTTGTTGCCGTTGCAAAAAGATGAAAAGATTGCCGCTGTGCTGCCGCTAGATCGCGCCCTGCTGGCCGCGGTTGATTCTGCCGCGAATGCTGAACCGGATGCAGCTGTAACCAAAGATTCCGACATCGGCTTTTTGATGTTTGCCACCAGCCACGGCACCGTGCGCCGTAATGACCTAAGCGATTTTCGCAACATCAAATCCAACGGCAAATTGGCGATGAAGTTGGAGGAGGGGGAGAAGTTGATCGCCGTCCAGCTGTGCCACGATGGCCAGGATATTTTGTTGGTAACGCGCGAGGGCAAGGGGATTCGCTTTGCGGTGGATGACGTGCGGGTGTTCCAAAGCCGTGCCTCAACCGGTGTGCGTGGCATTAAGTTGGCCAAGGGCGATGTGGTGGTGGCGATGACCGCCCTGACCCATGTGGCCGCGACGGCTGAGGATCGCGATGCCTATTTGCGCTACGCCGCTGCCCAACGCCGCGCCGCCAGCTTAAGCGAGGATGCCCTAGGGGACGATGGGGATGAGGGCGACACAGCCAACGGCGTGACGATCAGCGACGACATGATCCAGCAGCTGCAGGCGCAGGAGGAGTTTATTCTGACGGTGACCGAGGGGGGCTTTGGCAAACGCAGCAGCGCCTATGCCTATCGCACCACAGGGCGTGGCGGCAGCGGCATTTTGACGATGGAGGTGACCCCAAAAGTCGGCAAGGTGATCGACAGCTTCCCGGTTGACGACCGCGACGAAATCATTCTGGTGACCAGCGGCGGGCAGATGATCCGCTGCCCAGTAGCCGGCATCCGCATCGCCGGCCGCCGCACCCAGGGCGTGACGTTGTTTAAGTTTGAGGATGACGACCGCGTCGTATCCGTCTCCCGCATCGCCCGTGAGGGGGATGACAGCGATGGCGCGCCCACCCCACCCGCCACGACTGAGGCGCAAAAAACCCTGCTTTAGGGGAGGGATTTGATAGGGGGTGTGTTGCTGTATTTTCTTGTCAAGGCGGCCTTGTCTGGCCTGATCGTGGCCATTGTTGCGGAAACGGCCAAGCGCAGCCCGGCTCTTGGTGCCATGTTTGCCTCACTGCCGCTGGTATCGATTCTTGGCATGATTTGGCTGTGGCATGACACCCAAGACAACGCCCGCATCGCGGCGCATTCAGAGGCAACCTTTTGGTTTGTTTTGCCGTCTCTGCCGATGTTTTTGGTAATGCCGTTGCTGCTGCGTCACGGTTTTGGCTTTTGGCCCAGCATGGCTCTGTCCTGCCTGTTAACCATCGGGCTGTATTTTTTAGGCCTGTGGCTGCTGCCCAAATGGGGGATTAGGTTGTAGGCGGCTAAATGTTGTTGAGAAGAAAAAAAAGGGGGCGGCGGCAACGGAAAGCTGTTGCGCACCCCCCCGTGGTTGTGTTTACATCTGGCGGATTAGTCGAGACTCCACCGCAATCTGATTTTCCCAAAAGTTCGCATTAGCCGTTGCAGGGCTTTCTACAGTCGGAGCCGGATTGTTCTCCGCTTGCTGTTCTTGTGTAGAATCATCTACTTGGTTGTTGGTTGTTGGTTGTTGTCTTGACTCATAAAAACGCTCCTGAAAAATAGAAGTTGCTGGAAACAGATTTTATTCAATCTAAATATTCTTTATTGTCAAGAAATTTTATCCTTAAGGACAGCTTAGCTGCTTTTTCTCAGTATCGGCGCGTTGTTTGAGGGAGGAGGGGGCGTCGGGATGCTCCTTTAACAATCGGTCAAAGCTTTGGCAGGCCTGGGCCTTTTCGCCCATCGCGCCCAGGCTTGAGCCCAGTTTTAACAGGCTTTCCACCGATTTGCTGCCCTTGGGAAATTTGCGGTAGCTTTCCAAATACTGGCTGGCGGCCTCAGCATAGTTTTTTTGTGCGGTATAGGTTTCCCCAAGCCAAAACAGGGCGTTGCCGGTCAGGCTTTCGCTGGGATTGGCGGCGATATAGCCCTTGAACGACTTTTCCGCCTCAGCGTAGTTCATCTGCTGCAGATAGGAAAAGGCGCGGTTGTATTGATCGCGGCCACTGGTGGGCGTTGCAGCAGCCGCAGGTTTTTCCTCAGCTGGCTTGGCAGCGGGGGCGGGCGCCGCTGGTGTGGCGCTGGTAATCACCTTGGGGTCGGCAATCGCCTTGGTTTTTCCCTGTGGATCGGTTTTCAGCACGCCTAGCTGGCCACTGGTCGTGGTTGGGGCAGGCGTGTTGGCAGCAGGTGCCTTGCCGTTCGGCTCAGGCGGCACGGTGATGGCGTTGTTGGCGATTCCTGCGGGGGCAGCTGCAGGGGCAGGAGATGGCGCGGCGCCCGTATTTTGCGCAGCGGCGTTCTGTTGGGATGCTTGCGCCGCGGCGGACAGCAGCGACAGGCTGGATTCCATCTTGCGCAACCGCAAATCCATCTCACTCACCCGTTCTTTCAATTGGGTGTTTTCCTGGCGGATGGTAAAGGATTGCTGTTCCACCTGACCGGTCAGGTTTCTTAGGGAAGCCTCAAGATCGTTGATCCGTTCGCTTAAATTCTCGTTGATTTGGCCGCTGGTATCGACCCCTGATGATGGAGCGGCACCGCTTTCGCCACGGAAAACCTGGCGGCGCATCGTGACCATGTCGCGGTCTAGGCGGTTTAACCGCTCGGTCAGGCTTTGCAGGTCCGCATTGCTTTGTGCCAAGCTGGGCGTAGGAATTGATAGGGGGGTTGACCCCAAAAACAACAGGGCAGCTACAAGAGCCGCCCTGAAAAACTTGCTTTTTTTCGTCATCACTGTTGTTACCATCATCATAGTCTAAGTTTTATCCCAAGATGATGGCAACATTACAGCAAAAACTAAAGTGCGCTAGCACCTGCTTCTTGGACAACAGTCACCGAACGACGGTTTTGTGACCAAGCAGCCTCGTTAGAACCAACAACGGCTGGACGCTCTTTACCATAGCTGATGGTTTCAACGCGTTTGGCGTCTACGCCTTTGCTAACCAAGTAGTTTTTGGTGGAAATTGCACGGCGTTCGCCAAGCGCAATGTTGTACTCACGGGTTCCGCGCTCATCCGCATGACCCTCAACCACAATTTTGGTGCTGGCGTATTGCTTCAACCAAGCGGCCTGACGGTCCAAAACTTGTTTGCCATCAGCTTTTACATCGGATTGGTTGTAGTCAAAAAACACGCGGTCGCCAACATTGACCACAAAGTCAGCGGCCGAACCAGGGGTTGGTGCACCGGCAGTAGCGCCAGCGCCGCGGCCAGCAGCGCCGGCATTGCCCGCACCTTTCAGTGCATCAGCGTTGTCGGATGAAGAATCGCAAGCAGCCAACAGGGCGACAGCAGCAAAAGCGACCAAAAGGTTTTTGTACATCGTATTCCTCTTAGAATTCACAGGTTTAAATTGGGGGTAATGACCAGAAAGTCATCGGTTAACTTTGGCAACGATGACAAAATTGATGTTTTTCAACGACACCGCTTTTGCACACCGCTAGGTTCAAACAATGTATACCCCCCCGCAACCTGTCAAGGCAACCAAGGCAAAGCGTGTGAAAAATCACGTTTTTCCTGAAAAATGTTGCAAATTTGTTACAGTTTTGCCGCGCCGCCGTGCCGGCCTAGCTGGAGAAAAAATCCAGATTTTGCGCGGCGGTTGCTGATCGGGGCTTGGCCAGCTTTGCGGGCGGGGTTGGTTGGGCGGCGGCAGTGGTGGCGGGATAGGCTTGGGCGGGGCAAACCCCATCGGCAAACACCAAATTGATGGCGGTTGGGGTGGTGGGGTCAAGCGCTGCGCAGCTGCTTACAATGGTGCCGCTTTTGCTGGGGTCGCTGGAGGCCCGCTGCACCATCACAAAGCCGCGCGCCAGGGTTTGCTGGTACGACAATTGGGTCAGCAGTCGGCCGGTCATTTCCAGGCTGTGGCTGCGGCTTTGCCAAAGCTGTTGCAGAATCGGGGCTAGCCGCGCGGCCGGCGCCAAAATCTTTTCTTCAGCTTGGCCAAACAGCCGTTCAACCGTCTGATGCAACCGAAGGGGAAGGGTGCTATAGGCCTGCACCCCCCGTTGATAGGGCGTGGTTGCCGCAGGGCGCAGGCGGGCGCTTAGATCATCCAGCCGTTGTTGGGCAAACAGCAGCAGCCGTGCGGGGTGGGCGGGGTTTAAATGCTGCAGCAGGGTCTGGCGGCTGGCCAGCTGTTGCAGCGCGCCGCGGCTTAGCCGTTGGTGGTGATCTTGCAGCTGCAAAATCAGCTGGGTTTTGACCGGCACCGCCATTTCGGCCGCCGCGGTTGGCGTGGGCGCTCGCAGATCGGCGACCAAGTCGATCAGGGTGTGATCGGTTTCATGCCCGACCGCCGAAATCAGCGGAATGCTGCTGCCCGCCGCCGCCCGCACCACCACCTCTTCATTAAAAGGCATCAGATCCTCAACACTGCCGCCACCGCGGGCGATGATGAGCAGGTCAGGGCGGGGGATGGCCCCATCATTGAGCGGCAATTGGTTGAGCTGTTCGATGGCGGCAGCGATTTGCGCGGCGGCTCCATCGCCCTGCACCGCCACCGGATACACCAACACCCGCACCGGGCAACGATCGTTCAGTCGGTGCAAAATGTCGCGAATCACCGCGCCGGTTGGGCTGGTAATCACGGCGATGACGGTTGGCAAAAAGGGCAGGGGGCGCTTGCGGGCGGGGTCAAACAACCCCTCAGCCGCCAGTTTTTTCTTGCGATCCTCAATCATTTTCAGCAGCGCGCCAACACCGGCGGGTTCGATATGATCGATGACCAGTTGGTATTGGGAACGGCCAGGATAGGTGGTTAGCTGGCCGGTGGCAATCACCTCAAGCCCATCTTGTAGCCATTGTTTGAATTTGCCCGCCACGCCACGCCAGCAGATTGAGGCCAAAACGCTGCCCTCATCCTTTAAACTTAAATAGGCATGGCCGCTGGAGTGCAGTTTGCAGCCAGAAATTTCGCCGCGCACCCGCACCCGTTCAAAATCACTTTCCAGGCGCCGGCGCACCGCCTGCGCCAATTCGCTGACCGCGAAGGTGGGGATATTGTTGGGGGCGGGAGAGGGGATCGCGTCCGCAGAATCTGGGTTCATCTTGGTTCCTGATCCTGCCTGAAACGCAACAAGCCGACTAGTTCTTTTCTGGGGATTTTTTATCCGGCTTTCTGGCATCCGCAATCGCTGCCTTCAAGGCCTCCTCCTGCAGGGCGCCAGGAAAAACCTTGTCGCCGATAATCATAAAGGGGGTGCCGCGAATCAGCAGGTCTTGCCCCAGCTTGCTGGTGCGCTCAGACGCGGCAATCACCGCAGGGCTTTCCATGTCTTTTTTCAGTTTTTCGACATCAAGACCGGCCTTGGCGGCGGTTTCAAACAGCAAAGGCTCCTCAAGCGGCTGTTTCAACTCCATCAACGCCATATGCAGCGCCAAGTGTTTGCCCTGTTTGGCGGCGGCGATCGATGCCTTGGCCGCGGTGGTGGAGGAGGGGCGTAGAATGGGGTAGTCTTTCAGCACCCAACGCACCTTGCCGTCAGCCTCAACCGCTTTTTTCACGATGGGTGCCATCACCTTGCAATAGCCGCAGTTGTAGTCATAAAAATCAACGATCGTCACATCGCCCTTGGGGTTGCCGCTAACAGGGCTGTCAGGATCGTTCAGCAATTCTTTTTTCCGGGTTTTGATCAAATCCGCCTGCTGCTTGCCCTCATTCTCCTGTTTTTGGGATTGGAATTTTTTGACGGATTCCAGAATCAGCTCAGGTTCTTTGTTGATCACATCCCGCACAATTTCCCGCACCTGATCTGGTGTCAGGTTGTTGGTGGGTTGCGCCTGAGATGGCTGCGCGCCAATCGCCACCGCGAACAGCGCCGCCAACAGAATTTTGCACCAAGTGAAACGCATCACCAACTCCTTAAGAAAATGGAAAAACAAACCGTCTTAACCCGCAGCCTAACCGATCGAACGCGATAGGAATAGCCCTAATCGCCCCCTAAAATTCTCCTTAAAATTCTGCGGCCTCATCATCCTCAGCGTTTTCGCGGTGGGTGCGTTCGTATTTTTCGTGCCGTTCTTGCGCCTCAATGCTGTATTTGGCGATCGGCCGTGCTTCAAGCCGCGCAATGCCAATCGGCTCCCCGGTATCCTCACAATAGCCAAAGCTGCCGTCGTTGATGCGGTCAAGGGCGCTGTCAATCTGGGAAATCAGCTTGCGCAGGCGATCCCTGGTGCGCAATTCCAACGCGCGTTCGGTTTCCAAGGATGCCCGATCGGTGATGTCAGGCTCCGCCATGCTTTCCTGCTGCAAACTGGCCAAGGTGGCCTGCGATTCCTTAACCACATCCGCCTTCCAAGACAGCAACTGCTGGCGAAAATACTCCAGCATCACGGGGTTCATAAACGCCTCCTGCTCCGAAGGGCGGTAGTTTTCTGGGATATCAATGGTGGGGTTTAGATTGTGGTTGTTGGTTGGCATGGTTTAAAAATTCCCTTTGCGCTGGCGGCCGGTGCGAGTTAGACGGCGTTAATCCTTAGCCGATTTGCAGGCCTTGTGCAAGCTGGTGTTTGGCGCTGCGTGTTAGCGGACGGTCAGGCGTACGGCCAAGCCATTTTTGCAACCGCGTTGCTGCATTGCAGGTTAAAAGCAGAATTTTCTTGCGATCAATGTAATTTTTGCGAGAATTGTGGCTTGGTTTAACAGGGTAAGAGTTATAAGGAGTTGGTTAAGATGGTTGCAACCGCTGTGCCCAATGGACAAAATAGTGGGTCGTTTGTTATGACGTGGTCAAGTTTTAGAGTTATTCCAGATAGTTTTGGTCAGAGCAATGACTGTGAGTCGGATATAGAAAATAGGGAGGTGACAATAAATCAGCTTCCAAGTCTTCTCGAGTTACCTTACTCCAAGATTGTAGAAGGTAGTTTAGAGATCGCGCGTGGGTTATCGTTATAAAAGACTCAGTTGGTAGAAGTCGAATGGCTTCCCACTATCAGATAACTCCCACCCTACCCACCCCAGCGGGTGGTAAGGCCGCGGCGCAGGAAGGGGGCGAACAGATCGTTCTTGCTGGCGGCGTGCAGGGCGAACAGGGGGGCTTGGTTGACCAGCAACGCCCCCTCAACCTCCAGCTGAAAACCAAAACGGCGCAGCATCGCCCGACTTTCTGGCTTTAATCCGGTGGTGTAAATGCTGATGGGATAGCGCAGCGTGCCGCTTTCTGACCAGGCGTTCAGGGCATGCGCCAGCAGCAGGCCGATCGGGTTGTTTTGGGTGGGCTTGCGAAAGGCCTTGTCGATCACCATGCTGCCGATATACCAAAGGCTGCAGCCATCACGCTGCACCTGCGCCAGTGGCAGCGGCCAAATTTCCTCATAGCCGGCCAGCCCGCCGCGAAAACGGTCCAGCACCTCAGCCGCAATGGGGTGGATGCGGATGTGACCAATCAACCGTTGCCCACCATCCTCCTCCTGAAACAAGCCCAGAAAGGCATCCGGGTTGGTTTGCCAGCGCCCAATCATTTGATCGATGTTGGGGGTGACCGCCTGATATTCCGGCGATTCCATCTGTTCGATTTGCCGAAGTTCGGCCTCATCTTGAATCGGGCGAGTGATAAAATTGTGCATCCGCACATAATAGGGCGAAAAGCTCATGGAATGACAGCATGTTGTTGGTTAAGGGCGGTGCGGCGACTATGGCGCGGTGTTGTTAAAAAAGCTTTAACGGCTCGCTTGTCAGCTAGCCAGGTTTGCCGTTATAGTCATTCCACTTTAAAAACTTACAGTGCTGCAAATATCACGAGCTCTGCGATACGGTGCTCATGTACCCATGGGTACACTCCGCTCCGTTTCTCGATCTCATGATATTTTCGCAAGCTGTAACTTTTTAAATTGAAACGACTATAGGTTGTGGGCAAGCGTTTGTAGAGAGAAAATATGAAAAACAACAGCCGTTTCGCCCTGCTGGGCATCCGCGATTTTCGCCTGCTGATGCTGGCCCGTGTTTTTACCGTTGCGGCGATGCAGGCGCAGGCGGTGGTGGTGGGGTGGCAGGTGTATTCCCTGACCAAAAGCCTGTTCTTGTTAGGGTTTATTGCTTTGGCTGAGGCGGTACCGGCCATTTCCTGCTCGCTGTTTTCCGGCTATGTGGTGGATCGTGGGCGGCCGCGCCGGATCTATGCGGTGTGTCTTGGTGTGTTGTTGGCGAACAGTTTGGCGTTGTTGCTGTTGGCAGGTGGGGTGGTGCCGCTGAACCCCACCACCAAGGTGGTGTGGATTTTTGTCGGCGTTTTTCTGTCAGGGCTGGCGCGTGGTTTTCTGGCGCCCGTGATTGCCATTTTGCGCGCGCAGATTCTGCCTGATTCAGCGCAACAGGCCAAGGCCTCCGTCTGGATGACCAATGCCTTGCAATTGGGGTTGGTGGGCGGCCCAGCCTTGGCCGGGGTGGTGTACGGCAGTTATGGTGCGCAGGTGGCGTGGATGATTCCCTGCAGCTTTGTGGCGCTTGCCCTGGCCATGGTGCTGCGGATACGGGTGGCGCATCCGGTTAGGGCTCAACAACGCGAACCGGCCTGGCACAGCATCAAAGCTGGCTGGCGTTTTATTTGGGAAAATCCGGTGTTGTTGTCGGTGATGGTGCTGGACATGTTCGCGGTGCTGTTTGGCGGCGCGGTCGCCATGCTGCCAGCCTATGCCGATCAGGTGTTGCATGTGGGGTCAGAGGGGTTGGGAGCCTTGCGAGCTGCCCCCGCGGTTGGCGCGATGGTCATGGGTGGGCTGTTGGTATTGCGGCCGTTGCGGGTGATCTCCGCCAAGGCGCTGCTGTTTAGCGTGGCGGCGTTCGGGGTCTGCATGATCGGTTTCGGGCTTAGCCAGATTTTTGCCTTATCCCTGGCTTTTCTGCTGGTCAGCGGCATGGTTGATAGCATCAGCATGGTCATTCGTGCTACCCTGATGCAGGTGTTGACGCCGCCTGAGATGTTGGGCAGAGTTGCCTCTGTTAACAGCATGTTCATCATGTCATCCAACGAGATTGGCGCCTTTGAATCGGGCATGGCGGCTGGCCTGCTGGGGTTGGTGCCATCGGTGGTGGCGGGCGGGGTGGCCACCTTAGGCGTGGTGGCCGGCACCGCGCTGCTCTCCCCCAAATTCCGCCGAAAAACCGTGGTTTTGTAGGGGGAGAGAGAAAATATGAAAAACAACAGCCGTTTCGCCCTGCTGGGCATCCGCGATTTTCGCCTGCTGATGCTGGCCCGTGTTTTTATCATTGCGGCGTTGCAGGCGCAGGCGGTGGTGGTGGGGTGGCAGGTGTATTCCCTGACCAAAAGCCTGTTTCTGCTGGGGCTGATTGGCTTGGCTGAGGCGGTGCCGGCCATTTGCTGCGCGTTGTTTTCCGGCTATGTGGTGGATCGTGGGCGGCCGCGCCGGATCTACGCAGGGTGCCTTGGCGTGTTTTTGGTCAACAGTTTGGCGCTGTTGCTGTTGGCGGGTGGGGCGGTGCCGCTTAGCAACGGGGTGACGGTGGTGCTGATTTTTATAGGTGTTTTTCTGTCAGGGCTGGCGCGAGGTTTTTTGGCACCGGTGGTATCGATTTTGCGCGCGCAGGTGGTGCCTGATCTGGCACAACAATCCAAGGCCTCCGTCTGGATGACCAATGCCTTGCAGCTGGGGCGGGTGAGTGGGCCAGCCTTGGCCGGTGTGGTGTACGGCAGCTATGGCGCGCAGGTGGCCTGGATGATTCCCTGCAGCTTTGTGGCGCTTGCCCTGGCCATGGTGTTGCAGATTCGGGTGGCGCATCCGGTGCGCGCCAAAAATCGTGAACCCGCCTGGCACAGCATTCAGGCCGGCTGGCGTTTTATTTGGGAAAATCCGGTGTTGTTGTCGGTGATGGTGCTGGACATGTTCGCGGTGCTGTTTGGCGGCGCGGTCGCCATGCTGCCGGCCTATGCCGATCAGGTGTTGCATGTGGGGTCAGAGGGGTTAGGGGCCTTGCGGGCGGCGCCCGCGGTTGGCGCGATTGTGATGGGCGGGCTGTTGGTGCTGCGGCCGTTGCGGGTGATTTCCGCCAGGGCGCTGCTGCTTAGCGTGGCGGCGTTTGGAATCTGCATGATCGGCTTTGGGCTTAGCAAGATTTTTGCGGTTTCGATGGCTTTTCTGCTGCTCAGCGGCATGTGTGATAGCATCAGCGTGGTGATCCGCGCCACCCTAATGCAGGTGTTAACGCCGCCTGAGATGTTGGGGCGGGTCTCAGCCGTTAACACCATGTTCATCATCTCCTCCAACGAGATTGGCGCCTTTGAATCGGGCATGGCGGCTGGCCTGCTGGGGTTGGTGCCATCGGTGGTGGCGGGCGGGGTGGCCACCTTAGGCGTGGTGGCCGGCACCGCGCTGCTCTCCCCCAAATTCCGCCGAAAAACCGTGGTTTTGTAGGGGGTTACGGTGTTTTGGCTGCCGGCAGCAGGCCATAGGCATCGCGGTACCAAGAACTGTTGGGAAAGTTAAAGGCCAAGACCTCAGCCGTTTTGCGCGCCTCAAGCTGCATGTCCATCGCCGTATAGATCGCCACCAGCCGGTACAAGGCCTCTGGCGTGTATTGGGTGGTTTGATAGCCGGTGATCACGGTTTTAAAGCGGTTCATCGCCGCAATATACTGCCGCTGCCGTTGGTAATAGCGGCCAACCGCCATCTGCTGGCTGGCCAGGCGGTCGGTGGCCAGATCGATTTTTAGCAGCGCATCGCGGGCATAGGGGGTGTTGGGGAAACGCTGCGCCACGTCTTTCAGGTTGATGATGGCCTGATCGGTGGCGCTTTGGTCGCGCGTGCCATCCAAAATCTGCTCATAGGTGCACAAGGCCTTAAGGTAATAGGCATAGGCAATGTCGGGCGCGGCTGGATACAGGGCGATATAGCCGTTCAGCGTGGCCACGGCGGCGGGATAATCGTTTTTTTGATAGCTGGCATAGGCCGACATCAGCTGCGCGGGGCCCGCCAGCTTGGCATAGGGGTGCAGCCGTTCCACCTCAGCAAAGCTTTGCGCCGCGCCCCGATACTCCCCATCCTTTAGCTGCACAAGGCCGGCCTGATACAGCTGATCGGGGCTTAGCTCAGCCTTGTTTTTGGCGTCATCGCCGCTGCAGCCTGTCAGCAGCAGGGCCAGCACGCAGCAAGCCATAGTGGACGTGGCGCCCCATTGTTTGCTAGCATTTCGTATCATGGACATCATTTCAGCCCCATCGCCCAATTTTCGCCCCCGTTCCACGGATGTGCCGTGGCAGGAGAGTGTTCAACATCTGGTTCTTCATTACACCGAATTGAATTTGACCGATAGCCTGAATCGTTTGCGCGCCCGGGAATCTGAGGTCAGCTGTCATTATTTGGTGGATGAGGAGGGGGCGGTGCATCAGCTGGTGGCCGACCGCCACGTGGCCTTTCACGCCGGCCTTAGTTTTTGGCGGGGGGTGAAAAACCTGAACGCCACCTCGATCGGGATTGAGCTGGTGAACATGGGGCATGCGGCGGCGTTGCCGGCCTATCAGCCTGAGCAGTTGGCCAGCCTGATCCAGCTCTGCCGCCAGCTGATCGACCGCTATCCCATCCCCGCCGTCAACATCGTTGGCCACTCCGACATCGCCCCCAGCCGCAAGCTTGACCCGGGCGAGCATTTCCCCTGGCTGCTGCTGGCTGAGGCTGGGATTGGCCTTTGGCCAGTTTTGGAGGATGGGGGGTTTGAGGAAGGGGAGGGCGCTGGTGCGCCAGATGCAGATCCCGATCCCGCCGCAACTTATCTCGCGGTGCAACAAAATTTGCGGCAAATAGGCTATGAGCTGGTGGTGCCGCAGGGGGGGGCAGGGGTAGCGCAGGGGTTAAGAGAGGGGGGCGCAGATGGGGTGGCGCAGGGGTTTGAAGATCGGTCTGAAGATGGCGCTGACCCCCTAGCCCTCCCCCTGCTCGCCTTCCAAAGAAGATGGCTCCCCCACCATCTAAACGGCCAGCCAGACACCCTAACGCGTCGCCGCCTTGCTCAGGTCGCTGGATTCTATCTGTAGATCAGCGGTGTCGGTTGCGGGCACGGCGGAGAGGGTGGTTGCGGTTGCAGCAACGGTTGGCCACAAATGCGCCGCCCCCCGTACCCCGCTGGAATCGCCATAGCGGGGCGGCTTTAATTGGGTGTCGATGGTGTCAGAAAAGATGTAGCGCCCCCACCGTTTGGGCACCTCGGTGTACAGGGCATCCACGTTCGACATGCCGCCGCCCAGCACGATGACGTTAGGATCCAGAATATTGATCATATGCGCCAAGCCCTTGGCCAGGCGCTCGCAGTAGCGATCCAGAGCAGCGGATGCACCAGCATCACCGTCGTTCGCCAGTGCGATAATGTCGTGGGTGGAATGGTTCAGGCCGGTAACCCGTTGATAATCATCACGAAAGCCAGGGCCGGAGAGGAAGCGTTCAATACAACCGGTGCGGCCGCAGTAACAGGCGGGGCCAGGCCATTCCTCAGTTCCTAAGGATCGATCTTCGGATGCCAATACCGGCCAGGGCATGGGGTTGTGCCCCCATTCACCGCCGATCAGGTTGACGCCGCGCACCACCTGTTGGTTCACCACCACCCCGCCGCCGCAACCGGTGCCGATGATCACGCCAAACACCACTTCCGCGCCCGCCGCCGCCCCATCGGTGGCCTCAGACAACGCAAAGCAATTGGCATCATTTTCAATGCGGATCGGCCGATTCAGCGCGCTGGCCAAATCCTTATCCAACGCCTTGCCGATGATATAGGTGGCGTTGCAGTTTTTCACCAAACCGGTGCTGCGTGAGACAATGCCCGGAATGCCCATCCCCACCGATGCGGTGCTGCCCAAGGTTTGCTCGGCCTGCAACACCAAATCCTTAAGGGTATCAATGGTTTGGTCGTAATCGCCATTGGGGGTAGGCACGCGGTGCCGATAAAGCTCCCGCCCATTCCCCCCATGCAGCGCCACCAATTCAATCTTGGTGCCACCTAAGTCGATGCCGATTTTGATTTCGGACACTAAAATATGCTCATTCATCATAAATTTTTATTCCTTGTTTGTTTCTGAGAGGTGATTTATCACGATAGGATATTTCAAACAATTACTTCATGTTGTGCGCCGCACAGAAAGCAGCTAGCGCCTTTTGGTTTGCGGATATAGGCTGCCGATCTGAAAAATGTTTCATAGTCATGGGAAATCATATGTTTAGCAATTGTATTCATGTATCAACTCACGGCTTCTTTGGTACCAATTATTTGGATGCTAGTGGAAAATTTTTGGCCAGACAAGCTGTAGATACGGGTGGACAAGTTAACTATGTATTGAGCCTCGCGGAAGCTCAGCAAAAAAGATCGGGGATGCCTGGGTGTATAGTCACAAGAGATTTTGAGGGTCGCTCTTTAAGTTCGTATACTGATGGCATGCCCAATATCGAGCAGCTAGCGACCGGCGTTGACCTTATAGGATTGCCGGCAGGGCACAGTGGTTGGATTCCAAAAGAAAAAATGGGTGACGTAACTGATATGTTGGCCAGTGCTTTGTGTCGGTATTGCATGGAAATGCCAAACCCTCCTCAGGTCTTTATAAGTCACTACTGGGATGGAGGCGTGGTTGCAGATTTGGCTGTTGAGAAACTGCGGGACGAATGGGATATCCCCCCTATTATCCACTTACATGTACCCCATTCTGTTGGGCTTTTGAAGCGAATACGTGAACATCATTCTGAGACGCTTGAAGCTGAACGTCAGGGGCGGGAGCCACGCCTAGAAAACATAGATAGAATCCATAATTTTCACTATCGTCTTGGGCAAGAGCGTGCAATATATACAAAGGCTGACGCTGTAATATGTACGGCATCCGAGCAAGTGGAAGCGCTGCGTAGTTATTATGAAATAAGCAAGGATCCACTTCTAAAAAAACAAAAAAAGAATTACTGAAAGATAAGCTTGAAATTGATCTTCCTGAAGATTTTATGGATCGTCCATTAATAGTTAATGGTGGGCGACTCTGTGACAATAAGGGGTTTGATTTATTGGTTAGAACCGCTCGCAGTGTAGTGGACAGGCGTCCCGACGCTGTTTTTCTTCTGACGATGAGTTACAGCAGCAGTTGCGATCAAGAGCAGGCTTCTTTTGTAGAGCTTCAGGGGCTTGTCAATGATTTAAAATTAAAAGACAACGTCTTTTTGAATCCTAGTGTATCAAAGGATGTTTATAATTTAATTTTTAGTTCTGCTGATGTTGTTGGTGGTACTAATAGATTTGAAGGGTTTGGCATGTATTTCACTGAGGCCGCTGCTGCAGGCGTTCCTCTCGTTGTCAGCAAACACACTGGCTTAGCTCAAAACCATCTTGTTCACGAGACTAGCGCGTTAATTATTGATCCTTATGAATTTGATGCAACAGCTGATGCTCTGTTGCGCGTTTTGAGTGATGAGGTTTTTGCGCAAAAGCTGAGAAGGAATGCGGAGAAAGTTGTTCGCTCTCTTGATTGGAATGAGATTGCTGGTCAATTCTCTGAAGTCGTTGATGGTCTCTTGAGCCATCCAAAAAAACCATCATTGAATTTACAAAACCTACCTGGGGCAATAATTTATGGCAGATAATATCTCTCCTGTTCTTTATGCAGGAAAATTTGATCAAAATTTAGGAATTAGCTATCTGGTTCGGGATTCAGAAAATTTACAAACCTCCTATGAAGTTGGGTACGCAGGGTTAGCTAAGATTAGTGTAATATCTATTGCTAGAAAAGTCGACGACTCCACACAATTAAAATTAAAAATTGGTGAAAATGGTTCTACGTCTTTGGTTTTTGTGCGAGGTGAGGTCTTAATAGGAGATAAGTTATTTAAAGCTGGATCTCAACTTACTAAAGACGAACCATTCCATGTTGATCTAAATATCCAAGAGGGTGGCGAACCAATTATTTTGTTAAGAATTGATTTTTGTTCCAAGAACATAGCTAATTTTAATATTGCTTTCAAGGGTGGGGATGATAGAAAGCCGTGGGGGGCTTACTATAATATCGGTGATTCTTCTGATTCTAAGATGTCTTCACCGGAACAATTTAAATTAAAGGTTATTAAGGTAGATCCGGCGGCTAGTCTTTCTCTTCAGCTTCATGAGCTTAGGTCAGAGGTTTGGGTAGCCTTGGGCCCTGAAGCGGTAGATTTTCGTTGTCATGACAAGACCGATACATATTCTCCTGGGGAAATAATTTACATTCCTAGAGGAGCCATTCATAGAATGGCCAATACAGGAACGAAACCAACCTATGTTGCGGAGTTGCAATTTGGAGATGCTTGTATTGAAAGTGATATCAAGCGGTTAGAGATTGATCCTCGCTTTGCAAAAAACTACTAATTTACGTGCTATACAATGAAAACAGAAAAAAGCCCTTATTTGTGTACAACCTATTTTGACGTAGATGGCACATTGCTTGAGCATAAAAAATTAAATGGCCAGCACTCAAATGCTTTTTCTGATCTGGTTAAATATCTAAATCCAAATAGTGTCGTATTGAAAGATGGGTACTATATATCCTCAAATCTATCGTTTTCTGGTATTCAATATATTAACAATGTGGTGACGGGGCGTACATTCTTACAGGTTGTAGAAGATAGAAAATTGGCTCCCTATCTAAAGCTTTGTAGCGCGATTATAGCCAACGTCGGAACTGAGATTTATGTGCGTGATGCAAAAGGAATCTGGAAACCTGATGGTGACTATACCCACCACGTACGCGCATGCACGAACTATAATCCTGATACCGTACGAACATCCCTAAGCACACTGAATATACTAACAGAACAACCCGCAGAATTTAATTCTGAGTTGAAACTTAGCTACTACGCTCCATCTAGTGTAGGTACAAGTGCAGAAGTAGCAGAACTTGTGCACTTAACCTTGATGAGTAGTGGAGTCAATGTATCCTACCCTGTGGTCAGCTTGGATCCTGTGCGTGGCGATTACAATGTGGATCTCTTAGCCAGTAATAAGGGTGATGCCATCGCGTATATCCATTCTATCGTTGCAGAAAACATTCACAGATTTTATCCAGCCGCAAAAATTCTCGTTGGAGCCGCGGGTGACACCGGCAATGACGCAGCTTCTCTTCAAGCCGTGTATAAATTGGCTTCCAACATGAATTATAAAGGTTTTTTTATTGCACCAAGCAATGCAACGCAAGAGTTACACGATGTGTTGCATGCTCTCCCTCCAGCTTTAGGCTTGACTATCCTAACGCCACAGGCCGAAGATGCTGGTGGCGTTTTGCAAGGTTTGAAAACAATAGAAAAACAGCTATAGATTTTTTTAGGAATCAAAAATATGACCACACGACCCCTACTTAATAATCAAAAAAGTTTCCATCAACAAATTTCTGCTCCTGCTGTTGATACTGTTTTTATCGGTCTAATTAATCATCCAACTGTCTATATATGGGATGCTTGGGTTCTAAAAGAAGAAACCAAACTAAATCTTTACAATTTGGCTTCTCCACGGGCATTCTATGAGAGTGGTGACTTAGACATCCAAACCCAACGCGATCATTTACCCCATCATTGGCGTTTGTTTACCTCGGAAGATCATGGAAAAACTTGGCTGGATAAGGGGCCTGTTTTTGCTCCGCGTTTGGATGAGCCCACAAAATTTGATTCGCGCTCTATTTGGACAGGATCTACTATTCGTTATGATGATCAGGTTATCGCAACTTATACGGGGATTCGTCAAACAGATGATGAACATCCCTTTATTCAGTCTATTGGTCTGGCCAAATGGGACGAGTCCAAGCATTGCTTTGTTCGGCTAACCGACGATGCCATTATATGCCCGTTGCGCGATTACGATTTGATCAAATCCAAGGGGTATTACCTGTCTGCAAAAGAAGATTTGGGCAGTGTAGATGGGGAAGAGGGGGGATGCATATTGGCTTGGCGCGATGCCGGTATGGTGTTGGACCCCAATGGGCAATTGCATTTGCTTTGGTCGGCGAAAAGCAGCCTTAATTTTAAGCAGGAGGCGGTGTTGGGGCATGGCATTTTGCACGATCCCCTTGGCAATCCTAGATTCGAGTTGTTGCCCCCTGTTTTCTTGCCAGAAAGTCAGAATTTCACGCAGGCTGAGGTGCCGCAGATTGTGTATGATGCGAGGGGTGGTAGCTATTACCTGATGGTTTCAACCACCGATTCTCAGCCGGGAAAATCAACGGATGCTGACGTAGAGACGCGTGTGGAAATGTACGAGAGTTCTGAAATTTCAATGGGTTGGCGCCATCTTGGGACGTTGATCCAAAAAAGTGATAAACGTTACCCAGGGATTTTGATCAGCGCCGAGTTGGATCAGGCAGGGGGCGTGCATGTTGTGTTTACCGCGCCGTTTAACCGCGTCAATTCTGCTGAAATCATCCATACGATCCCCTCGTTGGAATCGGTGGTGTTGCCTTCCAAAAGGCTTGTGGTTGGGGATGTTGGCTTGCAGTTAAGCGCCTAACCCCCGCCCCCCAATATCTCCCTCAGCCCAATGCCCGGGTTGGGTTGGCGTAGGAGGTGTTCGCCGATTAGGAAGCTGTGCACGCCGATGTGGCGGCAGGCGGATAGGTCTTGCGCGCTTTTCAGGCCGCTTTCGGCGACCAGGGTGATGTCGCCTTGTACGGTGGGGGCGAGGGTTAAGGTGGTGGAGAGATCGGTTTTCAGGGTTTTGAGGTTGCGGTTGTTGATGCCCACCAACCGTGGTTGATGCCTCAGCGCCTGCGCCAGCTCCGCCGCGTCATGCACCTCAACCAACACCGTCATCCCCAATTGCTGGGCAGCGTCCAAACATTCCGACAGCACCGCATCGCTAAGCGCGGCGACGATCAGCAACACCGCGTCCGCCCCCGTCACCCGCGCTTGCGCGATATGATAGGGCGCCAGGGTGAAATCTTTGCGCAGGATGGGCAGGGGGCAACCGCTGGCCCTGACCGCTGCAATATCCTCAAGCCTACCACCAAACCAACGCGCCTCGGTCAGGATCGACAGGGCGGCCGCCCCCCCCTGTTGGTAGCTGGCCGCCAGGCTGACGGGGTCAAAATCGGCGCGAATCTCACCGCCGCTGGGGCTTTTGCGCTTCATCTCGGCGATCACGGCGGCCT
Source organism: Alphaproteobacteria bacterium (assembly GCA_044345375.1). Lineage (GTDB taxonomy): Bacteria > Pseudomonadota > Alphaproteobacteria > CAISOG01 > CAISOG01 > CAISOG01. The sequence continues at coordinate 49,428 of JBIJBF010000006.1, forward strand.
GACCCGCGGCAATGTTGCGCTGTAACGCGGCCAGAAAATCGCGGGCGGGGGGCAGGTCAACGGCCTGCTGCCACAGCTCAGCAAAGCTTAGCGTCGCCTGCTGCGCCGCCAACAGCTCGGCATTGGCGGCACAGATTTGTTGCAGATGGTTGGTCATGGGGCGTGCACCAATCTTGTTAAACGGGGGGCTAGCGTTGCGTAACAAAGCTTGTATATAATCCATAGCATGCAAAACCGTTGGATACATCACGCTTTTTTTTGCCCTTTGATGGGAAAGTCTGGGTTCAGCCTTGGTCTGTTGGCCATGCTGTGCTTGTTGACCGCTTGCGGCAAAAAGGCTGAGGAGGCGCCCCCCCCGCCGCCGCCCAGCCAAAGCTCGGTGGATGATCTGCTGAACAGCTTGAAAAACCAGCCGCCGCCGCCGGCCGAAATTGGCCGAATTGTTGCCGCGCCATCGACCATCGATTTTGGCTTTGTGCAGCCCGGCACCCCGCAAACCGCCACCATTATGCTAAGCAACAGCGGCGATCAGGATATCACGGTTAGCAATATTACGCTGGCCAGCAACCCCGATGTGTTCACCTTAGGCGGCAGTTGCCGTGCCGGTTTTAACCTGACCAAAATCCAGTCTTGCGAAATCAGCGTGACCTTTACCCCCACCCAGGCGCAGAACTACGGCACCCAGATTTTGGTGGCGCACAGCGCTGAGGGCAGCCCCCTGTTTTTGCCGGTATCGGGCATTGCGGCCAACGCGCCTGAGCCGCTTCAGGTGCTGCAACCGCTGCCGATGGCGCCTGACCCGTTGGCGGAAAACGCCTATAAAATTGCCCAAACCCGCAGCCAATCCAAATTGTTGACCCTGCCTGCGGAACCCAGTGTTTCCGGTGCGGGCCGTCTTCGCTCGCTCGATCCCAGTTATGAGGCTTTGGGCTTTGCCGCCACCACCTCATCCCTGCCGGTGGATCGTTCGCGCATGATCACCGCCGATCGGTACATTCCAGCGGTGTTGGAGAACAGCATCAGCACCGTGGTGCCCACCGGGCGCGCCATGGCGGTGATTGAAAACCATGTCTACAGCAGCGACAACCGCTTTATTCTTTTGCCAGCTGGCACGCGGGTGGTGGGGTCCTACAGCGGCGGCACCAGCCAGGGCGACAGCCGTCTGCAAATCAATTGGTCGCGGATGATTCGCCCCGATGGATCCAGCCTGCGGGTTGGTTTTGCCTCAGGCGATGTGGCGGGGCGCGATGGCATTCCCGGCTATGTCGACAACCGCCTGTGGGACAAATACGGCGTGCCGTTGCTGCTTAGCGCGATTAACGCCGCCTTTGTTTACGCCGCTGCGCCAGAATCCACCGTTACCTCCTCCTCCACCACCGGCACCACCACCACCCAAACCCTGACCCCTGGGGATTTGGCCTTTCAGCAGTTTTCCAGCGATCTTTCCTCCCTGGTCAATCAAATTATCCAAAGCAATGTGGATCTGCGCCCGATCATCACCGTTCCTGGCGGCACCCGTCTGACCATCATTCCCACCCAAGATCTGGTGATGGCCACCCCGCAGCTGTTGACCGCTGAGGGAACCGAGGTGCCGTTGGATGTGGCTGAGCAGCGCCGCCAGCTGCTGCTGGGCGCCAACAGCCCGTTCAACAAGCAAACGCCGCTGCAGTTCCGCCAGCCCCGTATCGATGGTGGTGCTGGTGATGATGAGCAGGCCACCAGCAGCCAGATGAATGGCCAAGCGCCCGGTTATACGTCGCCGCTGGCGGCGGGCAGCATTGCGCCATCCCCCAGCTTTCCTGCCAATCTGCCGCCCACCAATTTTCCGGCCACCAACCCAACCGCGCCGGTGGCGATTGCCCCGCTGGGCAGTCCTGCTGCAAATGCCGCAGACCAACCGCAACCAGCCGCCCCAACATCCTTGCTGCCTTAGAGCATTTTCCATTTAGCCCTACACGTCGCCTTTGCTGCGGACTCACCGTGCTCACGTATGTAGTATACGCTCCGCGCGCTTCCCCTTGCCTTCCTAGTGTAGAACTAAAGCGAAAACGCTCTAGCGGATCGGGTTCGGTTAGCAAAAAATCGGGCACTTGTATGAAGGGGGTAAGTTGGCTATGAATGATGGGATATGTTTTGGTGTTTTTATTTTTTAGGGAATGATGTTTGATGTCTTACGCTGATCTTTTGTTGTCGTTTGTTCAACCAGCCAACGCACAGGCCGCTAGCGGTGCGGGGCCAGCTGGGGGGGGCGATTTGCTGACCAGCATGCTGCCCCTGCTGTTGGTGTTCGGGGTTTTCTATGTGTTGATCATTCGCCCGCAGCAAAACAAGCTGAAGCTGCATCGCGCGATGCTGGCGGCCCTGCGTCGTGGGGATCGGGTGCTGACCGCCGGCGGCATTATCGCCACCGTCAAGCATTTGGATGGCGAGACGGAGGTTGAGGCGGAGATTGCGTCAGGGGTGGTGGTGCGCCTGGCTCGTAACACGATTGTTGAGGTGTTGTCTAAGCCTGAGCCTGCCGATAAAAAGGCGGCCAAGCCTGCGGCGGGGACAAAAACCACAAAGGCGGCCAAGGCTGCGGTGAAGCCAGTGGTGGTTGCTGGCGATTCCTTTGAAAAAGAATCCGTTGAGAATGAAACGGAAGAAACGCCGACCAAAACCAGCAAAAAAGCGGCCTCTTAAGGTTCGCGGTCAACAACAAAATAAGTAGCATAGTGATGATACAAACGGGGCAGGGGGCGTAAATGGTTCGTGTTGGCATGATAACCCGCCTTGGCACGTGGTTTTTTTGTTTGTTTCTGGCCTTTTGGGCCTTGCCGTCGGTGCTGCCGGCCAATGTTTTGGCCAGCTGGCCAAAGTGGTTGCCCCAGTCTCAGGTGAATTTGGGGCTGGATTTGCGGGGCGGATCGCAGATTCTGCTGGAGATTGACTACGCCGCGGTTAAACGCACCCGCCTGACCGATTTGCAAAACGCGGTGCGGCGGGCGTTGCGCGACAAACAGGTTGGCTATACCGATTTGGCGCTGAACGGTCAGTCGGTTGTCTTTAAGCTGCGCGATGTTGACCAAGCCGATGCTGCGCGCGGTGCCCTGAAAGATTTAAAGGGTGAGGCGGATGTTGTGTTGGAGGCCAGCGGGGCGGGGGCATTAACCCTGCGTCAGGACAACGAACGTCAGGAAAAACTGCATGTGATGGAGCAGTCGATTGAGATTGTGCGGCGCCGGATTGATGAAACCGGCACCAAGGAACCATCGATTCAGCGCCAGGGTGAGGATCGCATTTTGGTGCAGCTGCCTGGCGTTGATAGCCCTGAGCATATCAAAAATTTGTTGGGCAAAACGGCTAAGCTGAGTTTCCATTTGGTGGAATCGGTCAGCAACGCCGCCGCGCCGAAAACCGGTGGGGTGTCTGCGGATACGATGGTGGTTCCTGGGGCTGAATCGGGGGCAGATGCGGGCAGCGCGATTCCCTTGGAATATATTTTGCGGCGCCTGCCGTTGGTTGAGGGGGCGGATTTGGTGGATTCCAGACCCACCTTTCAGGAGGGGAACCCGGTGGTTTCCTTTAAATTTAACGCCGCCGGCGCGCACCAGTTTGGTCAGGCGACCAAGGAATACACCCAACGGCTGATGGCGATTGTGCTGGACAACAAGGTGATCAGTGCGCCGCGGATCAACGAGCCGATTTTGGGTGGCAGCGGTATCATCAGCGGCAATTTCAGCGCGCAGGCGGCCAAAGATCTTTCCCTGCTGTTGCGTTCTGGCGCGCTGCCAGCGCCCCTAAATGTGATTGAGGAGCGAACGGTTGGACCCAGCCTGGGCGCCGATTCGATCCACGCTGGCAAATTGTCGGGGCTGATCGCGCTGGGGCTGGTGGTGGTGTTTATGGCCTATTTCTATCGGCTGTTTGGGATGTTTGCCAATCTGGTGTTGGTGATCAATCTGGTGTTGATTATGGGGCTGTTGGCGATGTTGCAAGCCACCCTGACCCTGCCTGGTATTGCCGGCATCATCCTGACCATCGGGATGGCGGTGGACGCCAATATCCTGATTTATGAACGGATTAAGGAGGAGGTGCGGCGGGGTCGAACCCCGATTGCCGCGATCGATGCTGGCTTTTCGGGCGCAACCCGCACGATCATCGATTCCAACCTGACCACCTTTATTGCCGCGACCTTCCTGTTTATCATGGGATCTGGCCCGATTCGCGGTTTTGCCGTGACCCTGCTGTTTGGTATTATGACCACCGTTTTTTGCGCCGTGATGGTCACCCGCCTGGTGGTGCTCCGCTGGTTCAAATGGGCCAAGCCAAAGGTGCTGCCGCTTAAGGTTTAAGCCCATCCTTATTCCCCTCCTCTTGCGGAGGGGTGGCAGGTGAAGCCTGACGGGGTGGTTCTTACGGCAGAGGAAATGGTGGCGGCGATAGGATTTGAACCCCCCGCTGCACCATGTGCAGCCAACAAAAGATTCATAGGTGTATGGTGGCGGCGATAGGATTTGAACCTATGACCAATGGCTTATGAGTCCACTGCTCTACCACTGAGCTACGCCGCCAAATAAGCCATCTCAAGTAGAGGATCTTTGTAGCTTAGCTTTGCCGTGTGGTCAAGTTGGGGTGCAACCAGAATTTTATCCGCCCATTCTGCCGTGCGCCGCCTCTTGTAACTTGGCCCCACTCTGGGCTAAGTTGCTGGCTATGTTGATCAAGCTTTACCCCGCCATCACCGCTGTGGCCACGCCAGCCCTGCGCCTGTTCCTGCAACGCCGTTTGCGGCGGGGTAAGGAGGATGCGGCGCGGCTGCCGGAGCGCACCGGCAATCCCAGCCAGGAACGTCCATCCGGCCCGCTGATTTGGCTGCATGGCGCCAGCGTGGGGGAGGCGCAGTCGGCGCTGCCGCTGATCGCCCGCCTGCAAAGCCTGCGTTTAGGCGAGGGGGAAGCTGGCGCGCCGCCGAATATTCTGATCACCACCGGCACCGTGACCTCAGCCAAGCTGATGGCGCAGAAATTGCCAGCGCCCGCCATTCATCAAATGATCCCGCTGGATGCCTTGCCCTGGGTGCGGCGTTTCTTGGATCACTGGTCGCCCGATTTGGTGCTGTGGCTGGAGTCTGAGTTGTGGCCGAATTGGTTGGGGGAGTTGGAGCGCCGCGGTATTCCCACCCTGCTGGTCAACGCCCGCATGAAGCCAAAATCCTTCCGTTTCTGGCAAAAGCATCCCAAAACCATCGCCCATATTGGCCGTGGCTTTGCCGCAACCTTGGCGCAGTCGGAGCCGGACGCTGCCCGCTACCGCGCCATGAATTTTCCCAATGTCAGCTGCCCGGGCAATCTGAAATTTGCCGCGCCGCCGCTGCCCGCCGACCCTGAAAAGCTGGCGGCGCTGCAGGCGGTGATCGGTGAACGGCCGGTGATCGCCTTTGTTTCGACCCATGCGGGGGAGGAGTTGTTGGCGGCCAGGGTGCATCAGTATCTGAAAAACGAATTGCCCGAACTGCTGACCATCATCGCCCCCCGCCACCCCAACCGTGGCAACGAAATTGTGGCGGAGTTGGCGTCTGGCCAGCCCGATCTGAACGTCGCGCAACGCAGCGCTGGCGCGATGCCAACCGCCACCACCGATCTGTATCTGGCGGACACGATGGGGGAGGTGGGTTTGTGGTACCGTTTGGCAGCGGTGGGCGTGATGGGCGGCTCCTTTATCCCCTTTGGCGGCCACAACCCGCTTGAGGGCTTGCTGCTGGGCTGCCCGATGCTGTGCGGCCAGCATATGTTTGCCTTTGAGGAGATGACGGCGAACATGGTGGCCGCTGGTGCTGGCATCGTTAATCCGGATGAGCGCTCGCTGCGCGCTGAGCTGCTCAACCTGCTGCAAAGCCCGAAACGTCATGGCGAAATGGCGGATGCAGCCTTGGCCTTTGCGGTTAGCGAGGCGGGGGTGCTGGATCGTCTGATGGCCATTTTTGATCCCTATTTGCAGCGATTGGGCAAGCCGCCGCACGCATCCGATTCCTCCCCACCCCTGTAAAGAAGTTTTTATGCCCAAACGCCAAGACATCCAATCGATCTTGATCATCGGCGCGGGGCCAATTGTGATCGGGCAGGCCTGTGAGTTTGATTATTCTGGGGTGCAGGCGATTAAGGCGCTTAAAGCTGAGGGGTATCGGATCATTTTGGTGAATTCCAATCCCGCCACCATCATGACCGACCCCGAATTTGCCGATGCCACCTATATCGAGCCGATTACCCCCGATTTTGTGCGCAAGGTGATTGCGGCGGAGCGCCCTGATGCATTGCTGCCCACCATGGGCGGGCAAACCGCGCTGAACACCGCCATGGCCCTGCATAACGACGGCACCCTGGCCGAATTTGGGGTGGAACTGATCGGCGCACGGGCTGAGGCGATCAATCGGGCTGAGGATCGGCAGTTGTTTCGTGAGGTGCTGGCCGAAATCGGCCTGGACAGCCCGAAAAGCGAGGTGGTGCAAACCATGGCTGAGGCCACCGCCGCCCTGAACAACATCGGGCTGCCGGCCATTATCCGCCCATCCTTTACCCTTGGCGGTGAGGGGGGCGGCACCGCCTTTAACCTGGCCGAGTTTCGCCAAATCGTTGAGCACGGCCTGCGCCTTTCCCCCGTGGGATCGGTGTTGATCGAGGAATCGGTGTTGGGCTGGAAGGAATTTGAGTTGGAGGTGGTGCGCGATGGCGCCGACAACTGCATCATCGTTTGCAGCATTGAGAATATTGATCCGATGGGCATTCACACCGGCGACAGCATCACGGTTGCCCCCGCCCTGACCCTGACCGACAAAGAATACCAGCAGATGCGCTGCGCCGCCTTCCAGATCCTGCGGGCGATTGGGGTGGATACGGGAGGATCCAACGTGCAGTTTGCGGTTGACCCGAAAACCGGACGGCAATTGGTGATTGAAATGAACCCGCGGGTCTCGCGCAGCAGCGCGCTGGCCAGCAAGGCGACCGGCTTTCCGATTGCCAAAATCGCCGCCCTGCTGGCGGTTGGCTACACCTTGGACGAGCTGACCAACGACATTACCCAAACACCCGCCGCCTTTGAGCCGACGCTGGACTACATCGTCACCAAGATTCCGCGCTTTTCCTTTGCCAAATTCCCGGGCGCTGAGGCGGTTTTGGGCACCAGCATGAAATCGGTGGGGGAGGTGATGGCGATTGGCCGCAGCTTTGCCGAATCCCTGCAAAAAGCCCTGTGCGGCCTGGAAATCGGCGTGGATGGGCTGGAGCTGCCCCAGCCGCTTAGCCATTTGCAGGAAAAGCAATCGCCCGAGGTTTGGCGCGCCCTGCTGAGCAAATTGCAGCCCGAACGCCTGCTGCTGGTGGCTGAGGCGTTGCGGCAGGGGGTGTCGGCAGCGGATGTTGCGGCGGCCACCTGCATCAATCCGTGGTTTATCCAGCAATTGGCCGATTTGGTGGCGGTTGAGGGGCGGTTGCAGCGGGATGGCCTGCCTGCGGATGCACTGGGTTTGCGCGAACTCAAATCCCTGGGGTTCAGCGACACCAGACTGGCCAAATTGACGGGACAATCGGCCGCCAGCATCGCGGCGCTTCGCCAACGCCACCAGATCCAACCCGCCTTTCGGCGGATCGACAGCTGTTCGGGTGAGCTGCGCGCCCACACCGCCTATTTCTACAGCAGCTATGAGCCAACCCCACCGGTGCTAGACGTGCAGGAGGCGGCGGCAACGGCGCGCGACAAGGTGGTGATTATCGGCAGTGGCCCCAACCGGATTGGTCAGGGGATTGAGTTTGACTACAGCTGCGTGCAGGCGGTTTTTGCGCTCAAAGCCCTGGGGCTGGAAACGGTGATGATCAATTGCAATCCCGAAACCGTTTCCACCGACTACGACACCGCTGACCGCCTGTATTTTGAGCCGATCACCGCCGAAAATGTGCTGGCGGTGCTGGCGAATGAAAGCCTGTCAGGCAATTTGTTGGGGGTGATTGTGCAATTGGGGGGGCAAACCCCGCTTAAGCTAACCGCCGCCCTGCAAGCCGCTGGCATTCCGATTTTGGGCACCCCACCTGATGCGATTGATGTGGCTGAGGATCGGGATCGTTTCCGCGCCCTGTTGGACCAGCTGCATCTTCAGCAACCCCCATCCGCCATTGCCCATACGCCGGTGGAGGTGCGCGTCGCGGTGGCAGGCTTGGGCTATCCCGTGCTGCTGCGCCCATCCTATGTTTTGGGCGGGCAGGCGATGCGGGTGGTGCAGCATGAGGGGGAGTTGGAGGATTATTTGCGTCAACATGCCCATGAATTTGCCGACAAGCCCCTGTTGATCGATCGATTCCTGCGCGATGCGATTGAGGTGGATGTGGATGTGCTGGCCGACGGCGAATCCGCCCATGTTGCTGGCGTGATGGAACATATTGAGGAGGCAGGGATTCATTCGGGCGATTCCTGTTGCGCCCTGCCGGCCTTTTCCCTGTCCACCAGCCTGCAGCAGCAATTGGCTGAGCAGGCCAAACGCATGGCGCTGGCGCTGGGGGTTAAGGGCTTGATGAACGTGCAATTTGCCATCCAACTGGCGGAACAGGAGGCGGACAGCAAAATTTATGTGTTGGAGGCCAACCCGCGGGCCAGCCGCACCATGCCCTTTGTCGCCAAGGCCACCGGCATCCCGCTGATCCAACATGCCACCCGTTTGATGTTGGGCGCAAAATTGGCTGAGTTGGGGGAACTAACCCCACGCCACCAGCACAGCGCGGTGAAGGAGGCGGTCTTCCCCTACCACCGCTTCCCTGGGGTGGATGTGCTGGCGGGGCCAGAAATGCGCTCAACCGGTGAGGTGATGGGCATTGATCGCGATTTCCCCCACGCCTTTGCCAAGGCGCAATTGGCGGCGGGGCAGGGGCTGCCGGTATCCGGCAAGATCTTTTTGTCGGTTAAGGATACCGACAAGGCCGGGTTTGTGCCGCTGGCCAGCCGTCTGTTGGCGATGGGCTTTACGCTGGTGGCAACCGGCGGCACCGCGGCTTTCTTAGCTAAGCATGGGCTGGCGGTAACCCGGGTGAACAAGGTGTTGGAGGGGCGTCCGCATATTGTTGACAGCCTGATTAACGGCGATATCGCGCTGGTGATCAACACCACCGAAAGCGCGCAGGCGATTGCCGACAGTTTCTCAGTCCGTCGCACCGCCCTGATGCTGAAAATCCCCCACTACACCACCTTGGCTGAGGCTAGAGCGGTGGTTGCCGCCATTGCCGCGGTACAGGAGGATGCTTTTCAGGTATTCCCGCTGCAACGCTATCTCAACGCTGGCAACAAAAGCTAGCTTGACTTGGTTGGTGCCAAGGCGTGATCGGTATGTGGCTTGTGTTTTGAGAAATTGTTCGCTATTCTGTTGAGAAGTCGAACCTTTGAATTGGGTGAAATGATGGTCTCAACAATAAACGCGGTTGATTACAATCTTTCTGTCTTAGGGCAAAGGGATGCGGCTGAGCTGTTTATTGATGAGGGGATGGTTCCCTTGGTGGATTCGGCCGAAAAAACCATTTCGATTCACCTTGGCTGGTTGGAGCTGGGGATTGGCACCTTAATTTTGCGCACCACGGGCAGCGATACCAGCCGGGTGGTGACGTTGCAGGCCCTGCGCCACTGCACGTTGGAGGATGTGACCAACGAGTTGGCGCTGAAAGATGGCCACCCAAGTCTTGAGGCGATGAAACGTTCCTTTGCGCGGGTTGACCCCAATATTTTGCGCAAGCCGCCCTATGAAATCCGCGTGACCCTGGTCTATTTTTCTAAGGAGGATGGGGTGCCGATCGATTTTGTGCGCACCACCCTGCAGCAGCAGTGGGCATCCATCATATCCGTCAATATTTGCGGCATGTAACCGGGTTTGATGGTGGATTGCACCGGTTTTTTGCGCCACCTGCAGGTGCACAACAACTTTGATCCCACCCAATTTGTGCGCTGGTCGATTGCGGGGCAGTCGGTTGGCTGGATCCACCACCAGCATTTGCCGTGGCTGCGAAACCAGCAAACATGGTTATTGGAGGCGGTGGATGGCGCATGGCAGCTTGATCCCAGCCTAAACACTGAAGCCCAACGCAGCGACGCGCTGCATCAGCTGGCGCAGCAGGTGTTTGAGGCCAAAAAAATTGCCTATTGGCACCCTGAGCAGGTGCCTGTTGTGGTCGAGTGGGGAAAGCCCCTGTTGGCCACCATGCCGCGCTCGGCCGTTGAGTTTTTTGGCATCCAAGCCTTTGGGGTGCATTTGAACGCCTATAGCCTTGAGGGGGGGAGCATCAAACTTTGGATGGCCAAACGCGCCGCGCATTTGGATCGATTCCCGAACAAATTGGATCATCTGGTTGCGGGTGGGGTGGCGGCTGGCGATTCGCTGTTGGCAACCTTGTTGAAGGAGGGGGAGGAGGAGGCAGGATTCCCGCATCAGCTTAGCCAATCGGCCAAACCGGTTGGCTTGATCCACTACCATCTCATGTGGAATCAGCTGTCGCGTCAGGATATCGCCTTTGTTTACGACCTGCAGCTGCCGGTCGATTTTGTGCCGCAAAACCAAGACGGCCATGTGGCCAGCTTTTTTCAAAGCTCGTTGGCTGAAGCGATGGAGCTGGTGGCCAACACCGATCAAATAAAAAGCAATGTCAACTTGGTGTTGATTGATTTTTTCCTGCGTCACGGTATGATCCCCGCCGATAACCCTGGATTTGCAGCGCTGCATAAGGGGTTAAAAGGCTTGATTTAACCCCTTTTTCTGATCGTTATCTTTGATGTCATTTTTACCCATTCCCTGTCACCATATTGTTACCAAATTTACCGACGCCCGTGTGCTGGTGGTTGGTGATTTGGTGTTGGATCGGTTTGTGTACGGGCGGGTTGACCGTTTGTCGCGTGAGGCGCCGATCCCTATTCTGGTGGTAGAATCGGAAAAAACGATGTTGGGCGGTGCGGGCAATTTGGCGCGCAATTTGGACAGTTTGGGCGTTCAGGTGGCGGCATCTGGTGTGATTGGAAAAGATGCCAATGGTGACATTTTGTTCGAAAATTTGTTCTCCTTTACCATTCAACAAAGCGTTCTGCGCTTGGCCAACCATCAAACCCCGTTAAAAACCCGTGCCGTTGTGGGTCAACAACAGTTGCTGCGCATGGATTACGAAAAGGTTCAGCCGCTGTCTGTGGCGGATGAGGATGCGTTGTTGGCGAAGATCGCGGCTGTTTTGCCCAGCCAACAGGTGGTGTTGCTTTCCGACTATGGGTTGGGGCTGCTAAGCCAGCGTCTTTGTCAGGCGGTCATTGCCTTGGCTAAGCAGGCCAACAAGCCGGTGCTGGTTGATCCCAGACAGCCAGATTTTTCGATTTTTGCAGGGGCCAATCTGATCAAGCCCAACCGGTTGGATTTAAGCAACGCCTTGAAACAGCTGCCAAAATCCGCTGTGGATCCTAACGCGTCGGTGGATGCGCAGGCGGAATTGGTTCGACAAGCCTATGGCTTTGATCATTTGCTGGTAACCTTGGGGGCGGATGGGATGACGCTGTGTCAGCAGGATCAACCGTCCCTGCATCTGCCGGCCTATCAGCGCGAGGTTTTTGATGTGTCCGGCGCTGGCGACACGGTTCTGGCGGTTTTGGCCGCGGCCATCGCGGTGGGTGCCAGTTATGAACAGGCGGCAAGTTTGGCCAATTTGGCCTCCAGCCTGGTGGTGGCTAAGCGCGGAACGGCGGTGGTAAACCCTGGTGAACTGCTGGCCGCCATTAGTGATTTAAGGGGGGAAGCCACCAGAAGCAAAATTGGCACGCTTGAGCAAATTGACGAACTCGTCAAAACTTGGCGGGAACAGGGGCAACGCGTGGTGTTGACCAACGGCTGCTTTGACTTGCTGCATCCTGGCCATATCGCATCGATCGCCAACGCACGGCTGCAGGGGGATCGCTTGGTGGTGGCGGTTAACAGCGATGCATCGGTCAAGCGGCTAAAGGGGGAAAGCCGGCCGATTCAATCGGAAGATGCACGAGCCAGCGTGTTAGCCGCCCTGCAAGATGTGGACGCGGTGGTGATCTTTGGCGATGATGCCCCGCTTGAGGTGTTGCAAACGCTGAAACCAGCGGTGTATTGCAAGGGCAGCGACTACCAGAACAAAAACATTGCGGAATTTGATTTGGTGCGCGGTTATGGCGGGAAAATCCACCTCATTCCGTTGGTCGACGGATTTTCCACCACCAAGACCGTGCAACGCCTCTCAGCTTAGAGCATTTTCCATTTAGCCCACCACGTCGTCAGGCTACGGACTCGCCGATGCTCACGTATATAGGATACGCTCCGCTCTTCTCGCCTTGCCTTGCCTGTGGTGAACTAAAGCGAAAACGCTCTAGCCCTCCAGCGATTCGGCCAATTTTACCTTAGCCAGTTGCAGTTCTAGGGTTGCCAAAACACCACGCAGGGCGAAACTTACGAATTGGGTGTGCGGAGCGGGTTTTTTCATCATCGGAATCCTCACAATTTTGGCTTTGACGTGTCTTAAAAATTTTTACTTTTTATAGGCTTTAACAACAAATCCTATGCTTTAACTATTTCATAACCATACGGGGATGTCGAAAGAAGTTTTGGTGACAGTGGTGTAAAAATCCTTAGCTAATACCCAAAAATGACAGAACTTTAAGCAATTCTTAGGGGTTGCTGTGTTAGCTTGATCCCGCGACCAAATTTAAACGACGTGGCGGCGAAAGGCGGTGCCTGATGGATCCAAAAATGCTTTACAACATGATCATCATCAAACTGGTGTTGATTGTCGCCGTTTTTTGGGGCTTTGGCTGGGTGGAGAAATTGTCCAAAACCAACACCATTCGCCAAGCCTCCGTGCTTAGCGGTTCCAGCCAAAAAATTGCGTCCTTTGACAAGAACAATCCTGATGGCCTTAGCACCCAAGATGCCCTGCGCATTGTTAAAAGAATGCAAACCGGCGGTGAGGGCGCGATGTTAACCTCTGACGAAATCAACAAACTGGAAAGCATCGCCGGCCAACTGCCATCGATGTAGCGGTTACGCAGATGCCAAGCGCCATAGCGTCCAGCTGGTGAGCTCATTGGCAGGAAATCCGGTTTGCTTGAGCCGTTGTTCGGCCAACATCAATTCGCTCAGCATCTGTTGCAACTCCCTTAGGCCGAATTTTTGCAACGCCTCCTCAAAATCTGGTCGGTGGCGGAAAAAAATCTTGGGTTGCAGCTGTTCAATCGCCGCGGCCTGGCTTAACCCCGTCAGCTCAGCCCCCTTAACGGTTAGCAGGCGGCTGATGGTGGTTTGCAGGCTGCGCAGCACCGCCATCGGCGCAATGCCCGTTTCATCGATCAGCCCTGTCCGCGCCGCCAACCACGCTGTGTTCTTGGTCAAATAGGCTTGGCCAAGTTCATAAACGCTGGCCTCCAGCTGCAGCGCCAAGGCCTGCTCAACCATCGCTTCATCAATGTTGCTGGCGGTGCCGGCCAACAAGCCCAGCCGTTCCAAATCTTGCAGCGCCACCAACCGATCTTCTGGCAAATGGCTTTGCAGCATGGAAAGGGCTGCTGGCTCAATGCTTTTGTTTTGCCCGCGCAACCACCGTTGGATAAAGGCTGTGCGCACCGCCGGCGTTTCGTCATAGCAATCGCGCAGCCAACAAGCGTCGATGATTTTGAACGGCTGGATCCAGCGGGCTGTCGCGTGTTGAGCGGGCGCCAGCAGCAGCAGCAGGGCATCCGCCGGCTTGCACACGGCGCTTTGCAACAGCTCAACCACCATTGCCCCCGACTTCTCGTCCACATCGTTGATCACCACCACTTGCCGCCCTGCTGAGAACAGCCCAGGACTGCTTAGGGCATCATGCAGGCGGTGGGGCTCCTTAACCAACTGGTCGCTAGCCAAACGGGTGATGGCCAACGACGGCTCCTGCTGGCGCAAATGGGCGATCATCGCCGCCGACTCCTCCTCCATCCACGGGCGGTTGCCGCCGTAGAACAGCACGGCTAGCGCGATTGGCAGCCCCGCAAGCACCTGTTCAAAATTGGGGGTGCGGCTGTAGCTCATGGCGCTAGCGGGTTGGGGTCAGATGGGCGCTGCAGCTCAGCCGCCAACACATCGGTCAGCTGATAGGCCAAATCATTCATCGATCGTGCCAGCGCATCATCCGCCGCAACCTTGGTGGCGTACAGCGAATCCAGCACGTTGTAGCTGCTGTTGCTGGCCAGGGTGCCGCTGGTCAACACCGTTTCGGTGGCGGTGCTGGTGGTTGGCAGCGCAAACAATTGATAGGTCAGCTTAACCTGCAGGCGGTATAGCGAGACGGATGCATCGGTGCGGGTTGCCAGCGAGGTTTTGGTGGTGGTCAGGCTGATGTTCAGGCGGTAACGCGGGTTGGTGGGCACGCCGGCCGGATTCATCAGATCTAGCAGGCGGTTGCGCAGCATCTGCCCCTCACGATCGGGCACCAGGGCGATCGCGACCGCTGCCAATTGGGCTTTGGCGGTTTCTGTTTGGGCTATGTCAGGGCTGCGGTTGCCGTACAGGGGGGTAAAGCCGCAGCCGTGCAGCAGCAATCCCGCTAAGAGAACTGCAGCGGTCAGGAGGATTTTGGGGCGCATGGCTTAGCCCCCACAAACCAAATTGACCAGCTTGTCTTGCACCCAAATCACTTTGCGAATCTGCCCGCTGGCGACAATCGCCGCCTGCGCCGTGCTTAACGCCTCAGCCGCGCTGCGTGCCGCCAGTTCATCGCTGTTGGGCGGCAAATCGACCGTGCCGCGCAGCTTGCCGTTGACCTGCACCGCAACCGTGACGTGGTCTTTCACCAGCAAACGCTGATCCAACAGTGGCCAGCTGGCCTGCGCCACCAAGCCATCCAAGCCAAGGCCGGCCCACAACTCCTCAGCCAAATGCGGCAGCAGGGGGTACATCAGTGTTAAGCTGTCGGCCAGCAGGGCGCGCGCGGTTTGGTTGCCAGCCGCCACCAACGCCGCCAGCCCATCCCGCTGCTCATCCAACAAATTGGTCAAGGTGCGCAGGCTGGCCACGGCGCGGTTAAACTGCCGATCCGCCAACTGCTCGGTCACATCCTTAATCGCCTGATGCAGCGCGGTTTGCAGCGTGGGGAGTAGGGCTGGATCGATCGTTCCCGTCTCAGCATGCGTCGCGGCATCGGCCATCTGCTGGTAAAAACCGTACAGGCGGTTGATGTAGCGGGCGCAGCCCTCAATCCCCGCTTCCGACCAATCCAGATCCCTGGTGGGCGGGGTGTCGGAAATCATGAAAAACCGCGCCGCATCCGCGCCGTAGCGGGCGATCAGATCCATCGGGTCAATGGTGTTGCGCTTCGACTTGCTCATTTTTTCTGAGCGGCCAACGTTGACTGGCGTTTGATCGTCCACCGTTACCACCTGACCGTTGGCATCGCGCGTGATCTGTTCGGGGTACAGCCATCCGCCGTTGCGGTCTTTATAGGTTTCGTGGCACACCATGCCCTGCGCCAACAGCGCCTTGAACGGTTCGGCGAAGTTCAGCTGCTGATCGCTTTGCAGGGCTCTGGTAAAGAAACGGGCGTAGAGCAGGTGCAAAATCGCATGCTCAACCCCGCCCAGATACTGATCCACCGGCAGCCAATAGGCAACAGCCTCAGCGTCAAAGGGCTGGGTGCTGTCGGGGCTGGCGAAGCGCAGAAAATACCATGAGGAGTCGAAAAAGGTGTCCATCGTGTCGGTTTCGCGCCGTGCCGGCTGGTTGCACTGCGGGCAGGTGGTGTTCGCCCAGCTGGGATGGCGCAGCAGCGGGTTGCCGGGCTGGCTGAAATCCGCATCGTCTGGCAGGCGTATCGGCAATTGTTCCGCTGGGACAGGCACCAAGCCACAGGCCTCGCAATGGATAAAGGGAATCGGGCAGCCCCAATAGCGCTGGCGGGAAATGCCCCAATCGCGCAGCCGCCAGGTGGTAACCGTCTTGCCCCGCCCCAGCTTAGCCAGCTCGGCAATCGCCCGGGTTTTGGCCGCCGCCACCGTTAGGCCATCCAGCCACTGTGAGTTGATCAGCACCCCATCCTCGCTAAAAGCGGTGCGGCTGGCGATGATGTCGGGCAGTTCGCCTGTCACCGGCGCCACCACCGGCAGGACTGGCAAGTGGTAGAGCAGGGCGAATTCCAAATCGCGCTGATCATGGGCGGGGCAGCCAAAAATGGCGCCGGTGCCGTAGTCCATCAGCACGAAATTGGCCAGATAAATCGGCAGGGGTTGGCCGGTAAAGGGGTGCAGCGCGGTCAGGCCGGTGTCAAAGCCGCGCTTGTCCAGCTTGCTGACGTCCGCCTCCTTGGTTGAGCTAAGCCGGCAATCGGCGATGAATTCGGCGGCGGCGGGGTTTTGGGCAGCCACGCTGGCCGCCAGCGGATGATCGGCGGCAATCGCGATAAAGGCGGCGCCAAACAGGGTGTCGGGGCGGGTGGTGAACACCGCCAAGGTTTCGTTCAAGCCAGCCACCTCAAACACCACCTCAGCCCCCTGCGAGCGGCCCAGCCAGTTTTGCTGCATTAGCCGCACATTTTCTGGCCAGTCTTGCAACTGCTCCAACCCAGCCAGCAGGTCGTCGGCAAAAGCGGTGATTTTCAGGAACCATTGCGACAATTTGCGGCGTTCCACCAACGCGCCGCTGCGCCAGCCACGCCCCTCAATCACCTGCTCATTCGCCAGCACGCTGTGCTCAACCGGATCCCAGTTGACATAGGCCTCCTTGCGGTAAAGCAGGCCGGCCTGGTAAAAGGCCAGAAACAATTTTTGCTGCTGCGCGTAATAACGGGGGTCGCAGGTGGCAATTTCGCGTGACCAGTCATAGGACAATCCCAATTGCTGCAGCTGGCCGCGCATGGTGGCGATGTTCTGTGTGGTCCAGATGGCGGGGTGCACGCCGCGCTCCAACGCCGCATTTTCGGCTGGCAGGCCAAAGGCATCCCACCCCATCGGGTACAGCACGTTAAAGCCCTGCGCCCGCTTGAAGCGCGCCAACACATCGCCAAAGGCGTAGTTGCGCACATGCCCCATGTGGATTTTGCCGGATGGGTAGGGGAACATTTCCAGCACGTAGTATTTGGGGCGGGCGTGGTCAACAGTTGCCACAAAACAGCCAGCGTCTGCCCAGGCCTGCTGCCAGGACGGCTCAGCGGCCGCGAAATCGTAACGCGCGTTCATCAAACCCGCCCTTTCTATTTGTCGTAGGAGGCGGCAACCCGCAGTTCACGGGCACGCGACAGGATCGCGTTTTCCAGGGCGGTGGCGGTTTTGGGGTCGGGCGCCACATCCTGCCATTGGCTAGGCGATCCCTTTTTCTCGGTAAGCTTTTGACGGAACACCGCCACCTTCACCGCATCGCTGCGCAGCTCCTGGCTGGTGACGTACACGGTTAGCTTCAGCCGTTCGCCTTGCGCCTCGTTCAGGGTTGTCCACTCGGTCAGGATCACGCCGCCAAAGGGGTCGGTGCTGGCCAGCGGCATAAAGTTGATCACCTCCAACGAGGCCTGCCAAATAAAGCGGTTGATCGGCAGGCCGGCATCGCCGGTTTTTTTCTTGGCACCGCCGAACGACAACAAGCCCTCCCCCCCCGTTAGGCTGCCGTTTGGCCGTTTCTGCGATTCAAATTCGGGATAGGTGGGGTCAACATCCACACCGCTGCAGGCGGTTAGGCCAAGGCAGGCGGCCAACAGCGTCAGCATCAGGGCGACGGATAGCAAGGAGCGGAAAACATGACGGAACATCAACAAAACTTTCGGAGGTATGGATGCGGGTGCAGGAAAAACTTAAGGAATCCCACCATAGCCAAGTTTTTCACAAAAAAAAAGCGGGAGCTGTGAAAAGCTCCCGCTTGAAGAAAAGTGGGTGGGTTGACCCAAAAGCCATCCCACCCAAGTTGAATTAGAAGTCCAGTTTGGTGCCCAAGATGAACACGGTGCTGTCATATTTTTTGCTGGTTTCGGTACCACCGGTCAAGAAAGCTTGCTCGGCTTCGTAGTTAACAAAGTCAACTTCAGCAAAGGTGCTCAGGCCAGCAGCCAACTCATAGGTTGCGCCCAAACCAACGGTTTGCAGTTTCACGTTGTCAGATACAGCAACGGAACCTTCGCTTTCAGCGTTCAGGTAGTTAACCCCAACGGCGAAAGGACCAGTTGCGTATTGCAGACCAACGTTAAAGGTTTGACCGTTGTCGTCATAACGTGATGCAGCCGAAGATTGTTTTGCCAAACCGCTGTCACCCTTGAAGGTGTAACCACCGCCAAGGGTAAAGCCAGCATAAGTACCGCTTAGACCTGCGTTAAAGGAATTCAGGTCTTCACGATCGGTGTTGGCAATCAAACCATCGGTCGCATTGGCATGGTTGTAGCCAATGCTAGCAGCCAGACCCAAACCATTGTCCAATTTGGTGCTGTAGTTGATGGCCGATTCGATCAGGTTGTCGTACTGGGTTACATCAGCAGGCGCATCAGCAACAAGGTAGGCTGCTTTTTTCACGCGGTTGACGCTGTTCAAGGTGTCACCCACTTTTGGGGTCAAGCTGACGCCCAATTGCACGCCAGAAAATTTAGGCGTGAAGTAGCTGACTTTGGTGGAGTTTTCGTACTCTTCCAAGCCAGACTCGCTCAAAGCAGCTTTGTAGCTGTTGGCCAAGCTGCGGAAGTAGAAACCTTCTGCAGAAGAGGAAGTCCCCTTGGTGCCATCAGCAATGGTACCAACATTGTTGATCAACAGGAAGTTTTGGTAGTCACCAGCAAAGCCGCCGGTACCAAAGCCGGTTGGAGCGGTTACGCCAAGACGGTTGCCCGCGCTGGCCTCATCACCAAACTCAACTTTACCCCATTTGCCACCGAAATAGGCAACGGATTTGTCAAATTCGATTTCTTGGCTGCGAGCGCCAGCGGCATCAAAATGAATTCCGTTGGTAACTTCGATTTTACCACCGTAGACCAAGCCGTTGTCGGCTTTGCCTTCAGCACCAATGCTCAATTCTGGGCTGTTGGTGAAATCATAGGCGCGGTAGTTGCTGTCATATTTTTCGTCGACAAAGCCGGCTTCAAATTTAACGCTACCACCAACGGTAACTTTCAACGGGTCAGCTTTTGCTGGCGCGCTAAGTGCAATAACTGCCAAAAGTGCAGCACTTGCCAAAAGAACTTTTTTCATCGTTTCCTCATTCGATGTTGGAAAATAAATATCGCGTGTGGTTACATGGCGACAACAGTGATATTGCCCAACCCGCGACAACCCACAAGGCTTTGAAAGAAATTCGGATGTTTTTTGCGCCATCTGTTGCAATTTCACAACACATCGCGGTGGGCGGCCGATCATGAGCGCGCAGCTGCTGGCCAACCACCACGCGGTTGTTCAGGCCATGCAACCCTATCCCCACGCCCGCCTGATCGTGGTCAGCAAGCATCAGCCGGCTGAGACGCTAATCCCGTTGCTAGACGCTGGCCAGCGCCATTTTGGCGAAAATCGGGTGCAGGAGGCGGCGGAAAAATGGCCATCCCTGCGCGCCCGCTATCCCGACATTCATTTGCATCTGATTGGCCAATTGCAACGCAACAAGGCGGCGCAGGCGGCGGCGCTGTTTGACAGCATCCACAGCCTTGACCGCATCGCCTTGGCTGATGCGCTGGCGGCGGCCAACTACCGCGGCCAACTGCTGATCCAGGTGAATTTGGCGGATGAGCCGCAAAAGGGCGGCGTGGCGGTGGCGGATTTGCCCGCCCTGCTGCACCACAGCCAGCAGCGGTGCGGGCTGCAAATCTCAGGCCTGATGACGGTGCCCCCGGTGGGTGATGACCCCGCCCCCCATTTCCGCCAGTTGGCCAACCTAGCTAGGGCGCACCAGCTGCCCGAACTCAGCATGGGGATGAGCAGCGATTATCAACAGGCGCTGGCGTTTGGCGCCACCTATATAAGAGTGGGATCGGCCATTTTTG
Source organism: Alphaproteobacteria bacterium (assembly GCA_044345375.1). Classification (GTDB taxonomy): domain Bacteria; phylum Pseudomonadota; class Alphaproteobacteria; order CAISOG01; family CAISOG01; genus CAISOG01. Next base: position 69,392 of record JBIJBF010000006.1, read on the forward strand.
CTTGCTCAGCTCACCAAATTAAGGAATAAATGGCGTGAAACTTAGAGGATACAGGCGTTATGGGATTTAATTGCGGGATCGTCGGCTTGCCGAATGTGGGCAAATCGACCTTGTTCAATGCGTTAACCGCGACGGCGGCGGCGCAGGCGGCCAACTACCCGTTCTGCACGATTGAGCCGAATGTCGGCAAGGTGGCGGTGCCTGATACCCGCATGGATCAGCTGTCGGTGATCGCCAAATCGATTCGGGTGCTGCCCACCCAGTTGGAGTTTGTCGATATCGCCGGTTTGGTGCGCGGCGCGGCTGAGGGGGCGGGGCTGGGCAACAAATTCCTTAGCCATATCCGTGAGGTGGACGCGATCTGCCACGTGCTGCGCTGTTTTGAGGATGGCGACATCACCCATGTTGAGGGCGGGATCGATCCGGTGCGCGATGCCGAAATCGTCGAAACCGAATTGATGCTGGCCGATTTGGAAAGCCTGGAAAAACGCCTACCCGCGCTGGAAAAACGCGCCAAGGGCGGGGATGAGGGATCTAAGGCGCAATTGCCGCTGGTGCAGCAGGCGCTGGTTTTGCTGCGCGATGGGCGCCCCGCGCGTGAGCTAACCGTGGCCAAGGATGATATCGGCTGGTGGCAGCAGCTGCAGCTGATTACCGCCAAGCCGGTGTTGTATGTTTGCAATTTGTCGGAGGGGGAGGTGGGCAGCGGCAACAGCTTTAGCCAGCAGGTTGAGGCGATGGCGGCCAAACAATCCGCCCCCGTGGTGCGCATCGCCGCGGCGATTGAATCCGACATCGCGCAGCTTAGCAGTGAGGAGGAGAAGGCCCTGTTCCTGGCGGAAATGGGGCTGACCGAGCCTGGGCTGAACCGTTTGGTGCAAAGCGGCTATCGCCTGCTGGGGCTGCAAACCTTTTTCACCGTGGGCCCCAAGGAAACACGGGCCTGGACCATTCCGATTGGCGCGCGGGCACCGCAGGCCGCGGGCGCGATTCACAGCGATTTTGAACGCGGCTTTATCGCCGCCGAAACCGTCGCCTATGCCGACTACATCGCCCAAAATGGCGAAACTGGCGCCAAGGCCGCCGGCAAATGGCGTACCGAGGGCAAGGAATATGTGGTGCAAGATGGCGATGTGCTGCTGTTCCGCTTTAACGTTTAGCAGCTGCGGCTAAGCCGATGCCCCCCCGCACCCCCCCAGCCCTGCCAGCCTGCGCGGCGGCGGTTTATGGCAAGGCGCGGGGGGCGTTTTTGGCGGGGCAGTTGGTGCAGGCTGATCGGCGTGAGGCTTTTTACGCCGTCATTCTGTTGCAGTTTGAGCTAGGCCAGGTGCGGCTGCAAACCCGTGACCCGCTGTTGGGGCAAATGCGCCTGCATTGGTGGCAGGACAAGCTGGCGGCCTTGGCGGGGGATACGGCGCCCACCCATTACGACCATCCGATTTTGGCGCAGTTGGTGGCATCGGGCGCGCAGCTGCCGGATGTGTTGGTTGAGGCGATGTTGCAGGCCGATGCCGTTGGCTTGCAGGGCGTGCCGGCCGACAGCTTGGATGGTTTGCTGGCATGGGCGCAGCAGTGGGGATCTGCCCGCCTGCTGCTGCTGGCCGCGCAATTGGCGCCGATTACCGATGCGCTGCGTCAGATTGCGGAACCAGCGGGGTTGGTGTTGGGGGTGGTGCAGCTGCTGCAACAGGCCAGCGCCCTTGCTCAGGATGACGCATCCCATCCGCATGATCAGCTAAGCCAGGCAGTGGGGCAGTTGCGCGGCGCGGCGCAGGCGGCACTGGCGCAGGTTGCGCCGCTGCTGCCCACCATCCCCCGCCCGCAACGCCCCGCCCTGTTCGGGTTGATTCGCAGCCAGCTGCTGTTGCGGCAATTGGCCAAGGCGGGCGATCACCCGCAGCAGCTAAATTGGAATCGCCCCGACCCCTGGCGCGCCTGGCGCCTTTACCGGCTGGTGCAGCATGGGAAATTGGGGGGTAAAATAGCATAAACAACTATTCCCCTCCTGCGGAGGGGTGACAGGCGAAGCCTGACGGGGTGGTTAGAGGAGTGGGCTAAGCGTTAGAGCGCCATTCTTTCTTCTCTTCCTCCTCACGCTGGAGTTCACGTTTTTCTTGCAGAATGACTTGCATCGTTGCAACGATATGCATATTCGTTGGCGCTTGCAGGTCGACCTGTGCTCCAATTTCTTTCACAATCGCCTCATGTCTTGCGGGGTCGTCGGTTGCCCTTAATGCCTCAAACATCGGTATCAGTTGCTCCCATTTATTTTCCGCTACCTCTGCTTGTGTAGATTGATCGACGGTTCCTTCCATCTCATCCATCTTCTTCAGTATGTCGCTTGTCTGTGTATCTGGGGTGCCATGATCCGCTGAGGCCTTATTCACAAAATACTCGCGCACGCGCGCAAGAGCCCCCGGATTCTTTTGCAGCTGTCGCAAGGTTGCCCGCACCAGATCGTCTGTCTCCAGCTCTAGGAGCTCGGCCACCATGGTGTTGCCATTAATTCGGTCCGCCCACCATTTTGCCTCCTCAGCCAAGGAACGCGGTGATTCATTACCCTCTTGTGCACCCGCACTGGTTTGATCGGCAAAAGCCGCTGGGGGGTTTTTGCGCTTAGCCGCCTGCGCTACCGCCGCTGCTGACCCAGCTGTTAGCGCAGCCGCTATGGTTGTAAAACCGGTTTTTTCCTGATCTTTTGCAACAACTAGGGGGTTTTTTTGCTTCGCCTCAACTTGTCTAGCCTTCCTACCTAAACCCTGTTTGGCGGCGAGTTCCATCATGTGCAGCAGCAACGTCCCCTTTTCAATATTGGAGACACCGAGCAAAAAGGCCAGTGCTAGTATCTCCTTACCCATTCTTTCTGCTTGCCGCGCAAATGCTGCCTTGACTCCGCTTGCTTCAGGCGGCTCAGCAAACCTATCTGTATGTGACAGGTCGCCATCAAGCCCACGCTTCTCTAGCTCCAGCGCAAATTTTTGCTCCAATGTTAAAGAAGACTCAGCCGCTGCCGTTACCGTTGCCATACCCATATCCCCTAAAAATTCTCTATAATTTACAATAAAACACCGTAAATGACAAGGTCATGACAAATGGGGCGGGGTGGGGGCTTGGAGGCGAAAAAAAATCGTGGCGCAACCGCAGCGGGTCTCCCCTAACCCTCCATATAGCCCACCAACCAACCCTCATGCGCCTTGGTCAGTTCGGCCCGCGTCAGGCTGCTGCCATCTGGCAAGGTCAGTTTAGCTAACCCATCCGCATCTGCATCGCCCGTGCTTTCCCCCAGCCGCTGAACCTGCACGCCAGCGGCTGTGGCGGCCTGAATCACCCTATCTGGGTCGGCGGTGGCGATGATGTAGCGTGCCTGATCCTCGCCAAACCAAAAGCCTGCATCGCTTGGCAGATCGCCGGTTAGCTCAAGAGCGATGGCGGGGGTTGAGGCCAACCAGATCTCGGCCAGGGCGACCAGCAGGCCGCCATCGCTGATGTCATGGCAGGCCGCCAACAAGCCCTGCTGGTTCAGGGCTGTCACCAACTCGCCCACCGATTTTTCAAGTCCTAGATCCAACAGCGGCGGCGCCCCAGCCTCAACCCCCTCAACGGTCAGCAGATACTGGCTGCGCCCCAGCCAGCTGCCCACCGCGCCAAGGTGCAGCAGGCTTAGCCCGCCCGTCGCCAAGCCGATCTTCAGCCGCTGTTCATGGTCATCCAGCAGGCCAACCCCGCCAATCACCGGCGTTGGGTAAATCCCCACCCCATCGGTGTCGTTGTAGAGCGAGACATTGCCAGAAATCACCGGATAGTTCAGCGCGCGTGCCGCATCGCCGATGCCGGCCACCACCGCCTTTAGCTGCGCCATGATTTCGGGCTTTTCGGGGTTGCCGAAATTCAGGTTGTTGGTCAGCGCCAGCGGTTTGGCGCCTGAGGCCACCAGGTTGCGCCAGCTTTCCGCCACCGCCTGCGCGCCGCCGATATAGGGGTCGCCCGCGCCGTAAAAGGGGTTGCAATCGGTGGTGATGGCCAGCGCTTTTCGCGTGCCCTCAACCCGCACCACGGCGGCATCGCTGCCCAACACGCTGCCAGAATCGGCCAGCGTGTTGGTGCCAACCTGGCGATCATACTGCTGCCAAATCCAGCGCTTGCTGCACAAATTGGGGCTGGCCAGCAGTTGGCTGAGTGCGTTAGCTAAGGCCACGGATTTGCTGAGTACCACCGGCGTGCGTGAGGGCGGCACCAGCTGCGCGACCGGGCGCTCATACAGCGGCGCGGCATCGACCAAGGCGGTGATTGGAATCTCGCCCGCCTGTTGCCCCTGCCACCACATGTCCAGCACCGGCTTGGCGATCAATTCGCCGATCACCACCGCGTCCAAATCCCATTTGGCGAAAACCGCCTGTGCCTGTGCGGTAGCCTCAGGTTTCAGCACCATCAGCATCCGTTCCTGGCTTTCCGACAACATAATTTCATAGGGCTGCAAATCCGATTCGCGCAGCGGCACGGCGCTGAGGTCTAGGCGAATACCAATGCCGCCCCTGCTGGCCATCTCACAGGCGCTGCTGGTCAGGCCGGCCGCCCCCATATCCTGCACCGCGACAATCACATCCTGCGCCATCAGTTCCAAACAGGCCTCAATCAGCAGTTTTTCCTTAAAGGGATCGCCCACCTGCACCGTCGGGCGGCTGGCGTTGGCGGTGGCGCTAAAGGCGGCGCTGGCCATGGTGGCACCATGCACGCCATCGCGCCCGGTTTTGGCGCCAACATACAGCACCGGATTGCCCACACCGGCGGCGGTTGCGTAGAAAATGCGATCCTTTGCGGCAATGCCCACTGCCATCGCGTTGACCAGGTTGTTGCCGTTATAGCCATGGTGGAATTGACACTCCCCCCCCACCGTCGGCACGCCAACGCAATTGCCATAGCCGCCAATGCCGGCCACCACCCCCGCCACCAATTGACGGGTGCGTGGATGCGCTGGGTCACCAAAACGCAGGGCGTTCAGCAGGGCAATCGGCCGCGCGCCCATGGTAAAAACATCGCGCAAAATGCCGCCCACACCGGTGGCCGCCCCCTGATAGGGCTCGATAAAACTGGGGTGGTTGTGGCTTTCGATTTTGAACACCGCGGCCAACCCATCGCCGATATCAATCACCCCCGCGTTTTCGCCGGGCCCCTGAATCACCCATGGCGCGCTGGTGGGCAAGGTCTTGAGATAGATTTTGCTGGATTTATAGCTGCAATGCTCGCTCCACAACGCGCCAAAAACCGCCAACTCGGTAAAATTGGGTTCGCGCCCCAAAAGCTTAACAATGCGTTGATATTCATCAACTTTTATGCCCAGTCCGCCCAAAACTTGCGGGGTGTAGGCATGCTGTGCGGTTTGGCTAGCGGTGGTGTTGGGGGCGGGGGTTGACATCCAAAAGGCTCCGGTATCAAGGCCTGACCGGCCCTATGACTTTAAGTGCTGGTGGGCGTGGTAGGTCTCGAACCTACGACCTCTACGATGTCAACGTAGCGCTCTAACCCCTGAGCTACACGCCCTTGCAAAAGGATGCTCATTATTAGGGGAAGCCTTATCCCTCGGCAAGCCTTTTTGTGCAAAAATCTTGTGCTGGGCACTTGCGTCGGCGCGAAAAGTCTTTATATTCACGTTTCGTTGTCTAGAGCGTTTTCGCTTTAGTTCACCACTAGGAAGGCAAGGCGAGAAGAGCGGAGCGTATACTATATACGTGAGCATCGGCGAGTCCGTAGCCTGACGACGTGGTGGGCTAAATGGAAAATGCTATAAACATGGCAGTGTTTTAGGGGCCTGTAGCTCAGTTGGTTAGAGCACACGCTTGATAAGCGTGGGGTCGGAGGTTCAAGTCCCCCCGGGCCCACCATTTCTGTTTTCTCATTTTTATTTGCCCGTTGCCATCCCCCAACCCAACGGGCTGGTTGCGGTTCGAGGATGCTCCTCTCACCTCCACCATTTTTCTGCTGTGCATCTGCCGTGTTTTGGCGCATGCTGGCGAGCATGAAACGTTTTTTGCTGATGCTGGTTTTTTGGGGGGTGCTTGGCCTTTCGGCGGCGTCTGCGCAAAGCCTGTCAGCCTTTACTGGCGGTTTTGCGGTGGTGATTGATCCCAGCACGCTAAGGAACGGCCAAACCTTGGCCAGCCTGCCGCTGGATAACCGCATCGAAATATCATCGAGGGCGGTGGCGGGTGGCGGTTACAGCCCGGGCAGCATGATCATCCGCGGGGTTGAGCTGGGCTTGCCCAACCATGGCTATCACACGATTGGTGAGCGCACGCGCGAAACCCAGTTTGGCTTGTTGAATGTCACGAATCGGGAGGCGAGCGATCGTTCGCAGCGTTTTACCCGTTACGCCCTGCCCACCAACGACAACCTGCCCCCCGATTTGATGGGATGGGCGGTGGTGCGGGTGGATCAATTGGTGGTGGGCACGGTGCAAATTTCCGCCAATGGGGTGGCGATCATGCGCCAGCTGGATATTGGGCTGGCCAAGCCATCCGCCGAAACTGGCAAGTTGGAGCGTCCCATGCGCTTTCGTGAATGGCGCAATGGTGAGCAAACGATTGATGTGTTGGGAGAATTGCAATGATGGCAAAGTTTTTGGCTGCAGCGTGGCTAGCGGTTTTGTTGTTGGTTCAACCGGTGTTGGCGCAGGAAACAGCCCCATCCTCTGAGCCATTGAAAATCCTGCGGGTTACGCCAGAATCGACCGCCGGGGATGATGCGCCGGCTGGCCGTCAAATCACCATCACCTTTGACCGTGCGATGGTGCCAATTGGCCGGATGGATCGTACGGCGGCGGAAGTTCCGGTTAGCATTCAACCCGCCCTGAATTGCCAATGGCGTTGGCTGAACACCAGCACCCTAAGCTGCAATCTGGATGAAAAAGACCAGTTGTTGCTGGCCACGACCTATCGCGTGAGCGTGAACGCCGATGTGGCGGCGCAGGATGGGGCAAAACTTGGCACCCCCTATCACCACCAATTCACCACCGAGCGGCCGGCGGAAAGCTACACCGGTTTCAGAACTTGGAAAACTCCTGGCACGCCAGTGCTGCGGGTGGTGTTTAACCAGGCGGTCACCGCGGCATCGGTGCAGCAGCATTTGTATTTCCAAGCCTCAGGCGGTGGTCAGCGGGTGGCGGCCTTGGTTGAGCCAGAGCCTGAGCAAAATTCTGCCAGCACCCCCGTCCAACCCGCCAAAACCGCTTGGTGGGTGTTGCGGTTCAGCAAGCCTAAGCCGCCAAAACTTGATGGGCAGGACGCAAAACGCGTGTGGTTGCTGCAGCCGCAAAACCCATTGCCGCTGGACAGCGCGGTTGAGCTTAAGATTGAGCCAGGCTTGGCGGCCACAAAAGGGTCAGAGCCGGGCGTGGAAAATCGGGTGGTTAAGGCTTTCGACACCTATCCAGAATTTCAGGCCATCGGCGTCGCCTGCACTACCAATGAGGAGCGTAAGGTTCTGATTGCTGCTGATGGGGATCGCGACAATCTCGATCAATGGAAGATTGATGGAGATAAACCGATTGTTGTTAAGGCAAGCCAACAACCCGATCAACTATGCAACCCGCAGGCGCCGTTAGCCTTGGTATTTAGCGCGCCGGTTTTGCGCAGCCAGATTAAACAACATTTGGTGGTGTATGATGACAAGCATTTTGAGCGGGCGTCGCTTTCCTGGGAGGTAGCGGGCGACCGTTTGGGCCTTGGCGATTACCACAGAAAGGGGAATGCCCACACGGTTATGTTGCCGATCAACAGCTTAAAGGCGGCGGGCAGCTACAACCTTAAAGTTGAATCGCACCGCCAAGGGTTTTGGCGGCGTCTTTGGTCTTCGTTGACGGGGGCGACGCCACCGACAGATCTTGCGGATGAATTTGGCCGCAAACTGGCCAAGCCTTTTACCGTTAGCGTGAAAATGGATCACCGCCGCCCCAATTTCGTTATCGCCCACCCCGCCGCGGTGCTGGAGCAGGGGGTGGAGAGCGAGGTGCCGTTGTATGTGCAGAATTTGCGCAGCACCCGCTTTGCTTACCGCAAACTAACCACCGATGGGGCGGTTGCTGAGCAAAGCAGCACGCAAACGATTCCAGCGGTGCAGGATATCCAATTTGCGGTTCCCTTTGGGGTGCGCGATTTGTTGGCTGGGCGATCCGGCGCGGTTTATGGGGAGTTGAGCAGCGATCCAAGCGTATCATCCGACCCCCGCCTGTTTGCGCAGGTTACCCCCTATCAATTGCATCTGAAATTGGGGCACTTCAGCAGTTTGGCTTGGGTAACCGAGATGGCCAGCGGCAGGCCGGTGGCCGGCGCCAGGGTTCGCCTGTATAAAGACAGCTTAGCTAAGCTGGGGGTGCCAAGCGATGTGCTGGCTGAGGCGGTCACCGATGAGGCTGGCGTGGCCATGCTGCCCGGCACGCAACGGCTTGATCCCAAATTGGAACTTATTCCGCGGTATGAGATGGATGAGGATGAAGAGGGGGGGAGGCGTTTAACCAGCGAGGATGCCCCCCGCCTTTTCGTGCGGGTGGATAAGGGGCAGGAGATGGCGGTGATGACGCTGTCAAAAGATTTCCTGATCGACAATTGGCGCGCCACCGGTTCCTATAACCCCGAAAAAAAATACGGCCATATCGTCACCTGGGGAACCACGGCGCAGGGCATTTATCGGGCTGGGGACACCATTCAATACAAGCTGTATGTGCGCGATCAAAACGACCAAACCCTGGTGCCTGCGCCGAAAAAGGGCTACCGCCTGGAAATTCGCGATCCCACCGACAAGGTGGTTGAGCAGGTTGACAACATCACCCTGTCCGAATTTGGTGCCTATAGCGGCGAGTTCACCACCGCCAAAAAGGCGCCGGTTGGCTGGTACCAATTTATCCTGAAGGCCAATTTTGATCCGAACGCCAAGCCCAAGCCTGTGACTGAAGATGCGGGCGAGGGGGAGGATGCGTCCCAGCAAGATGGTTTTGAATGGCGGCCGATGCAGGTGCTGGTCAGCGATTTTACCCCATCGGCCTTTAAGGTTGGCACCGATCTGAACGGTGATTTTTTCAGGGATGGCCAGCAGGTTGAGGTAACCACCACCGCCAAGCTGCATGCGGGTGGCGCCTATGGCAACGCCCAAGCCCGGGTGACCGCCAATCTGGAACTCCGCAGTTTTTCCTCACCAAGGCCTGAGCTGCAGGATTTTGTGTTCGATAGCACCAACCGCAGCGATGATGACCAGAATTCCGTTCCCAACAGCGAAGAAATTTATCAAAAAATTCAAGATCTTGATGGGGTGGGGGAGTTGCGCCAAGCTTTCGCCCTGGCCAACAGCAAGATCCTCTACGGCAAATTGGTGGTGGAAAGCGCGGTGCAGGATGACCGCGGCAAATCGATCGCCGCCTCAGCCAGCGCTGACTATGTCGGGCTTGACCGCTGGGTCGGCTTGAAAAATACCGAATGGATATACAACGCCAAAAAACCGGCGCGGCTTGAGTACGTGGTGGTCGATGAACGCGGCCAGCCAGCGGCCGGCACGGCGGTTGTGATCAAATTTGAGCGGCAGGTGATCAGCGCGGCGCGGGTCAAGGGTGCCGGCAACGCCTATCTCACCAACACCAGCACGCAGTGGCAGCCGGCGGGGGAATGTCAGGGCACCTCAACCACGCAGGCCATGGCCTGCAGCTTTACCCCCGATCAGGCGGGGGATTACCGCGCCATTGCCAGCATTGTCGACAGCAAAGGGCGGGCGCACAGCACGCAAATCCGCCTGTGGGTGGTGGGTAAGGACTATGTGCAATGGTCAAGTGAGGGCGGCAAGGACAGCGATGTGGTGCTGGAAATTCGCCCCGAAAAACCAGCGTATCAGGTGGGGGATACCGCCCGCTACCTGATCAAAAACCCCTATCCAGGCGCGCAGGCGCTGATCACCATTGAACGTTATGGGGTGATCGACCGTTTTGTGCAAAAATTTGATAGCAGCACGGCGGTGGTGGAATTTCCGATCAAGCCAGACTATCTGCCCGGTTTTTACCTGTCGGTGACGGTGATGTCGCCGCGGGTGCCTAAGCCGTTGCAGGAGCAGGCTGAGGCCAGCAAAGTGGGTCAACTTGATCTTGGCAAGCCCACCTTCCGCATGGGTTATGTGACCGTGCCAGTGAAAGATCCCTATAAGGAAATTCTGGTCACCGCCAAGCCAGCCGAACCGGTGTATCGACCGCGCGACCGTGTTCAGGTTCAGCTGCACGCCGCGCCGCGTTTCGGCAACGGCAAGGCCGAACCGATTGAGCTGGCGGTGGTGGTGTTGGATGAGGCGGTGTTGGATTTGCTGACGGGTGGCAAAAACGCCTTTGACCCCTATACCGGCTTGTACAATCTGCAAAGTTTGGACCTGCGCAACTACAGCCTGCTAACCCGCCTGGTCGGGCGGCAAAAGTTTGAGAAAAAGGGCGCCAACCCGGGGGGTGATGGCGGCAGCGATCTGGGCATGCGCAACCTGTTCAAATTTGTTAGCTATTGGAACCCCAGCTTAAAAACCGATGCCAACGGCAATGCGACCATCAGTTTTGAGGCGCCCGACAACCTAACCGGCTGGCGGGTGTTGGCGATGGCCACGACGCCCAGCGATCGGTTGGGGCTTGGCGATGCCAGCTTTAAGGTGAACCGCCCGACCGAGGTGCGCCCGGTGATGCCCAATCAGGTGACGGAGGGGGATGTGTTTCAGGCTGGTTTCAGCGTGATGAACCGCACCGATCAGCCCCGCACCCTGCAGGTTGAGATCACCGCCAGCGGCGCGATTGATACCGACAAAACGCCCGCGGCCTTCAGCCAGACCGTGCCGCTGGAACCCTATCAGCGCACCACTTTGTTTATGCCAATCCAAAGCAAAACATTGCCGCTTAGCCGTGATGTGGCACAGGGTCAGCTGCGCTTTGTGGTGCGGGCGGGCGA
>JBIJBF010000014.1:0-41955 GCA_044345375.1 Alphaproteobacteria bacterium
ACCACCACGGATGTGCAAGTTGATGAGGCGATTGCCTTCCCCGATCAGATTCGCCCCGATGTGGGCGGGATCAGCCTGGTGGTGTCGCCCAGCGTGATCGCCAATGTGCAGGGGGCGTTTGACTATGTGCGGCACTACCCCTATTGGTGTTGGGAACAACGGCTGACCAAGGGGGTGATGGCCGCCCATTACCAAAAGCTGAAACCCTATATCGATCAGGGGTTTACTTGGCAAGAAAGCGCCAGCCTGCCCGACCAATTGCTGAAAGATGCGGCCAATTTTCAGGCCCCCAACGGCGGGATGGCCTATTGGGTGGCTAACGACAACCATGCCGACCCCTATTTAAGCGCCTATACCGCCCTGGCCTTTCAGTGGTTGCGCCAAGATGGCTACAGCATTCCGCCAATGGTTGAGGACAAGCTGCACGGTTATCTCCGCAATTTCCTGAAAAACAACGCCGCGCCGACCTTTTATTCTGAGGGGATGCGTTCGACGGTGCGGGCGGTGGCGCTGGCGGCGTTGGCAGAGAGTGGCAAGGTGGACAAGCAGGAGCTGGAGCGTTTTCGCCCCCATATCCCGCAAATGAGCCTGTTCGGCAAGGCGCACTTCTTGCAAGCCGCGCTGAAAGTTGGCGGCAGCGAAGCACTGGTGCAGGAGGTGGCTAAGGCGATTTTGGCGAAATCCGTGCAAAGTGGCGGCAAGTTTGTGTTCAACGAAAGTTTGGACGATGGCTATGAGCGGATTTTGGCCAGCCCTCTGCGCGAAAACTGCGCCGTGCTTGACGGCCTAACCCAGTTGGCCAACCAGCCAGGCGGTAAGGAGCTGGTGGGCGATATTCCCTTTAAGCTGGTGCGCAGCATCACCCAAGGCCGCAAAAACCGCGATCATTGGGAAAACACGCAGGAAAATATGTTTTGCATGAACGCGCTGGTCAACTACAGCCGCGCCTATGAAAGCGTCAAACCGGCGATGACGGTGCAGGCCAGCTTGGACAGCGTGGGCTTTGGCAACACCCGTTTCGAGGATTTGCGCAACCCGCCCGTGACCTTTGACCGCCCGCTGGCGGCAGGCGATGTGGGGCGCAAGGCCAAGCTAAGCCTGGAAAAACAGGGGGATGGGCGGCTGTATTACGCCACCCGCCTTAGCTACGCCCCGCTTGAGGCGGCCGATAGCGATCGTAACGCCGGCATCGAAATTCACCGCGAATACAGCGTGGAACGCAACAAAAGCTGGGTTCTGCTGAAAAATCCTTTCCAAATTCAGCGCGGCGAATTGGTGCGGGTGGATTTGTACCTATCCCTGCCCACCGCCCGCAATTTTGTGGTGGTGGATGATCCCGTTCCAGGTGGGGTTGAGCCGGTCAACCGCGATCTTGCCACCACCTCCCTGTTGGACGCCAACAAGGGCGCGTTTCAGGCGGCGGGCGGCTCATTCTGGTTTAAATTCAGCGACTGGATTTCATACAACACCGTGTTCTGGAGCTTCTACCATCAGGAATTGCGCCATGATTCCGCGCGCTTTTACGCCGACTATCTGCCCGCCGGCAACTATCACCTGTCCTACACCGCGCAGGCAGTGGCTGAGGGCGAGTTTGCCGTGATGCCAGTACGAGCCGAGGAGATGTACGACCCCGATGTCTACGGCCGCGGCAGCAGCGAACGCCTGCTGGTGGGCAAGCCAGCGCCGTAGGGGGGAATGTTTATAGTAGAGTGCCACCAAACAGGAACGGAATGCGTATGAAAAAGGAAATTTCTAAGCTAAACACCCAACCAAAGGCCGAGCTTGAGGCCTTGGTAGCTTTGCCGGATGATCAAATCAACACCGATGAGATACCAGAAGTGCGGGATTGGAGCGATGCCAAACGGGGCATGTTTTATCGCCCGATCAAACAACAGTCCAAATTTTAGGCGCCAGCACCGCCTGTGTTGTTGCTGGGGGTGCTGATGGGGCTGCGTTGAATCTCAACCCAGCTGGCATCCTCAGCAGCCGCATCGTCGGACACCTTGACCACGATGTTGATATTTTGCATCGGAACGCCGAGTTGCAGCAGATAGGCGGCGGCCGATTCGGCCTGTCTGGTGGCCATTTCAAAGCCGTCCATGCTGGTTGTCTTCTCACCGCTGCTGATCACCCGCGTTTCGGATTGGCTTGTTGGCTGTTGACGGTAAAAGCCAATAATCTGCAAAGGTTGGGACGATTTCACGTAATCCTGCTGCACCTCTTTCAGCTGTTGCTTGGCAATGCTGGAAAGGGCGGTGGTGTTGGCCGGAAAGCCAATCCGGCTTAGGCTGGTGGTGGACAATTTGGGGTTGTTGCTAACGCTGCTGATCACCTTGCTGGCAGGGGCTTTCTCAGCTTTTGCTAGGGCAGTTTGGGATGGCGTGCCAGCGGTGGCGGAAGCGGTTGGTTGGTTGTGGGGGGTGGGTGCCTGCGGCTCAATCACCTGCTCACGGTTCATGCCAGCGGTTAAGGTGGTGGTGGTGGGCGCTGAGGCGGCCAATTGTTGCTGATAAACCTCCTGCAGGCTGGCGGAGGGCATTTTTGCCGTGGGTTTTTCTGGTGCCGGTTGGGGCTGCAGCACAACTGGCTGCGATGTTAGGGGTTGCGGTGTGGCAGGCATAGGCTCAGCCAAAATTTGGCTCGGTTGAGGCGCAGGCTGGGCAACAGGGGGGGGTGTCGTCACCAGTGGTGCCACCGAGGTCACTTCTGGGGCGGCGATTTTGGGCAATTTGGCTTCGTCGCGATCACTAGGCACCGGCGCGGTGCTGGTGATGGGGGTACTGGGAGAGGGTGCGGATACCAAGGCCTGTTTGGTAACCGGTGCGATTGCTGCGGGTGATGGCTCGGCCGCTGTCTGGACGCTGGTGTTTGGCCCCAAAGCCTGTTGGCGGCTGCCGCTCATAAAATTTTCCCATTGTTGGCTTGCAACGGCGGGTGGGCTAACCGCAGTGGCGGGGTTGGCTTGTTTCGCCATGTCGCGCGCCATGTTTGGTGCCAGAGAAATGCTGGGCGCAGCGATGGGTGGGTGGTATCCACCGCCCTGAACCCCCTGTTGGCGCAATTGATCGAACAGCGCGGTTGAGGAGGGCTGCTGCATGGTCGGCGTTGGCGCAGGCTTGGCCAGCAAGGGTGGGGATGTTGGTGGGGTGGTCGGCACGGTAACGGCTGGCGTTGCAACAGGCGGCACCGCAGCAATGGTTTTGATTTCGGTTTTGGGTTCTGGCCGTTCCACTGAGTTTGGATCAGTTTTTGCCTCAGCAATGGCTTGTTTCGCTGGTTCAGGTGTTGGCTCAGGCACAGGGGCAGGCAGCAGGGTGGCGGCGCTGAGTTCTGCGGGAATTTCGATCACGACAGGGGCGGCCAACGCCACTGGCTTAGCCGCTGGTTCGACCGCCTTAGGCGTTGGCTCTGGCTTTGCCACTGCAACGGGGGGTGCGGTGACGGCCGTCTCTGCGGCTTGGGTGGGCTCTGGTGCAGGTTGGGGCGTGGGCAGCAGGTTGCTGGCGTTGAGTTCCGCCGGAATTTCCACCACCACCCGCGGCGGCAGCTCAACACGGGCGACGTAGGGAACCGGTGCTGGGCTTTCCACCCTAGCGGTGGGTTTGGGGGCTTGCGCAATCGGTTCGTTACGGCTGACGGTTGTGGGTTTTGGTGCTGATTGGGGCGCGGCCTTTTTCACCTCCTCCCTTTGCACGGTTTGGTTGGAAACATCCAGCGGCAACAGATCACCCAGCTCCGCTTTGGGTTCTGGAGCACGTTGCGGCACCACCTCCATCTTCGGTGCAGGCAATGGCTCAGCCGTTTTAACCGTAGCAGCTGGTTTGGGGGCAGGGGGCGGGGTCAACCCCTCCTGCAACGAGCTGCTGGTGATATCTAACGGAAGGGCATCAGCACCCGCCGCCCAACTGGATTCAGCGGTTGAGCATAAAAAAACAGCACCGCCCAGCATCAGCATGCTGCTGAACAAACGATAGCGCGAACGCAGCAAGGAAGAACGGTCGATCATATCCTATCCATAGCATGAATTGTGGCGATCGCCATCCCCGCAGAACAAAAAAATTTCTAATGACGGAAGTGACGGGTGCCGGTGAAAATCATGGGGATTCTTGCCTGATCGGCCGCTGCCACCACCTCAGCGTCGCGCATCGAGCCGCCTGGTTGGATACAGGCGATGATGCGGGCCTGCAACGCCTTTTCCAAGCCGTCGGCAAAAGGAAAGAAAGCGTCCGAGGCCAACACAGAGCCCGTAGGGTCGGTCTGCTGACGCGCTTTTTGCAGGGCGAATTCCACCGCGTCCACCCGGCTCATTTGGCCAGCGCCAATGCCGATGGTGGCGAAATCGCGGCTTAGCACGATGGCGTTGGAGCGCACATGTTTGGCAATGGTAAAGGCAAAATCCAATTCCGCCAGTTGCTCCGCTGTTGGTTGGGCGATGGTCGGGGTGGTGGCGTTGGGGTATAGGCCTGCATCCGGGCTCTGCACCAAAAAGCCACCTTGCAAGCTTTTGATCTCAGGGCTTGGCAGGCCCGCCACGAACGGCTGCGCCGACAAAACCCGCAAATTCTTTTTGGCCGCAAAAACCTGCAACGCCTCAGCCGTATAGCCGGGGGCAATCACCACCTCAGCAAACAATTTGACCATTTCGGCGGCTAGGGTCTCATCGATTTCCTGATTGCAGGCGATAATGCCGCCAAAAGCACTAACCGGATCACAGGCCAGCGCCTTGTGCCATGCCTGCAGCGGGGTTTCGCCAAGAGCCACGCCGCAGGGATTGGCGTGTTTGATGATCGCCACCGCGGCGCTGTTGGTTGGGGAGGTGGGGGCAAATTCTTGCACCAGCTGCCAGGCGGCATCGCTGTCGGCCAAATTGTTGTAGCTAAGCGGTTTGCCCTGCAGCTGCTGCGCCTGCACCACGCCGCCACTGCTAGAGCCATAATCGCCATAAAGCCCGGCCGATTGGTGTGGATTTTCGCCGTAGCGCAGGGTTTCCAGCGGTTTTCCGGCCAACACAAAGGGCATGGCCAACTCCTGCTCAGGCTCAATTTGGCTGGACAGCCAGCGGCCGATCAGGGCGTCATAGGCGGCGGTTACCGCAAAGGCCTTGGCGGCCAGGCGTTGACGCAGCGCTAGGCTGATCGCGCCATGATTGGCCTGAATGTCGGCCGCCACCAACGCAAAATCCTCAGGGTCGGTGACCACCGCCACATGGGCATGATTTTTGGCCGCAGCGCGAATCAGGGCAACCCCGCCGATGTCGATTTTTTCGATACATTCTGCTGGGCTGCCGCCAGCCGCCATGGTCGCCTCAAAGGGGTAGAGCGTCACCACCACCAGATCAAAGGGGTTGATGTTGTGCTGGTCAAGCTGCGCCATATCCTCAGACCAATCGCGTCTGGCCAGAATGCCGCCATGAATGGCGGGGTGCAGGGTTTTGACCCGTCCACCCAAAATTTCAGGAAAGTTGATCAGCGATTCAACCGCCGTCACCGGCAGCCCTGCCTTGGCCAGAAAATCCTGGGTGCCACCGCTGGCGTAAATTTTGCTGTCTGCGGAGGCGGCGCAAACATCCTGCAAAAAACGGTCTAAACCCGTTTTGGTGTAAACTGAGGCAAGGATGTGCACAGGTAAAGGCCTAGGCAGCGACGGGTTGGGCTTCCAAGCGTTTTTTCAGCTGGCGAACCTGCGCCGGCAAATCAAGGCGGGCGGTGCGGCGTACATAGCCATCAATGCCACCATGAAACTCGATGGTGCGCAGGGCATGGGCGGTAACCCGCAGGCGAATTTTCTCCCCCGTTGATTCGCTGACCAAGGTGACCTGCTGCAAATTTGGCAAAAAGCGGCGACGGGTTTTGCGGTTGGAGTGGCTAACGTTGTTGCCGGTTAAAACCCGTTTGCCAGAAATTTCACAGACGCGCGACATAGACTTATCCTTTAAACAAATTTCGTGTAAGGGTCATTCCTATCGATTCATCACCCCAACGTCAAGAAAAATTTCTTTTGTCGCAGCATGTTTCATTGTGGTGGAGCCGACCAGCCCTGTTAACCGGGCGGGTGGTGCATCAACGGCATCAGCCCTTTCGCCACCGCCTGGCCTATCCGGTGTTCTATCTGCTCAGCGATTTGGATGCGCTGGCGGTGCAGCCCTACCGTTTTGCTTGGCTAAAGCAGCAGCGCTTTGGTGCCATGGGCTTTTACCCGCAGGATCATGGCGCGGTGGGAAGCCAATTGGATGCGGCCGGCCTGGCGCAATGGGTGCGGCAAACCGCGCAAAGCCAGGGTCTGACTGGGTCCATCGATCGCATCACCCTGCTGAGTTTTCCGCGGGTGCTGGGCTATGTGTTTAACCCGATCTCGATCTACCTGCTGCAAAACGGGGCGGGGGGCTTAATGGGCGCGCTGTATGAGGTGCGCAACACCTTTGGCGAAATGCACCACTATCTGGCCTTCACCGATCCCAACAGCCATGACCACCGCCATCAGGCCGACAAGCTGTTTTACGTCTCCCCCTTTATCCCGATGCGGGCACGCTATCATTTTCACCTAAAGCTAACCGATCAGCAATTTTTGTTGTCGATTCAAGAAGATTTGTTGGAGGATGGGGCAGCGGACAACCCCCGCGTGCTAACCGCGGTGCTGACGCTTAGGCCGCAGGCCTTGACCGATCGTGGCTTGCGCCGCGTGTTTTTGCGCTGGCCGTTTTTAACCTTTGCAGTTTGGTTCGCAATCCACTATCATGGCCTTCGTCTTTGGTTGCGTGGCGCAAAATTTACCCGCCGTCCACCGCATGTGGCCAACCAAGTGGATGTATGCTTGCCAACGGATTCTTCCCCACATGAACACGATCAACAAAATCCTTAACCGCTCGGATGTGCCACAAAGGGCCTGGGCCTCTAACGACAACCGTCCGCCACGCGATACCCGCCCGTTGGGTTTGGTGTGCTACCGTCCCGTTACCTGGTGGCAGCGGCGCCTGTTGGCCGCTCTGACCCCGTTGGCGGTCGGCCAGTTGCGCCTGATTTTCCCCCATGGCGAATCCGCCCTGCTGGTGGGTGAGCAGGATGGGCCGGTGGCGCAGCTGCACTACCATAACTGGCGGCCGGTGCGGCGCCTGCTGCTGAACGGCGCGGTGGGATTCTTGGAGACCTATGGCGATGGCGATTGGTCATCGCCGGATATTGCTGCGCTGCTAAGCTTGGCATCCAGCAACCGATTGGTTTGGGAGCATGCGCTTAAGGGCGGGGCAGGGGCACGGCTGGCCAACCGTTTGTTGCACAGCCTGCGTCCCAACAGCGTTCGGGGCAGCCGCCGCAACATCGCCGCGCATTACGATCTGGGCAATGATTTTTACCGGCTGTGGCTGGACGACAGCATGACCTATTCCGCCGCGCTTTTTGCCTATGAGGGCCAGGATTTGGCGGCGGCGCAACACAACAAATACCGCGCGCTTGCCCGTTCCCTGCAGCTGCAGCCCGGCCAGCGGGTGTTGGAAATTGGCTGCGGCTGGGGTGGCTTTGCCGAATTTGTCGCCCGCGAATATGATGTGCAGGTTACGGCGCTGACCATCAGCCGGGCGCAGCATGACGCGGCGGTGGCGCGTATTCAGGCGGCGGGACTGCAAGATCGCGTCACGGTCAAACTGCAGGATTACAGGGGTGTGGGGCGCGATGTTGTGGGTCAATTTGATGCCATTGCCTCGATCGAAATGTTTGAGGCGGTGGGGGAGGCCTTTTGGCCGGTTTATTTTGCCCAGCTAAGCGCGCTGCTGAAACCGCAGGGGCGGGCAGGGTTGCAGGTGATTACCATCGATCATGAGGATTTTCCGCGCTACCGCAGCCGGGTGGATTTTATCCAAAAGCATATTTTTCCTGGCGGCATGCTGCCCAGCCTGCCAATCATGGATCAACTGGGGCAAACGGTGGGGCTAAGCCGCATTGACAGCCTCTCCTTTGGCCGCGACTATGGCCAAACCCTGAAACTTTGGCGGCAAAGCTTTTTGGCCAACCGGGGGGCGCTGGCCGATCAGGGGTATGAGGAGCGGTTTTT
This sequence comes from Alphaproteobacteria bacterium, assembly GCA_044345375.1. Lineage (GTDB taxonomy): Bacteria > Pseudomonadota > Alphaproteobacteria > CAISOG01 > CAISOG01 > CAISOG01. The sequence continues at coordinate 8,044 of JBIJBF010000014.1, forward strand.
GCGGCTGTGGGAGATTTACTTTTGCTATTGCGAGGCGGGCTTTGCCACCGGCCAGCTGGATGTGCACCAACTGATTTACCAAAAATCCTAAGCCGAAAGCTGAATCCGTGAAGTTGTTTGTTGTGTCGCGATCTTTTTTTCTTAAATTCCTTCTAACGATTGTGGGTGTTGTGATGTTGAATCTTTTGCTGGCCGCCTGTTCCACCCCCAAACCCCAGGATGTCGCCTGGAAAAATGCGCCGGATATGAAGATTGAGGAATATTTTTTGGGCAAAACCAAGGCCTATGGCATTGTCGAGGATCGCTGGGGCAAGCTGCGCAAAAGCTTTACCGTGGACATGACCGGCAGCTATGACGGCGATCAATTCGTGCTGGATGAAAATTTCGTCTACAGCGATGGCACGGTGGAACACCGCCTGTGGCGCATCACCAAGCTGGATGAGTTGTTGTATGAGGGCGTGGCTGAGGGGGTGATTGGCAAAGCGGCCGGCAAGCGCTTTGGCAATGTGCTGAACTGGCAATATGACCTGACGATTCAGGTGGGGGAACGTCCGGTGACCGTGCATTTTGACGATTGGATGTACCAAATGGATGGCCGCGTGCTGCTGAACCGCGCCCGTTTCAGCAAATTTGGTATTGAGGTGGGCTCGGTAACGCTGGCCTTTGAAAAAACCCAATAGGCTGGCGGGTTGGATGCCACCCTTTAACGCTCAGGCTGGTCAGCAACCATCGGTCGCGATAATTGGCGCTGGGGTGACGGGGTTGGTGGCGGCCTGGTTGCTGCAACGTCGCTACCGCGTGACCTTGTTTGAGGCCAACAGCTACGCCGGCGGTCATGCCAACACGGTGGATCTCGTGTTAGACGATGGCCGGAGCCTGGCGGTGGATACCGGCTTTATTGTCTATAACCAGCGCACCTATCCGGGGTTAACCAACCTGTTTGAACGCTTAGCGGTGCCAACCCAGGCCAGCGATATGTCGTTTGCGGTTTCCCTGAACAAACAGGGGGTTGCGGGCGGGTTGGAATACAGCAGCAGCCCGGCCGCGCTGTTGGGGCAGTGGCGCAATTGGCGGCAACCCCATTACGCTGGCATGCTCTACCAACTGCTGCGCCTGTACCGATCGGCGGCGGCGGATGCGGTCGATCCACGCTTTGCTGAGATGACCTTGGGCGAATATGTCGCGGCGCGCGGTTTTGGTCAGCCGTTGCTGCAAGATCACCTGATGCCGATGGCGGCGGCGATTTGGTCGATGACGCCGGCCAGCACCGTCGATTTCCCCCTTACCAGCTTTATGAATTTTTGCCGCAACCACGGCCTGCTGCAAATCCGCGATCGCCCGCGTTGGCGCACCGTTACGGGGGGCAGCCGTTGCTACGTGCAAAAACTGCTGGCCGACTGCCCGCACCTCGATCTGCGCCTGAACCAACCAGTGGTGGGAGTGATGCGGCTAGGGGATGGCGGGGTTGAGGTGGTGACCGCGCAGGGGGTGACGCGCTTTGATCAGGTGGTGTTTGCGGTGCATGGCGCGCAAATTCTGCCCCTGCTGGGCAACCCCAGCCTGCGGGAACGGGCGGTGTTGTCCGCCTTTCAAACCACCAGCAACCGCGCCGTGCTGCACCACGATACCCGCCTGATGCCCCGTCGCCGTGTGGCCTGGTCTGCATGGAATGTGCTGATGGGGGATGGAGTAGGGGAGGGCGCGGATCAGCCGGTCTGCGTGACCTATTGGATGAACCGCCTGCAAAACCTGCCAACCCAGCAACCGGTTTTGGTAACGCTGAATCCCATTCAAGAACCCGACCCCGCCACCGTGCGCGGCATATGGCACTACCAACACCCGCTGATGGATCGGGCGGCCATCGCGGCGCAGGCACAGCTGCCCAGCCTGCAAGGCCTCGACCGCCTGTGGTTCGGCGGTGCATGGAGCCGCTACGGCTTCCACGAAGATGGCCTGCAATCCGCCGTGAGGATTTCGGCAGGTCTGGGGATTGGTGGGGTTTTGTAGGGGGGACAGTGATCCTTGACAGCGGCGGTGCTTCAGGGAAATGTGTCTGGCGATGGCCACCTATATTTCCCTTAAGCTTGCTGAGCTGCAACCGCTGTTGGCGCCCTTTGATTTGGGGGGCTTGCGGGCGGTGCAGCCGGTGCAGGCCGGTTCTACCAACAGCATTTTTCGGCTGGATACTGGGCGCGGTGTGTTCGCGCTGGTGTGTTTTGAGGCGCGGGTGGTGCCGGCCACCATCCCCTATTTTCTTGGCCTGATGCAGCATTTGGCGGCGGCGGGGGTTCCCTGTCCAACCCCGCTGCTAACCCGTGATGGCCAGATGACGGTGCCGATTTTGGATCGACCCAGCGTGCTGTTGCCATGGCTGGCTGGCCAGACGCCGACGCAGGCCACCCCCGCTTTGCTGCATGGGGTTGGCGCGCTGCTGGCCAAGCTGCATCTGGCTGGCCAATCCTATCCCCCATCCATGCCCAGCCTTTACCGCCGCGCGCTGATTGCGCCGCTGTGGGCGGTGTCAGCTGCTAGGGCCGATGCGGTGTTGCCAGGCAGCCATGTGGTTCTTCAGGGGTTGTTGGATCGCGGCGCCGACACGCCGGATGACGCAGGCCTGCCACGGGGGGCGATTCACGGTGATGTCTTTCTCGACAATTTGTTGGTGGATGCCAACGGCGGGCTGACCGCGATTCTGGATTTCAACTACGCCTGCAGCGACAGTTTGCTCTACGATCTGGCGATGGCGATCAACGGCACTTGTTGGCAAGATGATGGCTTTGCGCCGTCACTGGTGCAGGCCCTGTTGCAGGGGTATCAGTCGGTGCGGGGGTTGGAGCCTGCGGAACGGCTTGGCCTGCCCGCCATGCTGATCGCCGCGCTGCAACCCTATCTGCACACCCGCCTGTATGATTGGGTAACCCAGCCGCCAGACAACCGCCAACCACGCGCCAGACTCGATCAATTCTGGCAACGCCTGCAATGGGCAATGGCGCTGGACGGGGCTGGCTGGAGCAAGCTGTTGGGGTGGGCGCTATGACCACCGCCACCATGCCAACCGTGCAGATTTTCACCGATGGGGCTTGCCAGGGCAATCCTGGGCCGGGCGGCTGGGGGGCGGTGCTGCGCTTTGGCGATCAGGAGCGGGAGATCAATGGCTTTGATCCCGACACCACCAACAACCGGATGGAGCTGATGGCGGCGCTGGCGGCCTTGCAGGCCCTGACCCGCCCGTGCAAGGTGGTGCTGACCACCGACAGCCAGTATCTGCGTCAGGGCATCACCACCTGGGTGGCGGGTTGGCAGGCCAATGGTTGGCGCACGGCCGACAAAAAGCCGGTTAAAAACAAAGATTTGTGGGTGGCGTTGGTTGAGGCGGTCAGGCCGCATCAGATCGATTGGCAATGGGTGCGCGGCCATACGGGCCATCCAGAAAACGAACGCGCCGACCTGCTGGCCAGACAGGCGATCACTGGGGCGATTACGCGTGGTTCCTAAACTGGCTGGGCTGCCTGTTGGGCGCGGCGCCAAAAGATCATCTCGATCGCTGCCTGCGCCGCCTCCCACCCCTTGTTAAAGCCATCATCTTGGCTGCGTTCCACCACCTGCTGCATGTCGGTGACGCCAAGAATTTCGTTCAGGATGGGGATGCGGTGGTTCAGCATCACATCGGTCAGCCCCTTGGCGCACATGTTCAGCAACATCTCGTAATGGGCTGTTTTCCCCCGTTGGATAATACCAAAACAGATAATCGCGTCGGGCTTGGGCTGGCCAAGCGCCACATCCTGCGCCGCCAGAATTAGCTCCAGCGAGCCTGGCAGGCGGTGCCGCGTAATCTCCTGGCAGCCAGCCTGTTCCAGTAATTGCACAGATTTTTCAATCATCCGGTCGGTGTGCAGGTGATGCCAGCGGCTTTGCAGAATCGCCACGCGCGCGCCAGCAATTTGCGGCAGATCGGGCGGTTGTTGATAAGGGTGTTGCAAGCTGGCCATGGGTCATGTTTTATGGTGGAAAATGCCCGTCACTCTAACAGCCCAGAACCCATGTTGAAAAGCTTTCTGCACGGCAAAATTCATCGCGCCCGCGTGACCCATGTTGCCCTGGATTATGAGGGCAGCCTTAGCGTGGACGCCGATCTGCTGGCCGCGGCCGGCATTGGCGATCATGAGCAGATTCATGTGGTCAATTTGCGCAACGGCGCGCGCTTTGTCACCTACGCCATTTTGGCGCCGGCTGGCAGCGGCATGATTCAGGTGAACGGCGCCGCAGCCCATTTGAATGAGGTCGGCGATCTGGTGATCATCTTCGCCTATGCCTTGGTGAACGAGGCTGAGGCCGCAACCCTGACCCCAACCGTGATTTATGTCGATGAAAACAACCGCCCGCGCGCTTAGTCTTTTGTTGCTGGCCGCCTTGCTAACCGGCTGCGTGAATCTCAGCGGCTATCAGGTGGTGTGGAACAGCGGCGTGGTGGGCGATGATGGCGGCACGCTGACCGTCTATTGCCCGGATGGCCAGTTGGCGACCGGTGGCGGGGGTGAGGTGGCGGCAGCCGGCCTAAGCCTGACCGCCAGCAAGCCGCTGGGCGAGCATTTGGACGCGGGCTTTGGCCAAAAACAAACCGCCACGGGCTGGCAAATTGCGGTGGCTGGTTCGCCATCAACGCCAGCGCGCTCCCCCCTGCCCACCAATCCGGTCAGTGTCTATGTGTTTTGCATTGACCCTCGTTAGAGTTGCCAGCTTTTCAGGCAAATGGGGGCGAATTTGCTTGAGCCCTGCGGGGTTTAGGGGTACAACATGGGGATGACAGCCTTGCCCCAAATTCCAGAATCAATCGACCCCCAACAATACGACGCCGCCTCGATTAAGGTGCTGCGCGGGTTGGACGCCGTGCGCAAGCGCCCCGGCATGTATATCGGCGATACCGATGACGGCAGCGGCCTGCACCACATGATTTATGAGGTGGTGGACAACGCGATTGATGAATCCTTGGCGGGGCATTGCGACCGGGTTGACGTGATGCTAAACGCCGATGGCAGCGTTACGGTGCGCGACAACGGCCGCGGCATTCCGGTGGATATTCATGCGGAGGAGGGGATTTCGGCGGCTGAGGTGATTATGACCCAGCTGCATGCCGGCGGCAAATTCGATCAAAATTCCTATAAGGTGTCTGGCGGCCTGCACGGCGTGGGGGTGTCGGTGGTCAACGCCCTGTCGCACCGGCTTGACCTGCGCATTTGGCGTGGTGGGCATGAGCATTACATCCAGTTCAAGGATGGCGTTTCGGTGGCGCCCTTGGTGGTGGTGGGGCCGTCCAACAAAAAGGGGACGGAGGTGACCTTTTGGCCATCCACCGAAACCTTTAGCAAAACCGATTTTGTCGCCGCCACGATCGAACACCGCCTGCGCGAATTGGCCTTTTTGAACTCCGGCGTGCGCCTATTTTTCACCGATGCGCGCCAAAGCCCGTCGGTGGTGGTGGAATTGTTTTACGAGGGCGGCGTTAAGGCCTTTGTGCAATATCTGGATGCCAACAAAACCGCCCTGCATGATGGCCCCTTGTATATTAAGGGGGAGCGCGACGGGATTGCGGTGGAACTGTCGCTGCAGTGGTCGGAAAGCTATCACGAAACCATGCTGTGCTTTACCAACAACATCCCGCAACGCGATGGCGGCACCCATTTGGCCGGTTTCCGCGGCGCGCTGACCCGCACCATCAACACCTTTACCCAGCAATTTGCCCCTGCAAAAATGAAGGACAAGCTGAACCTAACCGGCGATGATGCGCGTGAGGGGTTGACCTGCGTGCTCTCCATCAAGGTGCCCGACCCCAAATTTTCCAGCCAGACCAAAGACAAGCTGGTGAGTTCTGAGGTGCGGCCGGTGGTGGAATCGATTTGTGGCGACCGCCTGAACCAGTGGTTTGAGGAGCACCCGCTGGAGGCCAAAAAGATCATCGGCAAGGCGTTGGAGGCCGCCGCTGCGCGGGAGGCGGCGCGTAAGGCGCGGGAACTAACGCGGCGCAAGGGGGCACTGGACTCCTCTGGCCTGCCAGGGAAATTGGCCGACTGTCAGGAGCGCGATCCCGCCAAGTCTGAGCTGTTTATCGTTGAGGGGGACAGCGCGGGCGGCAGCGCGAAACAGGGGCGCAACCGCGCCTTTCAGGCGATTTTGCCGCTGCGGGGTAAGATTTTGAACGTTGAGCGGGTGCGCTTTGACAAAATGTTGGGCTCGGCGGAGATTGGCACGCTGATTTCGGCGATGGGCACCGGCATTGGCCATGACGAATTTGACATCAACAAATTGCGCTACCACAAAATCATCATCATGACCGATGCGGACGTGGACGGCAGCCATATCCGCACGCTGCTGCTGACCTTCTTTTTCCGCCAAATGCCGCAATTGATCGAACGGGGCTATCTGTATATCGCCCAGCCGCCGCTGTTTCGTGCCAAGCGCGGCCAATCCGCCACCTATTTGAAGGATGAGCGGGCGATGCAGGATTACCTGCTGGAAATGGCCAACAAGGATCTAAGCCTGACCAGCGCCGATGGCCGGCAGATGCAGGGCGCGGAATTGGAGGCGCTGTTGCATCAGGCACGGCTGCAAAGCCAGCTGTGTCTTGGGCTGGCGGGTCGTTTTGGCGGGGCTGAGGTGGTGTCGCACGCGGTGATTGCCGGCTTGTTGGATGGCACCGCTACGGCTGCCCCGGTTACCGCAGATGCTGGCGAAAACGAGCCGGCCGGCGCGCCGCGTGTTGCCTTTGCCGATGCGGCGGTGCAGGCCTTTGAGCAGCGTTTGAACCAACATCACGCCAGAAAAAACCAACGCTGGGTGGCGGTGGTTGAGGGGGATGGCGCCCTGCTGCTGCGCCTGTTGGACGATGGGGTCGAAAGCCGATTCCGCATCGCGCCCGAAACCCTGCTGTCGCCAGAGGCCTATCGTTTGGGCCAAGCGGCGGTGGAAATGCGGCAGGTGTATCACCAGCCACTGACCCTGAGGTTGGGGGAGGCGGCTGAATCGGTGATCAGCACCCCGCAGGCACTGTTTCAGGCAGCATTGGATGCTGGCCGCAAGGGCCTGAGCTTTCAACGCTATAAGGGATTGGGCGAAATGAACCCCGATCAGCTGTGGGAAACCACGCTCGATCCGATTAAGCGCACCTTGCTGCAGGTCAAATTGCAGCATTTGGATGAGGCGGAGCAGGTGTTCTCAACCCTAATGGGCGATGTGGTTGAGCCACGCCGCGACTTTATCCAGGCCAATGCCCACAAGGTTGGCAATTTGGACGTTTAGAGCATTTTCCATTTAGCCCACCACCCCGTCAGGCTTCGCCTGACAAATTCTTTAAAAGAGGGCAGGCTGCGGACTCACCGTGCTCACGTATGTAGTATACGCTCCGCGCGCTTCCCCTGGCCTTGCCTGTGGTGAACTAAAGCGAAAACGCTCTAGGGTTTTAAGCAGCGTCTTTCTGCAAAACTTCCCAAAACGCCGGCCCGTATTTTTTGAGCTTGGCCTCGCCCATACCGGCGACAGACAGCATGGCCTGCAGGGACGTGGGGCGTTGTTTGACCATATCCACCAAGGTGCGGTCATGAAAAATGACATAGGGGGGCAGGTTGTTTTCTTTGGCAATGGCAAGGCGCAGGGTTTTGAGGGATTGAAAAAGCGCGTGCTCCTGATCCGTCGCAAGGCTGAGATCGCCGGCCGATGCGGGGGAGGCAAGACGCCTCTGCGCCCTGGTTTTTTTGGGGAGGGCGCGAAGGGCCAAGGGTGTTTTGTCCGCCAGAAACTGCCGTCCCCTAGGCGTCATCACAATCCCCCCATGGCCGGCAACATCCACGGCCAGCAGGTTCTGGGTTACCAGTTGGCGAAAAATATTTTGCCATTCGGACTTGCTGTATTCTGTGCCAATGCCAAAGGTGCTTTGTTGATCGTGCTTAAGGCCTGCAATGCGCGGGTCCTGGTCAGATTTTCCTAGCAAAACGGCAATCAGGTAGCTGACCCCAAACCGCCCCCCGGTGCGGTAAGAGGCGGACAGGGCCTTTTGCGCCGCAACCGTGCCATCAAAGGTTTCAGGCTTGGTGTCACAGGTATCACAAAAACCACAGGGTTCCCCATGATCGCCGAAGTATTCCAACAAAATTTGCCGACGACAGGATACCGCCTCGCACAGCCCCAGCAGGGCATTGAGCTTGTGATGTTGAATCCGTTTCTGCTCGTCTTTAGCCTCGGACGACTCGATCCACATACGCTGCATGGCCACATCCTCCATCCCGTACAGCATATAGGCCTCAGCGGGCAAGCCGTCACGTCCGGCACGGCCGGTTTCTTGGTAATAGGCCTCAATATTTTTGGGAATGTTCAGGTGGGCGACAAAGCGCACATCGGGTTTATCAATCCCCATGCCAAAGGCGATCGTGGCCACCATGATGATGCCCTCCTCGCGCAAAAAGCGGGCTTGGTTCTGTTCCCGCACCTCATGGGATAGCCCTGCGTGATACGGCAGAACGCGGGCGCCCTGATCCTGCAGCCACGCCGTCAAATCCTCAACCTTGTTGCGGGACAAGCAATAGATAATCCCAGCATCCTCGGCATGACGTTGTTGAATAAACCGCCAAAGCTGTTGTTTTGCATGGCTTTTGTGTTCAATGGAATAATGAATATTGGGCCGATCAAACCCGCCGATAAACAGGCGGCCGGTGTCCAGTTTTAGCCGCTGCACGATGTCTTGGCGTGTGGGCGCATCCGCTGTAGCCGTCAGGGCCACGCGGGGAACATCCGGGAAACGATCGGCCAGCACCGAAAGGGCGGCATAATGGGGGCGAAAATCATGGCCCCACTGCGACAAACAGTGCGCCTCATCAATCGCAAAAAGGGCGAGTTTGCACCCTTGCAAAAAATCCATGAATTCCGGCATCACCAGCCTTTCGGGGGCAACATAGACCAGATCCAGGGTCTTGGCGCGCATGCGCTGGCGACACGCCTCAATCTCATGCGCGGGCAGGCCTGAATGAATGGCCGCCGCCGCAATCCCCAGCTGCGCCAAGGCCCCCACCTGATCCTGCATCAGGGCAATCAGGGGTGAGACCACCACCGCTGCCCCATCCAAACACAAGGCGGGAATCTGATAACACAAAGATTTCCCCGCCCCCGTGGGCATCAACACAAAGGCGTTCTGGCCGCTGATCACATGCCGAATAATCGCCTCCTGCTGCCCCCGAAACGCGGGATAGCCAAAGGTTTTTTGCAAGACGGTAAGGGGGCTGGTCATGGGGGGAAAGATTGGGAGAGTAAGGGGGGCAGTATAACGAAAAACAGCGATTCATTGGCATAAAAAAAAGGGGGTGCGGCAACGACTGTTGTTGCGCACCCCCCTTGGTTAGCTGCGTAGATGGTTAGAATGCCTATTTGGCATTGGCCAGTGCATACTCCGTTGCACGTGCTAGCACATCTTGATCTGAGATGGTTGGCAGAAGAACGCCTGGAAGAACGTCTGTAGGTTGCACAATTTCTACTGGCTGGTTATCGTTTTGTTGGTTGGTTGCTTCAGTCATAAAACGCTCCTTAAAAATTACGGTTGCTGGAAACAGATTCTATTCAACCTAAAAAACAGTTGATGTCAAGATATTTTACACCTAAGAACAACTTGCATGCCTTAAGCCGCGCGCAACCCCGGCTCAATCCTAAGCTTGTCGTTCACCGCGTCCAGTTCAACCGCAATCACCTGTTCATCGCCAATTTCGCCGGCCAGCAGCTTTTCGGCCAGCGGGTTTTGCAGGTTGCGTTGGATCACCCGTTTCAGGGGGCGGGCGCCGTAGAGCGGCTCATAGCCCTGTTCGGCCAGCCAAGTCTTGGCGGCGGTTGACACCTCCAGCGTGATGCGGCGTCCCTCAAGCAGCTTGGCCAAATGCGCCAGTTGAATGTCCACAATATGGGTCATTTCAGCGGCTTGCAGGCGGTTGAACAGCAAAATCTCATCCAAGCGGTTAAGGAATTCGGGGCGGAAGGCACGACGAACCGCGCCCATCACCGATTCCCGCACCGTTTCCACCGCCTCACCATCCGCCAGAGTGCTCAAAAACTCGCTGCCCAAATTGCTGGTCAGCACGATCAGGCTGTTGCGAAAATCGATGGTGCGCCCCTGGCTGTCGGTCAGGCGGCCATCGTCCAGCACCTGCAGCAGGATGTTGAACACGTCGGGATGCGCCTTTTCCACCTCGTCAAACAAAATGACGCTATAGGGGTGCCGACGAACCGCCTCGGTCAGCGCGCCGCCCTCCTCATACCCAACATAGCCCGGGGGGGCACCGATCAGGCGGGCGACCGCGTGTTTTTCCATATATTCCGACATATCGATGCGGATCATCGCGGCGTCGCTGTCGAACAAAAACTCGGCCAGGGCCTTGCAGAGCTCGGTTTTGCCCACCCCCGTTGGCCCCAAAAACAAAAAGCTGCCCAGCGGGCGGTTGGGGTCTTGCAGGCCGGCCCGCGCCCGCCGCACCGCCTGTGCCACCGCTGACACCGCCGCGGCCTGACCCACCACCCGCTGCTGCAACTTGCCCTCCATCGCCAGCAGCTTTTCCTTTTCGCCGCCCAGCAGTTTTTCCATCGGGATACCGGTCCAGCGGGCGACGATGCTGGCGATATGGTCGGGGGTGACCGCCTCTTGCAGCAGGGCGCTTTTTTGTTCAGCCTCAGCCGCGCTTAGCCGTTTTTCCAGATCGGGAATTACCCCATAGGCCAGTTCGCCGGCGCGCGCCAGCTGGCCGCCCCGTTGCGCCACCTCAAGCTCAGCCCGCGCCTGATCCAGCTTTTGCTTTAGATCACGGGTGACCATCAGCTTGCCGCGCTCGGTCTGCCATTGCGCCGACAGGGTGCTTTCCTTGTCCTCAAGCTCCGCCAGTTCCTTGCCCAGTTTTTCCAGCCGCGCCGCGCTGGCGGTGTCGGTTTCCTTGCGCAGGGCCTCCCGCTCGATTTTCAGCTGCATGATGCGCCGATCCAGCTCATCAATCGCTTCGGGTTTGGAATCCACCTGCATCCGCAGACGGCTGCCGGCCTCATCCACCAGATCGATCGCCTTGTCGGGCAAAAAGCGGTCGGTGATGTAGCGATTTGACAGGGTCGCGGCCGCCACCAGCGCGCTGTCGCTGATCCGCACCCCGTGGTGCAGCTCGTATTTTTCCTTAAGCCCGCGCAGGATGGAAATGGTGTCCTCAACCGTTGGTTGCTCAACCATCACCGGCTGAAAACGCCGCGCCAACGCCGCATCCTTTTCGATATGCTTGCGGTATTCATCCAGGGTGGTCGCGCCCACGCAGTGCAGCTCCCCGCGTGCCAGGGCAGGTTTTAGCATGTTGGAGGCATCCATCGCGCCCTCAGCCGCGCCCGCGCCGACCAGCGTGTGCAGCTCGTCAATAAACACGATGATTTCCCCCGACGCGGCGGTAATCTCGCTAAGCACCGATTTCAACCGATCCTCAAACTCCCCACGGTATTTGGCGCCCGCCACCATCGACCCCAGATCCAGCGCCATCAGCTTAACGTCGCGCAGGGATTCGGGCACATCGCGGTTGATGATGCGGTGCGCCAGCCCCTCCACAATCGCGGTTTTGCCAACCCCAGGTTCACCGATCAGCACCGGGTTGTTTTTGGTGCGGCGGGCCAGCACCTGAATCGTGCGCCGAATCTCCTCATCCCGCCCGATCACCGGATCCAGCTTGCCAGCCGCCGCCAACGCCGTTAAATCCTTGGCGTAGCGTTTCAGCGCGTCGTATTTGCCCTCAGCCGTCGCGCTGTCCGCCGTTCGCCCCTTGCGCATCGCATCAATCGCCGCGCTGAGTTTGGCCGGCGTTACCCCTGCTTTTTTCAGCACGTCGGCGGGCACCATGCCGCTGGCCTGCGCCATCACCTGCAACAACCGCTCAACCGTGATAAAACGGTCGTCCACCGCATCGGCCGCCTGTTCCGCCGCCACCAGCAGTTTGGCGAGCTCAGGGCTTAGGCTGACATTGCCCGCCCCCGGCCCCTCAACCTTTGGCAAATTGGCCAGCGCCAACTCCACCTCGCTCAACGCCCGGGCTGGATCGCCGCCGGCATTGGTGATCAGATTGCCGCACAACCCCTCCTCATCCTTCAGCAGCACCTGCAGCAGATGTTCGGGCAGAAGCCGTTGGTGGCCAGCCTGCAGGGCGTTAAACTGCGCGCTTTGCAAAAAGCCTTTGGCGCGATCGGTTAAGCGTTCCATGGTCATGTTGGCGGTGTCCTAAAGGGCTGGGTTGGTTGAGTAGAATGTGCGCTTGGCATGTGGATAATTCAAGGGGGTCGTGGGGGGGTCGTCGCAGGCATCCTTGAAGATGCTTGTGTTTGTGCGCAATTTGGCCAGACTGCCTGTTATGAACGATTCCCATCCGCCCGCACCATTACCAGATTCGCCACCAAATGAGGAAGCCACGGTTAAGCAGGGCAAATGCCGGCTTGACCAGCTGTTGATGCAGCGCGGGCTGGTGGAAAGCCGCACCCAGGCGCAGGCGATGATCATGGCCGGTCAGGTGCAGGTTGCTGGTCAGGTGGTCACCAAGGCTGGCCATCCGGTGTCGACGGGGATGGCGGTTGAGCTGAAACAGCCGCCCTATCCGTGGGTCAGCCGTGGTGGCTTAAAATTGGTGCAGGCGATTGAGGAGTTTGGTCTGGATCCATCCGGCGCGGTGGCGGTGGATATCGGCTCGTCAACCGGCGGCTTTACCGATGTGCTGCTAAGCCACGGGGCGGAACGGGTGTACGCGGTGGATGTTGGCCAAAACCAGCTGGCGTGGCGGCTGCGTCAGGATCCACGCGTGCTGGTGCGCGAGGGGGTGAACGCCCGTTATCTAACCACCGATGTGGTGCCCGAACCGTTCGACTGGCTGGTGGCGGATGTCAGCTTTATCGGCCTTCGGGTTGCCCTGCCCGCCGCCCTGACCATGCTAAATCCGGGCGGGCAGGTGGTCGCCCTGATCAAGCCGCAGTTTGAGCTTTCGCCCAAAGAGGTGGCCAAGGGTGGGGTGGTGCGTGATCCGGCGCTGCGGCAAAAAGCGGTGGACACGGTGGTGGATTGGTTTGAAAACTTTACCGTCGACGGCCGGCGTTTCACCCTGCAAGGAACCGTCGCCAGCCCCATTTTGGGCCCCGCTGGCAACCAAGAGTTTTTGCTGGTGGGCAGGTTTTAGCCGCCATCTTTTCACAGATTTGATTGATTTTTGTTAAGGCGTTATGGTGGTTTAGATTCAATTTCAAAGACGCAAACAGGGTGTAAGCTATCGATGTTAACACAAGCCTATTTCGATCGTTTTTACGATTGGGTTGTACGCCCGATTAAAAATCAGCAGGATTTAAAGCTGTTGGATGAGATTGATGTCGCCAACTTTGGTGAGCGGGCTTTGTCAATTGAGCGTTTGGAAAGTTTACATCGCCGTTATCCTGAGGGGCATCGGTTGTGTTGTTTGCAAGATACCATCATCGGCTATATCACGCTGTGGCCAATGGCCAAGCAAATGGCTGAGGATTTTTGCGGGGGGAAGCTTCGGGAAAAGGATTTGCTCCCGATCGATATCGAACAATTCCAAGAAGAGGGGGGGGGGACACAAGATTGGTATATCGGTGGGATGGTGATCGACCCTGCTTTTCGCCGGCCAATTAAGGATAATCCGGTAGGACTTTTGCTGGCGATGGCCATGAACAGTTGGGCAGAAAGTGGCAAGCTAAGCTATCCAGCGCGTGTGTTTACCACCGCCTATTCTAAGGAGGGGGAGGCCTTGTTGCGGCGTTTTGGTTTTGAATTGCTGCGATCAGGACTAGAAATGCCAGATGGTGATCCTTTGTATAGCCGCACGGCACTCAACAAAAACGACCTTTTTGAGGTGTTTATTAAACATGGAATTCCGAACATATTCAGTGTTTAGCCGCTCGTGATCTGTACAACCTGCAGGTCGGGGAAGGCGGTTTGCAGTTTTTTTAGGCTGGGGTGGTCGGCAATTTCGGCTTTCAGGGCAGCCAGGTGCGCCCGTTCCTGATCCAGCAAGCTCTCCTCTCCCGCTGTGTCTGCGGATTGAACTTTCCATTCAACAGGAGAAATTTGCCGCAGTGCCCCCTCCAGCGCCCGCCACCAGCTGGGCGGCGGGCTGTTTGGCATATGTAGGGTCAGCAGCGGCGGTTCATAGGCCACCAGCGAGGCGTCGCGGCGCAATTGGGCGGCCAGCAGCGGGTTAACCGCCGCCAAAGCCTCAACCAACTCGGCATAGCTGGGCAAATGTTGTGGTGGGGGGCTGGTTTCGGCAGATGGGTGGGGGGATGGCGCGGCGACCGTCTTAAAAGACGGTTCGACAGAAATGTTCTTAAAAGACGGTGTTGGTTCCAGATCCTGCGGGTTGTCGGGGGTGTGGCCAAGTGCTGGTTGGCGCAGCATTTCCCCCCGCAGCATTTCATACGGGGTGGGCAGGGTGCTGGCATAGGCCAGGCGCACCAGAATCATTTCCGCCGCCTCAAACGCATTGGGCGCCTGCTGCACCTCCTCAATCCCCTTGATCAGCATTTGCCAAGCACGGGTCAGCAGCGGCATGCTGGCTAGCTCCATCAGGTTGGGCAGCAGCGGGGGGGCGTCATCGGTTGGGGGGGTCGAATCATTCGCGGTCAGGCGTTGGCGGGTGAGTTGGTGAACCAGCTGTAACAGGTCTTGCAGCAGCTGTTGTGGCTCGGTTCCCGTGGCGTAAAGCGCGGCAAATTGGCTCAACGCATCGCTGGGCTTGGCGGCCAGAATCGCCAGCAGCAACTGCTGCAAGCCATCGCCAGAGGCCATGCCCAGCATTTGGCGCACGGTGTCATCGGTGATCGTGCCAACGCCCGCCTCACCGCTGGCCAACGCGATGGCCTGATCCAGCAGCGACAGGCTGTCGCGCACGCTGCCCTCAGCCGCCTTGGCCAACAGGGTTGCGGCGTTTGGTTCCAGACCCACCTGTTCCTTTGTTGCGATGTGCAACAGATGGGCGGCCAGCACCGGCACCTCCACCCGGCGCAGGCTAAAGCGCATGCAGCGCGACAGAATGGTGATCGGCACCTTGCGGATTTCGGTGGTGGCGAACAGGAATTTGACGTGCGGGGGCGGCTCCTCAAGCGTTTTCAGCAGGGCGTTAAAGCTGTGCCCCGACAGCATGTGCACCTCATCCACGATATAAATGCGGTAACGGGCGGATACCGGTTTATAGGCGACGCCGTCAAATATCTTGCGAATCTCCTCAACCTTGGTGTGGCTGGCGGCGTCAATTTCCTGCACATCCAAATGGCGGTCTTGGGCAATCTCCACGCAATGGGGGCAAACCCCGCAGGGATCGATGGTGGGCTCACCCGCGCCATCAGCTCCAACGCAGTTCAGCGCTTTGGCGATCAGCCTGGCGGTGGTGGTTTTGCCCACCCCGCGCACGCCGGTCATCATAATGGCGTGCGGCAGCCGGTTAAGGGCGATGGCGTTGGCCAGGGTTTGCACCATCACCTCCTGCCCAATCATGTCCCGAAAGGTGGTGGGGCGATAGGTTCTGGCCAGTACCCGATAGCCGACAGCAGTGCTCATGGACTAGGGTTCCGACCGTTAACGTTGATGCAGGGCTCTGGCTGAGGCGGCCAAGCTTTCCATCGAGAAATGCACGGAAATGTTGGTCAGGGTTTGGGTGGTCCAAAAAACATGCAACAGCGCAAAAACGATAAACACCTCAGCCAGCATTTTGACGTTCAGCTTAAGCGTTGCGTAGAGGTTGGAGGAGAACAGGATGGTGCGCTCAGCCAAATGTTGCAACCAGTCGGCCAGTTTTGGGTTGTCATGGTAATGTTCGGCACTGCCCGCGGTTAAGGTGTTTGGCAACAATTTGCCCAACGCGGTTTCGGTGGGATCGCCCGCCGCTAAGCTCGCCAAGCTTTGGTTCAAGGATTCGCGCAACAGTGGGTGCACGCCGTTTTTCTCAACAATCGCCAAGGCCTCAGGCAGGGAAAAGCCCAGACGCACCAACTGCGCCAGCACAAACAACACATCGCCGACCAAAAAACGGTACAGCAGGCTGCGGGTGACGATAAAGGGGGAAAGCAGCGATCCAAGCTTGGTTTTGAAGTACAGAAAAAAACCAACAATATAAACGACAATGGCAATAATGCCAAAAAATGCCATGTTGACCAAAATATTGGTCAGCCAAACCAAATGCCCCAAGCTTTCAAACTGTTCGGTGGGGATAAAACGGCTCCACACACTGGTTTCATCGGCCAAGGGCGTGATGGAGTGGCCATAGGCCAACAGGGTAAAGCCAACCAACAGGAAGGCCGCCCAATAAAACCAAAAATTGGGCAGGGAGAAGTTCCAGAATTTGGCGGTTCGCTCCAGCCGTCCCAACAAAATATCCAACCGATCTGACACGGACAATTTGGGCGTGTCGTTGGCCAACCACTGCAGATCGCGCCGCTGAATCAAACCGGTTTCCGACATCGCGGCGGCAAAATCCTCGCCAGCGTTCAGTTTGGCCAAGGCCTGTTGAAAACTGGGTTGGCGGGCGTAATCCGCATCGCCCTGAATCGAGGCCGCCAACGCCTTTTCGCCGCTTAAGCCCTGATGCAAATGAAAGGCAAACTCCCTAAGGAAATTCAGCCGGTAAGCCAGGGTTAAATATTGCTTTTTCCACCACACCGTTTGGGGGGCAGAAGCTGGCTGGGCAGAACTGGTCACGGCAACCTCAGGAATCAAATGATGCGATGGATCAAACTTTAGTCGCTCTCCAACCCTTTGGCCACCCCTTTTAGTTCCACTTTTATTGTTGCATGCTATCAATATGGTAAATTAAAAACAGATAATTGTTAAGGTTTCGTTCATAAATACTTATCATTTTTGTTATAGGATAAGGGTGTTGGATGAATCATTTAAGGTTTAGGGAGTGCGTGCATGACGGTGTTAAAGCAAGAACTGCTGCATGAGGGTGAACCCGCGATGCAAAAAGGCCGCAGCAATTTGTTGGAATACAGCCTAATCACCCTGTTGTTTGTGATGGCCTTTATTGGTGGGGTGCATGCTTTGGGCCCTGAAGTGGCGGTTATGTTGCATAGCCCGTCCCAGCAAATGGCCAGTCAATAACAGCGCGTGAACGCAGTTTTTGCATGGTTGGGCGGGGGCGCCGCGCTCAAGTTTATGACCAAAACACCCATCATCTTATCAGGGGCACCTTATTAGGCTGCGGTTGCCAGCGCGATGCAGGCCGTCTAAGATGTTTTTCGCACAAGATTGGCTCCCCGCAGGTGATAAGAAGCTATGACCACACAACGCACCTATCCCAACCTGCCTAATGCCCCGATTGAAGAGGCGATTATCAGCCTGACCATAGGGAAGCAGAAGCACGCCTCGCTTCAGGTGGTAGAGGCGATGTGCGAACAGCTAAAAAACACGTATCCCCAGAGAAAAAATTGGAAAATCAAAGAATTTGCTTTCGAGGAAAGTGAGGGGGGAAGCAATGTGTCACAACGTGAGCGAGCTACGGGATTTGTCATAAGCTCAGAAAACCAGAAAAAGCTTTTACATCTTAGCCAAGACACGCTCTCGATCAACCGCTTGAAGCCTTACGGCTCTTGGGATGATTTTTCTGCCGATTATAAAGTCGCTTGGGATCTTTTCACTGAAACCTTGAAGGTTGAAGAGGTTTCCGGTCTAACCATCAGATATATCAACAGTTTTTCCATCCCAACAGCTGGTTGGGAAGAATATCTGCTGATGCGCCCCAATCTTCAGAGTGAAAGTGTCTTTGATGCCTCAACCATCTCTATGGGTGAGGTCTTTTCCCGATATATGCTTGTTTCTGAAAGACACATGGCGCGATCTGTGGTACAATTAACCCTGAAACCAGAAAACAATGATTCGTTGTGGGTGATTATGGATATTGAGGTGGCCTCCAAAACGCCGATCACTGATTATGCAGGCTATCATGAAGTAACCGATGTGCTGAATCGTCTGCGTGATTTCAAGAACCAGATATTTTTTGCAAATGTCCCCAAAGCGGAGGAGTTGTTCTCATGAGCGCAATCCCATTATCTAAGTCGTCTGGCGCTTCTGTAAGTTGGAAAAAATCCACTGGATTCAGAACGTCCCGCGCGGTTGCCGCGGAAAGTTCGTTTGGCAGGGTATCCAATGATCTTTGGGATCATATCCAAAGACAAAAGATTAAAACGGTGACAACTCCGCCGGACGACGTGCGTCTGGAAAGAGAGCTGGCAGATATATTGCAGGAGTGCTCTATCCAAGACTGGGACGGCTACGACGCCAAAGCGATTGATAGAATTTCTGTTCAGCATGTTTGCCAGTTTCTTGAACAGCTGCCCGCTGATATTTCCTATCCTGAGCTGGCGCCTGAGCCGACGGGCGATTTGACCATGGTATGGCGCAAAAAAGGCTATCATCTGATCGTGGGGATTAACGCTTCAAGGCAGATTGCTTGGGGTGGAACCAGTCCAAAAGGGCATGTATATGGTGATGCGAAATTCGACTCAGAGATTCCAAGGGAGCTGCTGGATTTGCTATATTCCGTTGAAGGCATCCGTTGATGATGACGGAAACGCCCGTTGGTTCTGATGGTACCGTTGCGCGCTATCTATACAGCGGTCAAAACTTCAGCAGCAACGGTGTGAAAGCCAACGCATTTATCGATAAGCGAAACCTAAGCGAGTTATCGGTTTGCGTCACAACGGGTTTATCTGAGCCCGAAATATGGCAGATTGCATCGGTCATTCGGACAGACCAAGCTGTCAAAGCACGGGCAGATTTGTTGGTGCGAGAGATCAATGTTGTATCCATTGAACGGGGGATCGCATTGCAAGTTATGATTGATGGAGTTCCACACCCGCGCCATGCAAACATTAAATTTCCGCCCTTGCAAGAATCCGTCAGAAGGGCGATTGCCGCAGAACTTGCCAATCAGTCCACGCTCGTTCTTGCAGCGTAGCTCTCCTGCACAACTTGGTGCGAGAGCGTTTTCGCTATAACCGCTTGAATATTAGGGGTTTTTAGAAAAAACGCACACGGTAAAAAAACATCAGGCTGGCGGAGGGGAGAGGATTCGAACCTCCGATAGATTTGCACCTATAACGGTTTTCGAGACCGCCGCATTCGACCACTCTGCCACCCCTCCCTTGCTTTAACGGGGCGTCTCAGATAGAGATCGCCCTGCAGGCAAATTCATGCTCTAGAGCATTTTCCATTTAGCCCTACACGTCGCCTTTGCTACGGACTCACCGTGCTCACGTATTAAGTATACGCTCCGCGCGCCTCGCCTTGCCTTGCCTGTGTAGAACTAAAGCGAAAACGCTCTAGCCCGTTAAGGCGCCCTAGGCGGTGCCAGGCTCGTGACCGCTTTCCATGCCCTCAATTTTGGCTTGCTCACCTTTTTGGGCGTACAAACCATCAAAATCGATTGGGTGGATCAGCAATGGCGGGTAGCCGGCATCGCGGGTGATGTTGGCGATGATCGCCCGGGCAAAGGGGAACAACAGGCGGGGGCAATCCACAAACAAGGTGGGGTGAATTTCGCTGGCTGGTATGCCCTCAAGCTGAAAGGTGCCGCCGTAGGAAAGCTCGCATTTGAAGGCCTCCTGCTCGCCCAAATTGGCGTTGGCGCGCAGGAACAACACCACCTCAAACTGGCCAGCCTTTAGCAAGCGGGCGGCCACATCAACACTGACATCCAGCTGTGGTGTTTCCCGCAGGCTTACCAACAAAATTTCTGGGCTGTTGGGGTTATCCAGTGCAACCCCACGGATGTATTGGGTAAGAACCGCAACAGAACCACCAGCGGTTGGAGAATCAGTCGTCATTTTAAGCCTCACGAATTGTATTAGGGGAATGGCCGTTAAGAAGTTTTACGCAAGTTTATCAAAGAAAAAATCAAAAAATCCACATATTTTGACCCTATCGGCTGCAAAGATTCTTCGCAAGCCCTTTCTAAAGCCCCAGCAATCTTTTTAAGCCGCTTTTGGGTTTTGCCTGCATCGACACCAGCACCGGTGCCTCCTCCTTAGAAAAGGCGATCGCTGAATTAAAGGCCTGGCCGACGCGTTCATGATGGACATGTTCCAAATCGATCACCACCTGTTGCAGGGTTTTGTTGTGCCGCGCAATTAACAAACCATAGCCCGTTTCCACCAGAACGCCTAAAGATTTGGTGGGCAAGGTGTCGGCGACAACCCGCCATTTTTCCTCAGGCAGTTGCAACACGGCGTAGGCCAAATGTTTGCGCGCTGTTAAATCGCCATCCATTTTTAAACAATCGGCATAGTCCAGAACCTTTGCTGGGTCGGTTCCTAATGCTTTCAAAATTCTGCCCACCTCGTCTGCCGAAATCCCCTCAGGATATTTGGATTCGGTAAATTGCAGGCTGGGGGCGATCAGTTTTTCTTTTGGTGGAGGCGGTGGTGCCACAACTGCTTCAGGGGCGGATGCCTCAAGATCCATGGGTGGCTTGGGCTTTAGCACGGGGGGGGGAGGAAAATCGGCCGGAAAATCGCTAGAAGGTTCAGCCAAAGATTTGGTGGAATCAACAGCCGCATCATCCACCACCGTATCTGGCATTGGATCAGCCGCGCTCGCCTCTGCGCCATCTTCTGCCGGCATGGCCAGCAGGCTGGATGCGGGCGTGACTTCAAGCGATTGTTTGGGGAATTCCAGTCCTGGGTCAAGCCCTGGGTTGTGGCTGATGGTTGGGCTCAGGATTGACCCAAATGTTGTCATGGATTCTGACAGGTGCTCCTTGAAGGTGCGATCGCCGTTATCGCCAAAAATCGACAAATTGGGGGTGGGATAGGGCTTTAGCACCAAGGTTTCTGGTTCCGCAAAGGCCTCTAAGGATGCAACTGGCGCAATGGATGCCGATGTTTCTGCCGTGGAGATAGGGTCTGCTTCGTCAATCACCTCTGGCATGGTGGTGGGCGTGGGAGCCGCCATTTCTGGCGCGGTTTGGGCCTTTATTTCCTCTGGTAGAGCTTGAAACACCGGCAGGGACATGATGGTGGGGGCGGGGGATGCTGGTTCTGGCGTCGCCTTAATCGATTTGACGGCAGCTTCCGTTGGTGCTTCTGGGCCCGCGTCTGCTTCTGGCGCGGCTTCATACAACACGGCTGTTGGTGCAACCATGCGTTCTTCCTCTGGCAGAGCTTGAAACACCGGCAGGGACATGATGGTGGGGGGCGTAGCGGTTATCGGTTTGCTGGTGGATTCTGTCGCCAGTTCTAGCAGTACGGCGGCGGCAACGGGTTGTTCCAAGAACGGATCGAATTCCTCAGCTGTTGCCGTTGCTGGTGCGGCGAAGAGTGCGGATGCTGTTGGCAGGGTGTTTGTGGTAAGCGTTGGTACCAAAAAGGGGTCAACCTCCTCCAACATTTGGTTGGTCAAGATCTCTGGCAAAACCTCTGAAACCGTTGACAGCATTGGGCTGCTTGCGCACGAAAGCGTGCCCATTTCCTTTGCGTCCCACACCCGAGCAAAACTGGCCTTAGGATTTCTATAGAGACGCCTTTTGGATGATGGTGCTTGGGTGGTGTTTGGTTGAACCGCAAAGGCGCGGGATGATTGAAGCGCGGTAAGCGTAAAATGGCGCGCCCCTGACCTGGTGGATTGCATGGTGATATCCGTGCGGGCGATCAACAGCAGGGATTGGGATGGCGAAACGCAGGCCACAGGAAATACAGGGATATGTTCCACATCAAGACCCATCAGACAACGCCCTTTCGGTATAAATGTTTTTTGGTGTATCCAGTATAACGGACAATCTGTTAAAGATTCGTGAGAGCGTTTCTTACAAACAAAAAACAGGCAAAATCCATCGGGGTGGTGGTGCGTGAGCCTATAGCCAAAGCTGGTTAAGATTCGTAATCTTAAGTCCTTCATGATCAGGGGCGGTTTGGGATATGAGATCGGGGTTCTTGTTGTTGCGGTTGCTGCTGTTGTGCCTGATGATCAACGGGCTAACCGCTTGTGGCAAAAAGGGGCCGTTGACGCCGCCGCCATCCACCACCAACAGCCCATCCTATCCACAGCCCTATCCCCAATATTAAAGTCTTAAACAGCATGGTTTTTCGCAAATCACCCCCTTCTCGCATGGCTGCCCCAAAAACAGCGGCTTGGGATGTGCCAAGGGCCCCAGCTGGTGTGGTGCTGCGGGCGGGATGGTGGCTAAGTTTTTCGCGGTTGTTGCCAGAATTGGATGCTGGCTACCGCAGCTTGTTGGCGCTGTGGCTGGCAGCCTATTGTTTTGGGCGGGTCAGTTTCGCCAACCAGCCATTGATTGGGGTGGTGAGCACCAACGCGTTGGTGGCGGTGTTGGCCTTTGTGGTGTTGCTGTGGCATGGCCATCGCTTGCTGCTGGCGTTGCAGCAACCGGCCAGCCTGAGCGAACGGTTGCAGCAGGTGGAATCGGCCAGCCAGGTGCCGTTTCAGCCGTTAACGGGCGCGCGCCTGCTCCTGCCGCAGGGGGCGTCGGTGTTGAGCGTGCGTCTGTGGCATATCCATTGGCAGCGGTTGGCGGATCGGTTGCGCGGCAGCAATCTGGTGTGGCGCAGCGGTTGGCAGGATTGGTTTCGGGCGCGTGGGGGGGTGCTGCTGGGTCGCCTAGCCTTGCTGGCGGGTTTGTGGATGGGGTTGGGTTGGCCGCCAGCGCTGCGCCTTCCCGCGTTGTTTGGCGCCAGCCCGCCGGTTGCCCTTACCGCTTGGATCGAATCGCCTGCGTATTTAAGTGCTGAGCCGGTGATGTTAAGCGCTTCGGCGGGATCCGTTCCATTAACCGTTCCGGGCGGCAGTTTGTTAACCCTGCGCGCGGATGCCAGCCGCTATCCCCCCAAAGACCCCGCCTCTGCGCCGGTGCGACGGCTGCTGGCCCCCGATGGGCGGGTTAAGGTGTTGGAGGGGGGGGCAGGCAATCTTTCCAGCGGTCAGCTGAAAATCGTGCAGTCAGGCGTCTATGAATTTTGGCAGGGGGGGCAACGCGTGGCCGGCTGGCGGATTAGGGTGGTGCCGCCCGATGCCCCGGCGATCAACTGGCGGCCGGTGCCCAGCATCAACGTCCAGCAACAGCTGGTGCTGCCCTATCAGTTACGTGACCGCT
Organism: Alphaproteobacteria bacterium; assembly: GCA_044345375.1. Classification (GTDB taxonomy): domain Bacteria; phylum Pseudomonadota; class Alphaproteobacteria; order CAISOG01; family CAISOG01; genus CAISOG01. The sequence goes on from JBIJBF010000014.1 coordinate 31,185, forward strand.
ACGGGCTTAGCAATTTGGCCTTGGTGCTGAATCCGGTTGATAAGGATGCTGATGGGGCAGAGGCGGCGGCCATCCCCCTGTTTTTGCCGCTTAAGGCGTTGTCACCTAGTGATGCGCGTGACAAGCCGTTTGAGGGGGAGGTGGCGTTGGATTTGCGCGATCATCCGCTGGCTGGTCAGGCGGTGCTGGTGCAGTTGCAGGCCACCAATGTGGCTGAGGCGGTGGCAGCAACGCCGCCGGTGCAACTGATCCTGCCGCGGCGGATTTTTACCGATCCTTTGGCCCAGGCGGTGGATGAGGCGCTGCAACAGCTGCAAAAAAAATCCTATCGGCCAGAAAAACTGGTCAATCGCTTGACCGAGCTGCAACAGCAGTTGGCGGAGGCGCAACGCGGCGCTGCGGATTATCTGGCCCTGCAGCAGGCGGCGCGCAATGTGCGTCTTGGGACGGAAAAAACGCCTGGAGAAACCGTGAACCTGCTGCGAAAAACCGCCAGAAGCCTTGAGGATGGGGAACGGGGCAGGGCGGCCGATCGTTTTGCCGCCGCCCGCCAGGAACTTAGCGCGGCGATGCGCGATCCTAGCCGTAGCGCGGAAATCCCCGAATTGATGCAGCAATTGGCGCAGGCTTGGAACGCCTATCTGGCCAGCAGTTTGAAAAATCCTGACGCGCAAAAAGCGAGGAAAGATGGTTCCTCCACTGAGCACAGCGTTGCGCGCCACCTGATGCAGCAGGGCAACCCCATGCCACAAATCATGCAGCAGTTGCAGCAGGCCTTGGCGGTGGGGGATCGTGCCCGGGCTGAGCAGTTGTTGCAGGACTGGCAAAAATTGGCCGATCAGGTTAAGCCGATGCCGCCAGAGCTGGCAGAGAAAATGGCCAAGGCCGATGCCTGGGCGGCTGAGATGCAGGCGTTGGTGCAGGCGCAGCAAGATTTGTTGGATCAAACCAAACAGGCCGACTCTGCGCGCAAACCCTTGCCGCCGGCTGAGGATCAACAGGCCCTGCATGATCAATTGGGGCAATTGCTGACCAAGGGCGCCGAGTTGATGAAGGCGCTGCCCGCCGCGGCTGCTAAAGCCGATCAGGCGATGGGGCAAGCCGTCCAAAGCCTGGCCAAAAATGCGGCGCAACCAGCGATTGTCCAGCAACAAAAAGCGGTGGATGCCTTGAAAGATGCGCAGGATCAGGCCGCCAGCGCGATGGCCGATCAACTGCGGGCGGAGATGAAAAAGGCCGGCATTGATGGCGTGTTGGGCGGCATGGGCGCCACCGATCCCTTTGGCCGCTCACTTGATGGCCAGGATGGGCCAGGCGATTATGGAAAAGGGATGGAGGGGGCGGTGGCCATCCCCGATCAGGCTGAGCCGCGCTTTTTGCGCCAAGTGCTGGATCGTCTGCGCACCCGTTTGCAGCATTTGTCGGGATCGCCAAGCCCTGCTGAAGCGGATAAGCCAGCAGGCAAACCAACCCCAGATGCGGTTCAGCAGGAACGTGGGTATTTAGAGCGCTTGTTGGGTCAATAGGGGGATGGTTCGTGCCGGCGCCTGAACCGCTACAACCAAAGGGCGTGATCATCGCGCTTGGCTCCAACCTGCACAGCGCAGAATACGGCACGCCGGCTGAGATTCTGGCGGCCTGTTTGGCGGCCTTTCCTAGCTATGGGATTGTGTTGCGTAGGGTGACACCGGTGTTGATCACCAAACATGTGCCCCAAGAGCCTCAGCCCGATGGGGGCGGCGCAAGCGCTGAGGTGGCGGGATCCTCCATCATGCCCGACTACCACAACGCGTTGGCGCTGGTGGATTCATGCGCGGCCGATTTGGCAACGCCGGCCGACCTGCTGTGCCGTTTGCATGAAATTGAACGGGATTTTGGCCGAACCCGCCCCTATCTGCACGCCCCCCGTGTGTTGGATTTGGATTTGTTGGTGTATAACGGGTTGTGTAGCGCAGCCGGCGATTGGCCGATTCTGCCGCATCCCGCCCTGCACACACGCCCCTTTGTGCGCCAGCTGTTGCAGATGTTGGCGGGGGAGGATGATCGGACTGATTCAATAGCCTCCGATACTGGCTGACCAATCGGAAGACGTTTACTTGGCTTTGCTGGTTTTGCGTCCGGCGGATTCCAGTTTCTTTTGTGCCCCCCGCAAATTTTCCAGAAAGCGCCGTTCGATATCCGATGTTTCGCTTGTCGGCAGCGCCGCGCTGTAGGTCGCATAGGCACTCAGGGCCTTTTCATCGGCCTGCGCCTTGGAAATTTTGCCCGCATGATTCAGCAATTTCTTGTCCCCAAGCTTCAGGAAATCGTCCAGCTTGCTGATCCAGTCCTTCATATACATCGGGCGTTTGTTCGTGGCCTGCAGTTCGGCGAATTCCAGATAGGCGCTGGTGATTTTGTTCAGCGTGTCCAGTTCCTCGTCATTCAAATAGTTTTTGGCGACGGTGACATCCGCCTTGCGCGGCCTGTCTCCCGCCCATGAGGTCAGACCCATGAAAGGGCGCGCTGCATCCGCGCGCTGGTACTGCAACTCCGCCGCCGTATGGCCATGCGCGGCAAAATGCATCTTGTTCTGAACGATTTTGAAGAATTCCATGGTCGTGGATGCGTTGGGATCGTAATCCATTGAGGTGGCGTAGATTTCGAGAATCTGACGATAGAACACCCGCTCGCTGCTGCGGATATCACGGATCCGCGCCAGCAATTCCCGCCAGTATCCGCCGCCGCCAGCCGCCTTGAGCAGCGGATCGTTCATCGCAAATCCCTTGCGGGCGTATTCCGACAGCACCTCGGTCGCCCAGCGTCGAAACTGCGTGCCGGTGCGGGATTTCACGCGGTAGCCAACGGCGATGATCATCTCAAGGTTGTAGCTGGTTATATTGCGTGCAACCTGCCTGTTGCCCTCGGTTTGAACTGTCAAGAAATCCTTGACAGTTGCCGCCTCGGTTAATTCCCCCTCCTCAAGGATATTCTGGATATGCAAGCTGATGTTCTGCTTGCTGCTATGGAACAGCTCGGCCATTTGCGCCTGTGAAAGCCAGACCGAATCGCCGGTCATGCGCACCTCAACCCGTGTTTGCCCATCCTCGGCGGCATAGATGATCAGCTCCTGTTGCCGTTCCGCGTCGTTGTTCATGGGTTGCTCCTTCTGGATCTAAAGTTTGGGGTGCCGCTCCGTTTTTATCAAGCCCCTATCGGCCGTCAGCGTTTTTTCGCTCTTGAAGCCAAATGCCGCCTGTTCTACAGTTGCGGCGAATCCTAAAGCTGCCCATTTGGGCGCTTGCCTTGCAGAAGCAGTGACGACTTTGTATCTCGACATTCTGATCCTGACCATTCTGATCTTGCTGAACGGGCTGTTTGTGCTGGCAGAAATGGCGGTCGTTTCCTCACGCCGCGCCAGGTTGCAGCAGGCCGCGACGCAGGGCAATCGTGGCGCGCAAACCGCGCTTCATCTGCTGGTTGACCCCTCACGCTTCTTGTCAACCGTGCAAATTGGCATCACCCTGATCGCCACCCTAACCGGGGCCTTTGGGGGGGCAAAATTGGGGCTGATCCTGAAGCCAGTGTTGGAAACCGTTCCGCTGTTGGCGCCGCACGCCGAAAGCCTGGCCTTTGGCGCGGTGGTGATTGCCATTACCTTTTTCAGCCTGATTTTGGGCGAATTGGTGCCCAAACGCCTTGCCCTGGCCAATGCCGAGTTTTTTGCGGCCAAACTTTCCCCCCTGATGGCCTTTTTAACCCGCCTGCTGGGCCCCTTTGGCGTGGTGTTGGTGTGGGTCAGCAATTGGGTGATCAAAGCCCTGCCCAACCATGGCCACCATCATCCCGAAGTCAGTGATGAGGAGGTAAATTTTTTGATGCAGCAGGGGTTCGAGGCGGGTTTGTTCCATGCCAAAGAAAAAGAAATGGTCGATATGGTGTTGCGCTTTGGCGACCGCAAGGTTAACTCGGTGATGACGCCGCGCACCCAGATTTTGTGGTTGGATATCACCGATGATCCCAGCGATATCAAAAAAATTATCGCCAGCAGCCTGCGTTCCCGTTTTCCCCTGATGCATGACAACATGGAGCAGGTGATTGGGGTGGTTGAGGTGAAAAAACTGCTGGCGCGGGAATTGTTGGGCGAATCGTTTGACCTGCGGGCGGCGGCTGATCCTGCCCTATATGTGCCGGAAACCGCGCCGGCGATTAAGGCGTTGGAGCTGATTAAGCAGCATCATGCCGCCATGGCACTGGTGGTGGATGAATACGGCGATATTCAGGGCTTGGTGACTGTTACCGATCTGCTTGAGGCGTTGGTGGGCGATCTGCCATCCCCCACGGTTGAGGATAAGCCGCTGATTGTGCAGCGGGAGGATGGGTCATGGCTGGTGGATGGCATTTTGCCGCTGGAGGATATTGAATCCTTTTTCCCCAACCTCATCTTGCCAGAGGCCGACGATGGCGGCGTGACCACCATTGGTGGGTTGATGATGAGCCAGCTGAAACGCATTCCCAACGTGGCCGATCATTTTCATCTAGGAAATTACCGGTTGGAGGTGATGGACATGGATGGACGCCGCGTGGATAAGATTCTGGTCACGCAGGAGGATTAAGGGGTTAACCCGCCAGCGGCATAAAACGGCTTTTGTTTTGCGGCTCAGCCACCTCATCCCCCCATTCTTTGCGAATATCCTCAAGCTTTTTGTTGAGGTTAGCGATGTTTTGTACCCCCCGCATGTCCATTAAGGCGGCGATAAAAATTGGCAGCATCTGATAAACCAATAAGCCGATGCCGGCACTGCCGTACATGATCGCCCAATCCTGTTGGTTGTGCAAAATGGATTGCAGATAATCCATGTTGTTGCCGTTTTGCCAAAGATCCAAAACAAAAGTCACAACCCCGCACAAATTGAAACAACCAACGGTTTGCAGACCAGTTTTGTTGCTGCTTCGGTCAAGCGTGCTGGCAATCAGGGCAGGAATCATACCGATGCCCAATAGCAACAGGGTACAAGGTGAGAAGATACCCAAAAATATCACGGAGAGAAGTATTAGGAAAAACCGTTTTTTGTTGCTTTTGGGGGCGGTTGTTTTGTTCTTTTTTTGGGTTTCTGTTTTGGCGTTTCCCATGGTGTCACTCTAAACCATAAAATTTATATAAAAATAAAAAACAATGAATAATCCTAGGGTTATAGCGCTGATAATGGCGGTGATTTGCTGGCCTATGGGCAAAAAATAATCCCATTTCTGGCCGTGGGCACGTTTGACCACCTCAATGCGCATACGGGTGGTGTAGTAATCGTAACGTGCCCGCAAATATCCCTGCATATCCAACAAAACTTCTGGGCCATTTTGCAAAATGCTTACCATCGCGATTAGTGATCCAGTTGGCGCAGCTTGCGTCAAAGCTTCCCTGATCATTTTCCGGCGGCTTTTGCTGCGTATCAAATCCAACACGGGTTCCAACCAGGGCAACAATGCCTTGGTTAGATTGGGCAAGGCCGCAATCTTGGTGGTATTTTGTACACTGGCCAGAAGCCCAAGCCATCCTAGGCGTTGTTGCGCCTCATCCTCGTTATTGATCAAACGCAACCACATGGGGGCTTCATGCAGATGCACGGCGATAAACGCGGCCAAATGGTTGTCCAACGGGTAAGATTCAAAGTTTTTGCCCTCTCCCATCAACGCATTTAGTCCGATCAATAAGCTGGATAAATCGGTGATTGCTAGTCGAAACAGGGGGGGGCTTAGGCACAACATTTTCGGGTTGGCCTCATACAAACTGCGTTCTACGCCATAACCGATTCCGTTGTTGCTTAGAAATTTGTCCCAAGCATACAGTTCTTCTAGCCCGTTGGCGTAATGGATCGGCGGTTTTTTTTGCTGACTGAGCCAAAAATGTCCAAGTCGGTTTTTCACCGTTTCCTGAATTTGATGCAGTTTTTCTGGTTTTTTCAAAAACATTTGCAATAGATAGCCAACCCCATCGGGCAATATATTCAGGTTTTTTAAATACAAAGGACCAACGGGATGCAATATACTGAAAAGTTTGGATAATTCGATAATGCTGATTGCATCGCCACCGTTGCTGTTAATAATTCCCTCAATATCTGCAAACAAATCATCGTCATTAAGATGCCGTTTTAACCAACGCTTAAAAGGAAGTTTGCAAACTTCTTCAGCAGCTTTTGGCCAGTCTTGGCTTAACACCGTGACCAATTGCGACAGGCTGTGGCATGCTTTTTCCCGAAAGACATAGGGGCGCAGAGCTTTTTGTGGTAATTTGGGAATATGTGGGGGCGAACGTCGCCCAGCTGACCACAATTCGATATCTTTCATGTTCCAACGTTCATGGCGTTCATCGTTCAGCAAGCCTTTTAGCAAATCGGTAATGGCAGCTGGGGGGCGCCCCCGCCCCACCAAGGCGGCATAACTGCCAACAGAGATTTTTTGTTCAATAATTTGCACATCGTTCATTCTTGCCATGGGGTTGTGGCCTTGCAGCATCAGTGCAAGACAGACACCCAAACTGTAAAAATCATCACAGGTGCCGCCAGCTCCACGGGCTAAGGTGTTAGCCAAGCCACTTTCAACAGGTTCAAACAGCACATCTTGATCAAAAGCAGGTGGTTTGCTGCAACATTCCCCGAAAATTATTGAGGTGCGGGTGGTACTTACAAAAATATTGCTCAAACGAAAGGCGCGATAGGTTTGCCCACTGGCCGTCAAATCACGCAACAACTGAATGGCAGCAGGGATTACCGTTTGCATCACCTCAGCCTCTGAAAACGGTTTAAAGGTTGCGGATGGATCCTCCATCAATTTGCCGTGAGGGGAGCAGGGGAAGATGATCACGTAACACAGCTCGTCCCCAACCCAATCAATCACCCCCCATTCCACGGGACAGCACAGATTGTTCACGCCTTTTGCGATCAGGCTCAGCAGCATATCCATGCGCGGCGCAATCATTTGATCGCTAATCAAGGCGTAATATTTGTTGTCTGGTTTTCCTGTGTCTATCGCTTCAAAGGCACGTGCCGATGGGGTATCAAACATTGGCAATGGACGATGCGCCGCAATTTGGAAACGGTTTTTAAAAGGCAGGGTGGTGGGGTGTATAGCCGCAGGAACAAGTTTGATTTTAATCTTTGTTGTATCAACCGTCACTGGCACTGGTATGACCGCAAGCTCACCAACCTGGTTCGCCTCTTCGGGGTAAGCCATTACATCTGGGATTGACGTTAAGGATTGATGCTTAGTGGCATCTTCAGCGCTGATTGTGACCCCCAAGCTCATCGTGCTTCCATTTCTTATGCTTACATAGCGACAGCCCCGATTTTAGCAAAACAGCGTAAAGGGCACGTTAACAAAGCTCTTGGCGATTGGCCATAGAACGCTATACTGACGCCACTCCAATTCATAATACCCCGAAAATTTTGTTTGTTTGGGCTATCAAAAGGATCAACTTTGATGAAGTTAACGATTCCCCGCAAAGAGCTGCTTGATGTGCTGGGCCATATGCAAAGCGTGGTCGAACGGCGCAACACCCTGCCCGTGCTGGGCAATGTGATGCTGCGCGCCTCGGACAACATCCTGAAGGTGGTGGCCACCGATTTGGAATTGGAAATTGATGAGGAGGTGTTGGCAGATGTGCAGGAGGGGGGGGCGACAACGGTTTCCGCGCATCTGTTCTATGATATTGTGCGCAAAATGGGCGATGCCACCACGGTGCAGTTGGACAACACCGCCGATGCGGGCAAATTGATCGTCAAGTCTGGGCGTTCGCGCTTTACCCTGTCCACCCTGACGGCTGAGGATTTCCCCACCCTGTCGGCGGGCGAGTTGCCGCATCATTTTAGCCTTAGCGCCGGCGATTTGCGTTTTATGATTGACCGCACCCGTTTTGCGATCTCCAACGACGATACCCGCTATTACCTGAACGGCATCTACCTGCATGTGAATCAGGCGACGGAGGGGGAGGAGGCGAATCTGCGCGCGGTGGCAACCGATGGGCATCGGCTGGCGCGCTGCCAAATCACTATGCCGGCGGGTGCTGAGAGCATTCCAGGGGTGATTATCCCGAAAAAAACGGTGAATGAGCTGCGCAAATTGGCGGCTGACTCTACCACTGATGTCAGCATTCACCTGTCCAGCAACAAGATGCAGTTCTATTTTGACAAGATCAAACTGACCAGCAAGCTGATCGATGGAACTTTTCCCGATTACGAGCGCGTGGTGCCGTTGCACAACACCAAGGTTTTGACCGTGCCGACCCGGGCGTTCGCTGAGGCGGTGGACCGGGTGGCCACCATTTCGTCCGAGAAAACCCGGGCGGTTAAGATGATGCTGAAAACCGACCAACTGGTCTTAAGCGCCTCAAGCCCTGAGCAGGGCAACGCGCAGGAGGAGATGGCGGTCACCTATAACGCTGACCCGATCGAAATTGGCTTTAACTTTCGCTACCTGCTTGATATTGCCCAGCAAATTGAGGGGGATGGGGCGCAGTTTATTCTGGCTGATGGTGCCAGCCCAACCATTGTGCGCGATCCCGCCAACAGCAACACCCTGTACGTGCTGATGCCGATGCGCGTCTAGGGGGGGCGCGTTAAGCGGGGCGCCGAGGGGATGTTGCCACAATTTGTTCCGTTTTTGCATTACGCCCGCGCTAAACAGCTGTCATGGCCGCTGATGCTGACCATTCTGGCCTTGGCGGGCATCGGCTTTACCGTGCTGTATTCGGCGGGCGAAATGAACTGGCAGCCTTGGGCGGGTCGCCAGCTGGTGCGCTTTGCGGTTGGCCTGTTGCTGTTGTTAACGGTGGCCTGTGTGGAGTTAAGGGTTTGGCAGCAGCTGGCCTATCCCTTTTACCTGCTCTCCCTGCTGCTGCTGCTCTTGGTGGATGCATTTGGCTTTGTCGGCATGGGGGCGCAGCGTTGGTTAAAATTGGGGCCGATTCAGGTGCAACCCTCAGAATTGATGAAAATTGCGATTGTGATGGCGCTGGCGCGGTATTTTGCGCCGCTAAGCTTGGGCGAGGTGCGCCGCCCCGCACGCCTGCTGATCCCGGTGGTGATGATTCTGTTCCCCGCCCTGTTGGTGGCCGCGCAACCCGATTTGGGCGGCGCGCTGATGCTGCTGGCGGTGGGGGGGGTGATGTTGATGGTGGCGGGGGTGCGCTGGTGGAAATTTGCCGCCGTGCTGGGTTTGGCAGCCGTCGCCCTGCCGATTTTGTGGCACCGGCTGCACGACTATCAAAAAAAGCGGCTAACCACCTTTTTGAACCCCGATGCCGATCCCCTGGGCGCGGGCTATCACATCACCCAATCCAAAATCGCCTTGGGCAATGGCGGCATTTTGGGCAAGGGCTTGGGGCAGGGAACCCAAAGCTATCTGGATTTCCTGCCCGAAAAACACACCGATTTTATCTTCACGATGGTGGGTGAGGAGTTGGGGTTGGTGGGTGCCCTGATCGTGCTGACCCTCTACACCCTGTTGTCGTTGCAATGCAGCATCATCGGCCTGAAAAGCCACAGCCATTACGGCCGGCTGGTGGCGATTGGCATCGGCGCCACCTGTTCGATTTACCTGCTGATCAACACCGGCATGGTGATGGGGCTGCTGCCGGTGGTGGGCGAACCGCTGCCCCTGCTTTCCTACGGCGGCACCGCGATGCTAACCATCCTGATCGCGCTGGGCATGGTGCAGAATGTGAAGATCTATCAGGAGCAACGCTAGGCTGAGCACGGCCTGCGCGCCGCATCTGTCACCTGTTGGTCATGGATTTGTTGCAAAAACTTCACAAAAATGATGGTTGTGTAAAATCTTATTTTCTTTTATTGTTAATGCATTGTTAACGGTGTTTTGATTGGGGGGAATGGGATGGCTATACAGCGGTTGACGCGGGCGGATGGGAGCACATATTCGGTTCATGACAGCTTTGTAGATGGCGATGGTGATTTGAAGACTGCTCAAATGGAGCAAATGCAGCTCACTGGCTACATGACGAAGGTTACTGCTTGGACGAAGTATGAAAAGAACGAAGATAATGCTCCCAAAAAATATTCGGTCAAAAATTATTCTCCCACAGAGAATTCTCCCACAGAGTATTCGGATGAGCTTGTAACGGTTATGCCTGCGAAGGGGGTTTCTATTCCAGACAAGCTTGCGCAGCAACAAGCAATTCCTATCAATTTTTCTCGCATGGTAGTTAAAAATATATACGTTGAGAATGAGGAACCCAAAGTCGACACCTGCCCCGTATCTGATCAGGAACTATGCAAAGAATTGAAGGCTGTCAAAAGTTCTTTGCTTGCGAATAAGAAAAAAACTCGGGTGGTGTTTCATGGAAAGCTTGACCCAAATTTTGAGGCTGCCCAAGTTTTTTTAGACATCGCTAGAGATAAAAGAGGTCTGTTAACGGACGCTTCTTACCAAGAGACGGATTTTTCTGGGGTTGATCTTTCTGAGGGTGACTTTAGAGACGGGCAGTTCTTTGAGGTTAATTTGGAGAGGGCGACTGTTAGGGGTGCCAATTTTAGTGGCGCGGAAATGCAGTCTGCAAACTTTAGAGAAGTCGATGGCCGTCCCACAGATGAGGACAAGATAACCTATTTGTTCAGTCCCATGATCTTATGGTATGGATTAATTTTGAATAATTCGGGTTGTTGTTGATAGATTTGGATGAGTTTGTCATAGGGACTGATAAATTTCAAGGACTTAAGTTTTTTCTGGTGATTGTAGTACAGCAGGAAGGTCATCAAATGGGCTTTCAGCTGTTGCGGTGAGTCAT
>JBIJBF010000037.1:0-5234 GCA_044345375.1 Alphaproteobacteria bacterium
TAGGACCACCCCGTCAGGCTACGCCTGCCACCCCTCCGCAAGAGGAGGGGAATTTAGGCCTGCCTTACTTCATTCCCCTCTTGCTAAGGGGTGCCCGAAGGGCGGGGTGGTTGGTTCAGACGGAACAACTACACGAGAGAGGGGGATTTTAAGGGGTCATGATAACCCTTAATCATCTCCGCCACGCGAAAGGCCAGTTCCAGACCCTGGCTGGCGTTTAGGCGGGGGTCGCAGTGGGTGTCGTAGCGGTCGGACAATTGCGACTCGCTAACCGGTTGGGGGCCGCCAAGACATTCGGTCACGTCTTTGCCGGTTAGCTCAACATGCACGCCGCCGGCATGGGTTCCAGCCGCCCGATGCGCCGCAAAAAACTGCTCAATCTCGCTAAGCACCTTGGCCAAATCACGGGTTTTGATGCCGCTGCTGGTTTTAAAGGTGTTGCCGTGCATCGCGTCCGACAGCCACACCACCTGCCGCCCCTCAGCCTTTACCCGTTGCAGCAGGGGGGGCAGCTGGGCCGCGATTTTGTCGGCGCCCATGCGGGCGATCAGGGTCAGACGGCCGGCCTTGTTGGTGGGGTTCAAAAGGTCGATCAGGCGGATCAGCTGGTCAGGCTCCATGGTTGGCCCAACCTTTAGCCCCAGCGGATTTTTGATGCCGCGGCAAAACTCCACATGCGCGCCGTCAGGTTGGCGGGTGCGCTCCCCAATCCACAAGAAATGGGCTGAGCAGTCGTACCAATCGCCGGTCAGGGAATCGACCCGGGTTAACGATTCCTCATAATCCAACAACAACGCCTCATGGCTGGTGTAGAACTCGGTTTCACGCAGCTGTGGCGTGGTTTCGCTGGTCAGGCCGCAGGCGGCCATAAAATCGAGACATTGGCCGATGCGATCCGCCAACTGCGCATACTGCTCCCCCACCCCGCTGTTCACAAAATCCAGGGTCCAGCCATGCACCCGATGCAAATCGGCGTAACCGCCTTGGGAAAACGCACGCAACAGATTTAGGGTGGCGGCCGATTGGTTGTAGCTTTGGATCAAGCGTTCCGGATCTGGAATACGCGCCTCAGCCGTAAATTCGATACCGTTCACGATATCGCCGCGATAGCTGGGCAGGGTAACGCCGCCAATGGTTTCATCCGGTTCGCTGCGCGGTTTGGCAAATTGCCCCGCAATCCGCCCCAATTTGATCACCGGACAACTGGCCGCAAAGGTCAGGATCACCGCCATTTGCAGCAGCACGCGGAAATTGTCGCGGATATGGTTGGGATGAAATTCGGCAAAGCTTTCGGCGCAATCGCCGCCCTGCAGCACAAAACTTTTGCCCATCGCCGCATTGGCCAACTCCGCCTCCAGCTTTCGCGCCTCCCCCGCAAAAACCAGTGGCGGATAACCGCTTAGGCTCTGCTTAACCGCCCGCACCTTGTCAGGATCTGGATAAACCGGCACCTGCTGCACGGGGAATTTCTGCCAGCTTTGGGGATTCCAATCGGCATGGTGGTTGGGTGAGGAGGATGGCGCGGCGGTTGGCATGGTCTATCAATTTTTCTAAAAATGGATCAAAGATTGTCCAAGAACCTAACAGATCTCAATTCCGGCAACAACCACCTCGCATGAAATGGCGGCAACAAAATTTTTGTGCTGGTCATTACGCAAAAAAATGCTATACAGCAGTTTAGGATAAGTTTTTAGGATAAGAAAATGGCAAAATCATCGGTTATTTTGATCAAACTGGTTAGCACGGCGGGGACGGGGTATTACTACGTCACCAAAAAAAATCCCCGCAAACAGGTGAACAAGCTCGAGTTTCGCAAATACGACCCGCGTGTTCGCAAACATGTGCTGTTTAAAGAAACCAAGATCAGCAAATAGACACTTAGCTGGTGCGTTTAACCCGCGACCACCTGCCCAAGCTCTACGCGCGCTATCCCATTATTGTGGGCGTGGATGAGGTGGGCAGGGGCTGTTTGGCCGGCCGTGTAACCGCGGCGGCGATGTGTTGGCGCGTTGCTGGCAATGACAACCCTAATCCCTTGCCCGACTCTAAACAACTAACCGCCAACCAGCGTCAGCAGGTGGTGGATGCGATCATCACGGCGGGGCACCCCCACCATCTGGCATCAGCCACTACCGAAGAAATTGACCGGCTGAATATTCTGCAGGCCAGCCTGTTGGCCATGCAGCGCGCGGTGGTGGCGCTGCTGGGGCATGGCCTGTGCGCCGATAAAATCGCGGTGGTGGTGGATGGTCAGCAGGTGCCGATTTTGCCAGCGCCCTATCACCAGATTCCGCTGTTTTCCCTGATTGGCGGCGATGCGCTGGTGCCGCAGATTGCCGCCGCCTCAACCCTGGCCAAGGTGGCGCGCGATGCGGAAATGGTCGGCTTGGCAGCGCTGCACCCCCCCTATGGCTGGGATCGCAACAAGGGCTATGGCACGCGGGCGCATCTGCAGGCCTTGCAAACCCATGGGCCAACGGTGTATCACCGAAGGAGTTTCGCGCCCGTTCGCCAGGCAATGCCGCCCCATTCTTTGTAAAGATCCACCTTCATGAATACCCCCTCCCCCACCCACCCTGTCGCTGAAACGCCCGAATTACGCCTTAAACGCCTGCGCTATCAAAGCGGTTACCGCGGCACCAAGGAGTTAGACGGCATTTTGGGCCCCTTTGCCTCGCTGTATCTGGATGGGCTAACCGTTGCTGAGCTGGATCAGTATGAGGCGTTGTTGGAGGTGCAGGAACTGGTGCTGTGGCGCTGGCTTTCTGGGCAGGAGGAGCCGTTGGCGGCGGCGCAAAGCCCCATCCTGCAACGTCTGATCACCTTTACCCAACAGGCCGGCGGGGTAACAGCGGCCTAAGGTTGGGGCGTAAAGTTGCTGCCCCAATACAGCTGCAGCGGAATGGCGGGCTGCGCGCCCTCATGCACCATCACCTCACCCAACCAACGCAGATTGCTGAAATAGCGGGCGATCTCCTGCGGTTTCTGGTTTTGTTCCCGGTATTGTTGCACCACCACCAGGCCATCTTGTCCAGCAAACAACGCCGCATCCTGCAGCCAGGCAAAATGGCGCTGATCACGGTTCAGGCATAACACCGGCACCTTGCCCGCCATGATGTAATCCACCTTGGCCGTGTGCATCCACCGGTCACTGGCCAAAAAGGCGGGCGGCTTGGGAGAAAATTGCGCCACCGCGGCGGGCAATTCCTGCCAGTTCAGCAATTCCAGCACGGGGTTCAGGCGCACCGCGTTTTGGAAATTCGGCGTATCGATCCAGATAAAATTTCTTTGAATCCAGCCATAACGCAACTCGGTGACCAGCAGGGTACAAAAGCCCAGCAGCAACAGCCCGCTGCCCCACTGCACGAATTTTAGCCGACGACCTCGCTTAACCGGCGATTTTTGCAGCCAACGGCTGGTGGCATCGCCCAGCAACGGCAATCCCATCAGATAGCCTGGCACCGCCCAATGCGGCAAAATCCGCCCACCAGCCCACAAGGCCAGCAGCGGGAAAATCAGCATCGCCGGCAGGGTCAGCATCAGCAGCAGTCTGGTTGGTGGTTGATGCCACCGCCTTAGAATCGCGGCCAACGCAGACCCCAACAAAGCCAGCCACAGCCAGGGCAGCAGGTACAGGGCTTGGCCGCCAAAGGCCGCTAGCATCCGATCAAACCGCAGATGCACTTCCCCAGCGTTAGGCACCCCCCGCCCCGCCTGAAAGGCCAGGCTGGCCCAGTCATGCTGGCTGTTCCACCACACCACCGGCAGAAAAATCAGGGCAGCCAGCAACAATCCCCCCCAGGGCGCCACCCGCCGCAACTGCTGGCGGGCGCTTGGGCAGGTGATCAGGTACAACCCAATCCCCAGCGGCAGAAACACCGCCAAATATTTGCTCAGCAGCGCCAGCCCCAGCCAGCCCCCCGCCGCCAGCCATCTCCAATCGGTTTTGCCCCCGTCTGCGTTGGTAGAATTAGGAAGCAGCGCGGGCAGCAGCGTGTTGATCGCGGCCAGCAGGGCAAACACCATCAACCCGTCGGGCAGCACCCACCCCCCCGTGCTTAAAGTAAACACCGGCATCAGGTTGAAAAAGATCAGGCTGTGCAGGGCCGCCTTGGCGTCAAACAATCGGGCGGTCAGGCGGTAAAGCAACCAGCTGCTGCCAGCAAACAACAGGATAAAGGGCAGCCGCACCACCCAGGCCGCCTCACTGCCCGTCAGCCAAACGGTGGCATGCACCAACCAGAAACTTAGGGGCGGATGATCAAAATAGCTCCAGCTCAACTGCCGCGCCACCGCCACCATATAGGATTCATCGGTGCCCAGCCCCAATTGCGTCGCCAGCAACAGGCGCAGGCCGGCGGTCAGCAAAATCCATTGCAGGGCGGTTTTGGGCAGGGCTAAAAAAAATCGAGACATCCCCCATTGTGCGTTTTTTAACCCCAAACGCAACGGGGAGCGTGTCACGCGCACATGATATGTCCGATTAGAGGCTGTAGTCACGAGATAAGAAGGATGGTATAAGGTACCTGTTTTCATTTTGTAAACAGGAGATTGCGCCATAACAGTTTGGGGCATGCGGTATATGAGCATCGCCTCACAAATGGGATTTTTCTTGCCCTCGCAAACAAAGCATCCGACGGGTTGGAAAAGCTAAATAAATGGCGTCTGGCTCAGTTTGGCCAGAGACGGTAGGGGTTTAGCCCCACCCCCCCAGCACCCCCCTTCCCTTTTGCCGGCCAGTGCGCTAGGCATAGGGCATCATGATAGCTGCTTTAGAATCCTACCGCGCTGGCCTATGGGGGCGTGCTTATTGGTTGAAAAATTTGGGGTCGGGGTAGGCTTGGTGGCCCTGCCGCTGGCCATGCCCCAGTTTGCTAGCTTGCTGCATCACGTTTCCTGATGCTGGCCGTCAATTTCTCAAGCATCAAGATCAACAGCACCGATGCGCCAAACAGCGGCAGCAAGATACCCACCAAGGCAATGATGGCGATGATCCGCTTAGGGAGCCTGGTATTGGCCGGCAAGCGGGGGGCTCCCAACGCTTTTTGCGGTTTGCGTTTCCACCACATGACAGGACCGCTGATGCACAGGCTAATCAGCACCAAAACGGCGGTCAGGTTCAGCAGCTGGTTCGCGCCGCCAAACAGGCGGCCCTCGTGAAAGGCGACGCCCAGCGAGGTAAGCCGACCAACCTTACCCAAATTGTCCCAACGATAAGCCTCCAGCAGATGCCC
>JBIJBF010000023.1:0-17450 GCA_044345375.1 Alphaproteobacteria bacterium
CTAGCATTGGATGCGGGCTGGGGGAAGGGGGTTTTTTGTTGGGTGATGCAAAGCACGCCTTACTGCCAATTAACATAAGAACATTTAGGCTTGATTTGATTGAGATCTGTGTTCCTAGGGTTACCAAGGTATTTCTTGACAAAAAATCCTCTTGCAACTTCCAGATTAGCGCAGGTCGTTGTGCCTATTGGATCTGAACCCTGATCTATCAGATTAGCATTCTCGTTCATATTGCCCAAAGAAAGGTTTCTTCCATTAATTGATAGTTTCGCACATTTAGGACTGATTTTGTTGGTATCCATATTGCCGCCCTGTGTCATCTTGAGCCCCACTACAACATCATTTCCACAGTCAACCGCACCCTGAGAATTGGCACCCATATCTGTACTAGAGCTAGAATATTGGGCGTTGTAAATATTAAGGGTGGCACCGCTGCCGCAGTTCAATAAGACCGGTTTGTTGCAGATCACGGCTATACGGCTATCCTCACGGCTTGTGTCATTGCCGCTAGAATTTTGCCCAGATACCACCACCCCGACCGCAATTTGATCATTTGGACACTCCATGGTGCCATTTGAGTGTTGTGTGATCATGGTGTTATTCAACACGTTCCATGGATCGCTGTTCTGCCATTTGGGTAGCGACGCGGTGCAGCCGCCACCACCGCCACCACCGCCGCCGCCACCACCGCAGGTTGCGCCGTTTGACTCAAAGGTCCCATCATTGCATGTGAAGGTTTCACATGAATGAACGTCGTACCAAGTGCCGCCATGGCCATGTGGTTGTGCTGGGACCTGGCCGTCGTAGCATACGTCACACACGCCGTTGTCTTTATTTCCATTGGCAATCCATGGCACCGCTACCCCAGTCCAACAGGTGTAGTTTGTGCAGTTTGAGGTGTTGTACCAAGATTGCCCTTCGTTATAGGTGTTCCCGCCATAGGAGCAGGTGGTCGGTGGAGGAGGCACTGGCGCACAGCTGCCGCTGGTAGAAGCCCCGACATCCTGGGTGACACCATTATTGCATTTATAGGACCGACATGGAGGACTCGTATCACTCCAAATGTCGCTATCGTTATAGGTTTTCCCGCCGTAGGAGCAGGTGGTCGGTGGAGGAGGCACTGGCGCACAGCTGCCAGTGGTAATAGCAGCGCCATAGGTGACCTTGCCGTCGTTGCAGCTAGCCTTTTTGCATATGGTCGGCCCCTCATCCCAAGTGAATAGATGAGGATACGTTACATCCCCGACGAGGCAGTTGTTGCACACGCCGTCATTGCCTGGATTTAGGGTGATCGTGCCGTTGGTACAGGTGTACCATGAGCAGGTGTCGGGGTTGTACCAGGAGGGTCCGTTGACTGGATGACTCCCCACGCTGTCGACGCAAGGCAAAGCGTTACAGTTGGCCGTATCCCCCGTATCCCCCGTATCCCCCTTAAGTCCTTTTGGCAAGTCTTTACAAACAAACTGGTATCCATTCCAGCTGGACACCTGCGTTGGGGAACATGTAGAGGATGGGGCAAAGGTTTTGCAGATGATGGTGGAGCCATTCCAGGTGGCAAGGGAATTAAGGGGGCAGGAGTCTGATGGCGCAAAAGTCTTGCAAGAAAACGTCGGCACGCCAGAAGAGTTTACGGACGCTGATAATTGTTGGGTGGCGCTGCAGTTTGCTGAGGGGGCAGGGGTGTCACAGACAAACTTGTTCGAACGGTCCAGGCGGCAAAGCGTTGTGCCAGAGTTTTGGCTGCCCAAAGTGGCGATATCGGCAAAGCCAGCGGCCTTGGCGAACTCCACCATCTGGTTTTGGCTATAGGCGGCCAGTTGGTCGTCCCCCGTCGGCGCAATGCTGGCCGCACTGCTGGACGATGCTGGGCAAGAGGTGCTAAACAGACCATCCTTGCCTGCGCTGATCACCACCAAGGCGACAACCGTGCTGTCTGCGCTGATAGAGGTTGGGCTGGTAATCCAGCCGGTAGCTGAAGAGCTGTTGTAACGATAGGCACAATAGCCCAGCCGGCGGCCATAAACATCGGTGCTGGCCACACCTTTCCCTGTTGCTGATGCCTTGTTGGGCACCCATCCGCCGCCGTTGGCAGGCGGGGTGAAGCCAGTAAGCGTTGATGGATCCATCTGGGGTGGTTCCGTGAGGTCATCCCCATTCGCATCGCTGGATTGCTTGGCCAATGACAAGATCGTTCTGTTGAGATATTGTTTGTTTTGTTGTTGCAACTGAACGGTGTTGTTGTGTTTAACGTTCAACAAAAGCCGACCCACCACCACACCCATGATACCCATCAGCGCCAACACAGCCAACATCATCGCAAACATATACCCACGTCTACGAAGACAGCGATTGGTGACAAGATTGGATCGTGACATGATGAAGGCGCCCTTTTAACGTTTTTTATGCAGATGATGCGTTTGTTACAACACACACGAGAAATTTACCATTAATTCATTAAAGCATCGTGACCATTCGTGCAAGTTTGTGTAAGCGTTTGGTGTGGGCGCATAACTGGTGCCCAGTAGTGTTTTTTATCAAAATGGCTTCCCCATAGAAAGCAAGTATTTGCTTTCTATGGGCATTTACCAGTGCCAGACCATTTATAGACCGTGCCGTCGTAACAGTAGTAGGTGGTGGAGGTGGTGGTGGGGGGGGGGCAGGTTACAGTCCAATTATCGCCGCTGGAGCGATTTTGTCCAGCCTGCATTCCGCAGCCATCACAGACGTTGTTGTCCGTCCAAGATACCTTGCCAGAGCCATTGCTGTCACAAGTATGCCAGCTGCAGTAATCGGCTTCCCACCAACCCGTTCCTGGATTATGCTGAAGGCCGCTGTAGTCCTTACAACGTTTCATGTCTTTGCCTTTCGGGCCCTGATTGCCCTGATCCCCGGTTGCACCGATGGGGTTATAGCATTCTAACCAATTGCCGCTGTTCCACCGCACGCCTTGGGGAATTCCAGGAACCATAACGCCAGCATTCATGAAACTGTTAGTCCAACCGCATGCACCAGAGTTTACGATGGTTTGGCACTCAAATTTTTTGGTGGATGCGTTCCATCGTTGCCATTGGTTGGCGGCGCATGTAACCGCCTCAACAAAATCACGGCAGATGTACTTGCCTTCGTCAAAGACCAGGCGTTGCGTGCCGGTGCAGGTCACCGATGGAAGTTCCTGGTTGCATACGAAAGAACCCGCATTGACGCGGCACAATTTGTTGGTGCCAAAACCAGCGTTTAATTTGTCGGCATAGGTTTTGTTGCCGAATGAGCCAAGATCGGCATAGCTGCGTGTTAAAATGCTATCATCCCCAAGGGCCGTGGCATTGGCCACATCGGTGTCGGTCGCAGGGCAGGAGGTTGTTTGAAACACGCGATCGGGCCCAGCGCTGATCAGGGCAATGGCGATCCAACTGCTGCTTAGATTGGTTTTGTTGCCAGCTATACGGCCAGAACTGGAATTCGTTGTGCCGTAATCATAGGAACAATAACGAAATGCTGTGCCAAAGACGTCTTTTGTGTTGCCAAAACTGGGGGGAACCCCGTTACTGATAGCGGCAGGGGGTTCAAGAGTATGATCCCCATCGCCATCACTGGCGCCGGCGGCCAGTGCGCCAATCAGGGTCTGCATCTGCTGTTGCCCGCGTTGCGCCTGTTGCAGCTGGTTGGTGAGTTGGCTGGTGGTCATCAACCGTGACAACACCACGCCGGTCACCAGCATTAAACCCAAAACCGCCAGCAGGATCGCCAACATAAAGCCCGATTGTGCGCCCAAGGTTTTTTTAGAACGGCACATCGTGTCTAAACGAATATTCAGGATAGGGGCCTTAATGGGCATAGGGATCTCAGTTCCTTGAATTTGGTGTATTAGGTAGTTAGACAAAAATCGTGCATTACTTTGGACTTTGGCTGGGTGCGGAGCAACACATACTTGCATCAACCATCGTAGCAAACCCCTGGCGGTCCCTTAATCCCTTTGATGCCTTTGGGTGAAACAATGTAGGCGCTGCAGTCAAAACTGGTTCCGTTCCAACGGGATATAGTGCCAGCAGGACATGCACTGGCCTCACTGGTAGAAACGGTGGTGCAGGTTAGGGTGGTGCCGTCCCAGCGCAGACGCTGTCCATTAGAACAGGCGGTTGCTGAGGTCAAATTTTTGCAGCTAAAGGTGGTAACGCCGCTGACCGTTTCAGAAAACATGGTCTGGTTGGCGGCGCAACTGACCTGAGGATAGGTGATGTCGCACTCCAACTTGCCCGAATCGTTCATGCGGCACAGTCTTTTGGATGCGGATACAGATAACGAACTGAATGCATCAGGCAATGATTCCGTGTCGATGCTGGTGGTTTGTTTGTAACTAAGAGCCATGACGACATCATCCCCCGCACCAGTAATAGCGGCAGCTTTGGTGTTTTCAATCGGGCAGGGGGTTTGGAAGAGTCCATCGGCACCAGCGCTCATGACCACAAACGCGACCGAATCGTCATAGGGGATTTTGGCCGCAGACCCCCGAATCCAACCAGTATTGGTGGACGTATTGTCACCAATACAGCCAAAGCTGACCGCAAACTCACCGCGATCATAGGCACAATACCCCAACCGACGGCCATAGGCGTCATTCGCCACAATTTTTGTGGGCAGATAGCCGCCCCCCCCGCCGGGAGGGGTTTGGCCTGTAACCGCTGATGTATCCATGCTGTTTGGTTCGACCACCTCATCGCCATCAACATCGAACTGGCCATTGCGCAAGCCAGCAATTGCGTTCCCAAGAGTTTGGCGGTTTTGTTGCTGAAGCTGCGCCTTTTCATTGATTTTGGCGGATGTTAGGGTGCGCGAAACCACCACACCCATCACCCCCATCAGCGCCAGTACGGCCAGCATGATCGCGAACAAAAAACCGCGGTTGCTTCGGTAACGCTTGGTGATGAAACGCGATGATGTCATATGCAATGCATTCAATTCTTTTTGGTGTTCAGGGCTTTTGATAAACAAATTTACCATTGATTCATTAAAGCATCGTGACGCTTTGCGCAAGTCTGTGTAAGATTGTGTAAGATTGTGCCAATGTTGCGCCACCTGTTGTTGGTTGAGAAAAATGTTTCGCCTGAAAAATAAGACAAAATTTCTTTTGTGCTGGGGGTTGTTTCAGCCGATGATCTTGGGTGTTTTGCTGGTGGGCTTGGTGGCTCTAGGTGGAGTAGCAGAGGCGGCGTCGGCCAAATCTCGTGCCAAAACACCCACCTCTGCTGCGGCTAGCCAGCCCGCCGGTGAGGCGGTGGATGCGCGGCGGGAATATCAGGCCTGCATGGAGTTGGTGCAGCTGGATCCCGAACGGGCGTTGGAGAGTGCGGGCTATTGGATTGAGCAGGGGGGGAACTTGGCGGCGCGCCACTGCCGTGCGGCGGCTTTGCAGGCCCTGGGGCGGCATCAGGCAGCGGCGGTGGAACTGACCAAATTGGCCAATGAGCTGACCCAGAAATTGCCCAAATTGGCGGAGGCCGATCGATCCGCCATGCAGGCGCGGGTGGCCAATTTGTGGATGCAGGCCGGCCAGGCCTGGTGGCTGGACAGCGACAATGCGCAGGCCCTGGCCGCCTTTGACCGCTCCCTAGCGCAAAAACCCGATCAGCTGGACGCGCAGTTGGGGCGCGGCATGGCGTTGGGCGCCTTGGGGCAATGGGTGGAATCGAAAAACCAGCTGGATCAAACCATCGCGGGTTTTCCAGAGGCTGAGGAGGCGTGGATCAGGCGGGCGCAGGTGCAACGCCTGCTGATGCAATTGGATGGCGCGATGGCGGATATCACGCACGCGCTGAATTTGCATGCTGAAGATTCGGAAGTGTTGCCAGAGATTCTGCTGGAACGCGGGTTGATCCTCGCCGCGCAGGGCAAAAAGGATGCGGCGGCGGCAGACTGGTTGGCGGTGAAGGCCAAGCTTGGGGTGGAAGATCCCATTGGCCAGCAGGCCGCCACTCAGCTTGAGCAATTGGGTGGGCAGGGGCGGTGATTGTGGGTGTTGGGTCTTTGTAGGCTCTGTACGTTTGGAAGGCGTACAACTCGACAATGTCATCAATATCCTGTATAATCCAAGCTATAGCCAATAAAAGGAAACGACCATGCCCAAAGCAGCAGCGAGTGCCGTGATTGAATCGGAGTGCATCTATCTTGATGCGGAACAAACCCGTTTTGTGTTAGACCTTCTGGACAATCCGCCAGAGCCTAACGCCAGACTTTTGGCCGCTGCTAAGCGTCTAGTGGAGCAGGAGCGCCAGCAGAGCAAGAGCTGTAGGGATTCTACGACTTAACCCGAAGATCGACCCAGTATTCGGCGGGCTTCGTGGATGATAGCGCCGCGCTAAACCGGATTGTCCAGCTGGCCTAGGGCGTATTCCAGTTTTGCCATTTCAACCCGGGCGCGCAGATCGATCTCATCCAGCAATTCCATCAGGTTGGGGTCATCGCTGGTTTTGTCACCGCTTAGCATGCTGCGGCGGTTGACCACCAATTGTTGCAGGCGTTGCAGGGTGCCAAGCGGCAGTTGGCCTGTCAGCATCGCATCCCGCACCGCCTCCAACTGCTTAACCAAATCCTCGGCATAGGCCAGGGTTTTTTGCCGTCTGGCCTGGCGTTCGGCATTCGGATCGATTTCTTGCAATGTTAACAGGGCGTTGATGCCACCGATCGATTCGGTCTCACCCGCCTCTGCCGGCGCGTCGGCCTGCCCCGCCAATAGCGCGGCAAAGGCACGTGCATCGCTGGATTTGCGTGATACGGCTTTCCCAGCACTGGCTGTGGTTTTGCCGATACCATCGATTTTAATCACCCGTTTATCCCCACCCGTTTATCCCTATCCTGTTTTGGATATAACCCAAAAAACCTAGGCTTTGCAACCAAGTCGCGCACAGCGCACGGTGCGTATTGGCTATATGCAATTTTGGCGTTAGGATGTATGGCAACAGATATATCAATAAAGCGGGGCTAGGGGGTTGCATGTTAAAGATTTCCGAACCTAAGCCTGATAAGGATTTAGGGAGTGCGATGGCGGCAGAGAGTGGTGCACTGGTATCAAAAGCCACGGAGGCCTTAACAGCCATTCCAGCAAAGCCAGTTTTAACCGGAGCTGAGCTGGCGGCGCGGGTGCAGCAGTATGATCCCAACGTCAACACCGATTTGATCGTGCGCGCCTATCACTATTCGCAGGAGGCGCATAGCAGCCAAAGGCGCGCCAGTGGGGAGCCCTATTTCCTGCATCCGGTTGAGGTGGCCAGCATTTTGGCTGGCCTGCGCCTGGACGGTGCCTCAATCGTCACCGCCCTGCTGCACGACACGGTTGAGGATACGGCGGCGACGTTGGAGGATATTGAGAAGCATTTTGGGGGTGAGGTGGCGCGCCTGGTGGATGGGGTCACCAAGCTGACCCGTCTGGAATTGCAATCGGAGCAAAGCAAACAGGCCGAAAATTTCCGCAAATTGGTGCTGGCGATGTCTGAGGATATTCGCGTGCTGTTGGTCAAACTGGCCGACCGCCTGCACAACATGCGCACCCTGTACCATATTGAGGATCCCAGCAAGCGCCGGCGGATCGCCCGTGAAACCATGGATATCTACGCGCCCCTGGCCGAACGCATCGGGATGCAGAGCATTAAAGATGAGTTGCAGGATTTGTCCTTTGGCGCGCTTTATCCCGATGCGCATCAATCGATTCTCACGCGGTTGCACTATTTAAAAACGCAAAGCCCCAATTTGGTTGGCGATATCGTGATCGAATTGACCAACATGCTGGCCAAAAACGCCCTGCATGCCACGATTACGGGGCGGGAGAAAAGCCCCTACTCCATCTGGCGCAAAATGCAGCAGGCCAATGTGACCTTTGAGCAATTGTCGGATATCATGGCCTTTCGGGTGCTGGTAACCGATTTGGCGGGGTGCTATCAAGCGCTGGGGATTCTGCACAGCCATTACCCCGTGATTCCTGGCCGCTTTAAGGACTATATTTCAACCCCCAAATCCAACGGCTATCAATCCCTGCATACCGGCGTGATTGGCCCGTTTCAGCAGCGGATTGAGGTGCAGATTCGCACACTAGAGATGCATGAGGTCTCCGAAAAGGGGGTGGCGGCGCATTGGCAATATAAGCAGGACGAAAAACGGGATGGCCGCCAATACCGTTGGCTGCGTGAACTGCTGGAAATTCTGGATGCCTCAACCCCGGAAGAATTTTTGGAACATACCCGCCTGGAAATGTTTCAGGAGCAGGTTTTTTGTTTTACCCCAAAGGGCGATATTATCCCGCTGCCCAAGGGCGCCACGCCGGTGGATTTTGCCTATAACATCCATTCCGACATTGGCGATCGCTGCACCGGCGCGCGGGTGAATGGGCGGTTGGTGCAGCTGCGCACGGTTTTGAACAACGGCGATCAGATTGAGATTATCACCAGCCGCAACTCAACCCCATCCCCCGCGTGGGAGGAGTTTGTGGTCACCGGCCGTGCCAAGGCCTCTGTGCGGCGTTTTGTGCGGATGCAGCAGCGCGATCAATATATTGAGCTGGGCAAAAATATTCTGGCCAAACTGTTTCGCGCCAACAGCAAACCGCTTAGCGACAAGGCGTTAGATCCGTTATTGGCAAAATTCAAACGCCAGTCGGTTGAGGATTTGTACGCGGCGGTGGGTGAGGGGTTGATGACGGGGCATGAGGTGATTCACGCCCTGCATCCCGATTTGTTGCCCGAAAAAATCGTGCAAAGCGATGCGATTCCAGAAATCAAAACCAAGGCCAAGCCAAGCCGTGGCAACCGTTACGCGATTCCGATCCGCGGCCTAATCCCGGGGATGGCGATCAATTTTGCCAAATGCTGCCACCCGCTTAAGGGCGACCAGATCGTGGGGATTGTGACCACCGGCAAGGGCGTGACCATCCATACCCAAGAATGCGACAGCCTGGTCAATTTCCAAAGCCAACCGGAGCGTTGGTTGGATGTGGCGTGGGAGGAGGAGGCGGCGGAAAGCAATATTGGCCGCATTTCGGTGATGATCAACAACGTGATGGGCGGGATGGGGCATGTCTGCACGATGATTGCCAAATCCGGCGGCAACATCATCAACCTGAAAATCACCAACCGCAGCCAAGACTTTTTTGAATTGATGGTGGATATTGAGGTGCGCGATGCCCAGCATATGCTGGATGTCATCGCCGCCCTGCGCAGCCATCCGGTGGTGGTGTCGGTTGACCGCTTCGGCAATCTAAACGAGCCGCCGGTCAGGAATTAGGGGTTTATCCCCGAAGTCTCATGGTATGCTACACCATAAGACTTCGGGGATAAACCCCCCTTGTCCTATCGCCCACCTATCCCGCACTACCCCCATCAAAATTCCCTTAATAGAGATGCCCTACAGACGCTCTTGATTCATTCAAACAAGATGGTAGTCTGGCGGTATGAGTGTTGATCCTAACCGTATTCTGATTTTTGATACCACCCTAAGGGATGGGGAGCAGTCGGCTGGGGCGGCGATGACCGTGGCTGAAAAGGTGCGGGTCGCGCTGTTGTTGGAGGAGATGCGGGTTGATGTGATTGAGGCGGGCTTTCCCATTACCTCAGCCGGCGATTTTGATGCGGTTTCGCAAATTTCTACCCAGATTAAGCAAACCGTGGTGTGCGCCTTGTCGCGCGCGGTGGCCAAGGATATTCAGCGGGCGGCTGAGGCCTTGAAAACGGCGGCGCGGCCGCGCATCCACACCTTTATTGGCACCAGCCCGCTGCACCGCCAGCATATCACCAACATGGATCAGGCGCAGATGCTGGTGGTCATCCGTGACAGCGTGATGTTGGCGCGCAACCTGTGTGCGGATGTGGAGTGGAGCGCGATGGATGCCACCCGCACCGAGCCTGATTTTCTGGCCAAGGCGGTTGAGGTGGCGATTGCCGCTGGCGCCACCACGATCAATATTCCCGACACGGTGGGCTATGCGATTCCCGATGAGTTCGCCCATTTGATCAGCTATCTGCGCAACAACGTGGTCAATATCGATCAGGTGGTGTTGTCGGTGCACTGTCAGAATGATTTGGGCATGGCCACCGCCAACAGCTTGGCAGCGGTGCAGGCGGGGGCGCGGCAGATTGAATGCACGATCAACGGCATCGGCGAACGGGCTGGCAACACCAGCTTGGAGGAGGTGGTGATGGCGTTAAAGGTGCGCGCTGAGCATTTCGGTGGGCTTGCCTGCCAGGTGAACACGACGCTGTTGACCAAGGCCAGCCGGCTGGTGGCGGCGGTCAGCGGCATGGCGGTGCAATCCAACAAGGCGATCGTCGGCGCCAACGCCTTTGCCCATGAATCCGGCATCCATCAGGATGGCATGCTGAAAAACCTGCAAACCTTTGAAATTATGCGGCCTGAGGATATCGGCTTGGTGCAATCGCGTTTGGTGTTGGGCAAATTGTCGGGGCGGCATGCGTTTCGCGATAAGCTGACCGCCCTCGGCTATCAACTGTCTGACGCCAGCCTTGAGGATGCGTTTCAGCGCTTTAAGGAGCTGGCCGACAAGAAAAAACAGGTCTTTGACGATGATTTGATCGCCCTGATTGATGATGAGATTGCCCAGGCCGACAACCGCCTGAAATTCGTGTCGCTGACGGTGGCCTGCGGCAGTTTTGGCGCCCAGCGTGCCGAGTTGGTGGTTGAGGTGGATGGCCAGGTTCAGCACCGCATCGCCACCGGCAACGGCCCGGTTGACGCCACCTTTAACGCGATTCGCGCCGTGCAGCCGCATGAGGCCAAGCTGCTGCTGTATCAGGTGCACGCGGTGACCGAGGGCACGGATGCGCAGGCTGAGGTGACGGTGCGGCTTGAGCAGGACGGCCGCGTGCTAACCGGGCAAAGCGCCGATGTCGACACCATCGTCGCCAGCGCCCGCGCCTATATCAAGGCGCTGAACAAACTGCTGTTCACCAACGAACGCACCGTGGCGGCTGTTGCTTAAGTTTGGGAGTTTGTTCTTTTTTCTCTCTGCAATCTTTCTGTAATCGCGGATTGTTAAGATATTGAATTTTAACAATTAATCTCATTATCTCTCTGCAAATCACTTATTTTCTCTCTGCAATCTCTCTGCAATCTCTCTGCAAGTGCGGATTGTTAATGTCTTGAATTTTAACAATTAATCTCATTATCTCTCTGCAAATCACTTATTTTCTCTCTGCAATCTCTCTGCAATTTTCCAAATCGGTTTTGCATCGTTTCCTGCATTGTGAATGAGTTCTGCCCGTCTCATACTGCTAAGCAAGTTGCTGATTTTGTGATATTTTTGTTTTGCGTTAAGAACATCACCCAGTTTTGGAAAAATAAATCCATTAATATCTTTTCGTGACGCCTCCCCAAATTTTGCAAGGCATTCTAAAATTAGTTCCTTGTAGTGCCTATCATCAAGAGAACGCATTTTTATATACTCCGCCTTATTATCCGTTGCGGCGGCAACTATGGCAGATACGTGCACATTTGGTTTGCGTCCCTCTATAAGGCCTGCACGACGAAGGTGTCCCAGTGCCTCATCGGATACAGGGAGTTTTTTTTGAATGCGGTCGAGGGCAAAAATATCTTGAAAAGGTAAGTCCGTTCTTTGGATAAGCAGACGGCTATACGCCATATCCACAACACCGCCATACATCATAAGCCTGACCACTTTGCCATCAGAGGAATCATAATCTGATAGTGGGAAGAACCGTTTTGCCTGACTTTGCGCCATATCGTGGATACCATATCCCATTTTATCAATCATGTTGAGGGAGGACATGGCCTCAACCAGAAAGGCGTTGCGGTAACGAAGCGGCGTTTTATTTCCAAGAATATAGTCATCAGGCACCCCCTCGAAAAAAGTGCCTGCATTCTCAAAAATCAGCCGGTCTTGCGTTTCGGTAATGAGAATGCGCCCATTCTGCGTATAGTCTTGGTGCGCGATACAATTGTGGAGCGCTTCAAGTACAACCTTTTGATCGTATTTCGACACCTCAATGGCCAACAGTTCATCTTGCGGCAAAATACGCAGCTGGATGTTACGGATTTTTTGATACACTTGCGTGCTGGATAAAAGAAACGGCGTGCCAAAATGTTCATAGGCGCGTTCTGCACCCTCCAGCTTCCATGTCATTTGTGCCGGATGTGGATTCAGAAAATGGGCAGATTCTGGTTTGCCCAACAGCAAGATTGCGGTGCGGGTGATCTGGCCGTTTTGGGTAAGCTTCGCCTTATCAAGAAACGTGGCAAGCGCCCAACCGCGCACTTCCGCTTCGGGAATGCGGTTAGCGTGCTTGCGGATAAACGAATCTCGTGCTTTTTCAATCGCGGTGTTATCAAGATCGGCGGGCGTAGCATTCGGCACAACTTGCGCTGACCAATCGCTGGCCAAAGTCTGTTGGCGGATTTCATCCTGTTTATCGACGCTAAGGGCACCCAGGCTTTCATGCGCGCGGCCATAATAATGCCCCTTCCACGCAATCGGCATCCCCCTTGGGGCGGCAGGAATCTCGAACAGAATAACGCGACTATCAGTGGCAACGTGCAGCTCGTAGATGTTGCGAAAGGTCGTGTTGGGTTCTGTGTCGTCTGCGATTTGCTTTTTTGTGCTTTGGAGGTGTTCAGGGTCTATCCTGAAATCGGTATTGGTAATGGCGCGGCTTTTGCTGTTAACGCCGAAAATCAACCAAGCCTTTTCAAACCCGCGCAAATTGGCTTCGTTCGCAAGGGCGGAAAAGTACTTACCGATGTCATGGCTGGGATAGTGATCGCGTGCCTCTTTGAATTCGACCACCTCGTTTTCCCAGGAGGCGATCAACCTATCCAGCAGGCTTTGAAGCTCTCTTTGATTCATCGCTTTTGCTATCTCTTGGATTTGCGGCAGGGTGGTTTTTCATCGGTTTCCACAGGTTAATCCCCGATGGCCACAGCGTCCATATGTTGTTGAATGCTGTTCCTGATGGCCGCGGGCAGATCGTAGTGTTTGCCATGCTCTGCCCAAGCGGTGCGGGTTGCGTCGAGGGTGGTGCGCACGGTTTGCAGAACCATATATTCCGGCACGCCCGCTTGCTGCACCAATTTTTTGAAATGCCCGATGCCGATCCGTTTCATGTCCCGTGTATCGGCCAATTTGAGCGCCAGAGCATCCTGCGGGAGATAGGGGATGGTTGACAGCAGGTCATAGGCCGGCGCCAAGTTTGGCGTTCTGCCGTCTGCATAAAGGAAAGACCAGTTTTTCAGGTGCATGTCGCCGTTGCCCGTGACCATGCAGAAGGTCAGGCGGCGGATAAAATCGCGCAAGCCTGTTTCCCCGGTCAGTGCCCAGATCATCCCCGCCAGGCTATCATAACTGACCCCCTCGTATTTCTTATCGGGGGCGATGTTATAGACCTGGGCAAAATCCTCGATGTGGATGCGTTGGCCACCCGGTGCGCGGTCAAACCGTTTGACGGCCAAGGCCCGGTTTCCTGCCAACATCCCCATTGCTGGCAAGTTGGTGATGTCGGCCAAGGGCACCAATTGGGTTTCTGGCACAGGAATGCCGATCCGCGCTGCCAAATCCATGATGGCGTATTCATTCTCCGGCACATGGGCGTAATTTTGGGCGGGGAGTTTGACGATCCAGTCACCGCCCATGCCGCTGGCGGGAATGGTCAACCCGCCGTGCCGCCCTGCGATCGCGGAAAATTTCAGCTGCACCCCTGCCAGCGAGAATCTTAGGGGGCCTAGGGTTTGATCGGTCGCCACCTCAGCTGGTACAGGGATATCAACCCGCGCCCCCTCCATCGGGGTCAGGATGACCGCGCCCGACAAGTCCTGCCCCAGCAGCTCAATCAACCGGAATTCATGGGATGGCTTGATGCCACCACGCTGCGCCAAATAGGTCCGCATGGGACCCTCTGGCAACAGATTGGCAAAGAATGGCGGCAGTTTTCCGCTTGCGGATTTGCTTTCGGGGATCAGATCGCCGGATGGCCGAAAAAACGACTGGCTGAGAACTGGTTGGTCGGTTGCGTTCAGATACGCCTCGTCAAACGCAAAGAACACGCCGCCACTGGGCAGCAGGGTTAGGGTGCCGACAGGGGTGTTGTTGAGATGCACGCGCAAAACACTGGTCATCAATTCCCCCCGTCCTCATCAGGCTGAAACCGCCGCTCCTCAGCCCCCTCGCCGTTCAGCAAGCTACGCACTGCGGATACCAGCTGGCGTGGGATCAGCACCCATTCCTGATCCAGCACCCGCGCCATGTCGGTAACGGTGGACAGGCGGGGATCATTCGCCCCCTGCTCAATCTTCGAGACATGGCTTTGCGGCAAGCCCAGCTTTTCCCCAAGCGCGGATTGTGTGATGCCCTGCTGCTGGCGGGCGGATTTTAGCTGTTCGATGATGTGGCTCATTGATATATGCTAATGCATATATCAAGATAAGTAAATATGTTATTGCATATTTTGGCGCAAAGCGGTGGTTGGACTATTTCCCCAGCAACACATCCAAATGCCCAGCATCGTTCAGGGCGCGCAGATCGTCGGCGCCACCGATATGGCGGCCGTTGATGAAGATTTGCGGCACGGTTTTGCGGCCACGCGCCTTTTCAATCATTTCTTCCAGCTTTTGCGGATCGGTGTAGACATCGATTTCGGTATAGGCCGCGCCCTTGCGCTCCAAAATTTGTTTGGCAACCCGGCAATAGGTGCATAGGGGGCTGGTGTAGAGCAGAATTTCAGCGGCGGCCATGATCATTCCTTAGGCGGGTAAGGGTTAAACGGCGTATTCCAACAGGGCGGCGCCATCGCCGGTTTCGCCCTCAGCCGCCGCGGCGTCAAAGCTGGCAATCGCGGCAAGGTTCATCAACCCGCGCACGGTAACCGACGCGCTGGCCAGATGCACCGGCCTGGCTGCCCCCAACAAAATCGGGCCAATCGGCAGGCCATCGCCCATCACCTTGGTCATGTTATAGGCGATGTTGGCGGAATCCAAATTGGGGAAGATAAACAGATTGGCGCTGCCCGACAGCAGGTTTTCGGGGTACAGGCGCTGGCGAATCCCCTCATTCAACGCCGCATCCGCATGCATTTCCCCCTCAATTTCCAATTGCGGATCCAGCACCCGCACCCGTCGCAACACCTCCCGCATCTTCATTGAGCTGGCGGTATCCTCAGTGCCGAAATTGGAGTGGGAGAGCAGGGCGACTTTGGGGACGATGCCAAAATCGCGCACGCGGTTGGCCGCCATCAGCGTGATTTCCGACAACTCCTCAGCCGTCGGGTTTTGGTTGACATAGGTGTCGCACCAGAACCAAAAGCCCTTGGGCAACACCAGCACGTTCAGGGCGGCCAGCACGCTGGCCTTTGGTGCCAAGCCAATCACATCCCTGACATGGGTCAGATGGTCATGGTAACGGCCGTTGACGCCGCAAATCGCCGCATCGGCCATTTTGGTTTGCACCAGCAAACAGGCCAGCAGGGTAGGATCGGTGCGCAAGGCCTGGGCGGCAATCGCCGGCGATATGCCGCGCCGCGCCATCATATGGTGGTACAGTTGGGTGAGATGATCAAGGCTTTCATCATCCTCCGGATTGATCAGCTGGCAATCTTGGCCGGTTTTAAAGCGCAGCCCCAGGCTTTTGATCAAACCGTTCACCACCTTTGGGCGGCCGATGAGGGTGGGCAGGGCCAAGCCATCGTCCAAAATGCCCTGCACCGCCCGCAGCACGCGGTCATTTTCGCCGTCCGCAAACACCACCCGTTTCGGTTTTTGCCGCGCCTTGTCCATCAGCGGGCGCATCACCAGGCCTGAGCGGAAGACAAAGGTGCTTAAGCGCTGTTTATAGGCCTCAAAATCCTCAATCGGGCGGGTGGCCACCCCGCTTTCCATCGCCGCCTTGGCCACAGCCGGCGCCAATTCGGTAATCAGGCGCGGATCAAAAGGTTTGGGGATGATATAGGTGGGGCCAAAGGTCAGGCTGTGATCGCCATAGGCACTGGCCACCACGTCTGAGGGTTCGGCCAGCGCCAGATCGGCCAAGGCCCTGACGCAGGCCACCTTCATCGCGTCGTTAATTTGGGTGGCGCCAACATCCAAAGCTCCGCGGAAAATATAGGGGAAGCACAACACGTTGTTGACCTGATTCGGATAATCGCTGCGCCCGGTGGCGATGATGGCATCGTCACGCACGCTGCGCACCAGCTCAGGCCGAATTTCAGGTTCAGGGTTGGCCAGCGCCATCACGATCGGCTGGGCGGCCATGGTGGCCACCATTTCGGGGGTCAGCACATGGGCGGCTGATAACCCCAGGAAAATATCCGCGCCCACAATCGCATCGCTTAGGGTTCTGGCGTTGGTGACCTTGGCGTAGCGGCCCTTAAACGGATCCATATGCTCAACCCGCCCCTCATACACCACGCCCTGCAAATCGGTTAGGGTGATGTTTTCCTTGCGCAGCCCCATGGTCACCAGCATGTCGATACAGGCCAGGGCGGCGGCGCCCGCACCGCTGCTGACCAGCTTAACCTCGGCCAAGTCCTTTTCAACCAGGCGCAGGGCGTTGAACACCGCGGCGGCGACAATGATCGCGGTGCCGTGTTGGTCGTCATGGAACACGGGGATGTTCATGCGCTCCTTCAACAATTGCTCCACCACAAAACATTCCGGCGCCTTGATGTCTTCCAAATTGATGCCGCCAAAGGTGGGCTCTAATGACGCGATGATATCCACCAGCTTGTGCGGATCCAACTCATTGATTTCAATGTCAAAAACATCGACATTGGCGAATTTTTTAAACAAAACCGCCTTGCCCTCCATCACCGGTTTGGAGGCCAACGGGCCGATATTGCCCAGCCCCAACACCGCCGTGCCGTTGCTGATCACCGCCACCAAATTGCCGCGCAGGGTGTAATCGCGCACGCTGTCGGGATCTTTCACAATCTCCTCACAGGCGGCGGCAACCCCGGGGGAATAGGCGTGCGCCAAATCTTTTTGATTGACCAGCGGCTTGGTGGCCACAATTTCCAGCTTACCCGGGTTTGGAAAGCGGTGATAATCAAGGGCGGCCTGGCGAAATTTGTTGTCCATCGTCTTTTGGTTCTTTTCGGGGAGGGGAATTTCCCCCAAAGCTAACGGACGGCCATCCGTTCAGGAAGGGCTTGATGTTGCGCTGCAACAAAAATGTTGGTGGCGCGGATTTTGTTACAAGGCCTGCACACGATGCATCATTTGCAGCAGCGGCATGGCGATCACATCCTTGGCCAATGGATAGGGTTGGAGGTTTTCCCCAGTTCCTGCATACACAAAATAGCGTTCCGTGGGTTCCAGATCGGCACAGGCGGCGTTAAAACTTTTGGTCAGTTTGGGCGTCAGGGTGCGCTTGATTTCAATGGCGATGCGCTGCTGCGGTGTTACCTCAAGCACCAGATCAATTTCGGCGCCGGCATGGGTGCGGTAAAACC
>JBIJBF010000002.1:0-115541 GCA_044345375.1 Alphaproteobacteria bacterium
CGTTATCGGTCTGTTTATAGCTATGTCTATCTGTTCATCCAATGACACAGGTTGCCCTTTAGCATTGGTACAACCTCTAAAAATTTTCTGTGGATCAAAGCATGCATCAGCATTTTGATCTATGAAATATACAGGATTTTTATCTATTAATTTTTTCAGGGCTTCCGGATCTGTGGGGTTTATCCCATCCATCACCATTGCTGGTTCTAAAAGTCTATTAAAAAACGCGACTAGACCGGCGTCTATGTTTTGAGGCATCGTGTGTTTTCCCCATGCAAAATCTTAATATAGGATTAACCTAGCATGGCGTTCATGACGGTTTTATGTCAGCGGCCGACCAAGGCGGTTAACGGGATGATTTGTCACAAAATTGATAAAATTTTATGCAATAGTCAAATCGTTAACAGGTTATTTTGAGATTGGGATGGGGGCGTAACAATGGGCAGGAACACGCATTATGGCCTGAAGGCTGTATTGTTCAGCACGGTGGCAAGTATGGCAGTGGTGGCGGCACCCGCCATGCCGGCATGGGGCGCCGCCCCAGCGGCCTCCCCGACACCTGTTCCAGAACTTCCTCCCGCTACTTTAGCTGAATGCACTACGAAGTCGCCGACCAGAACTTCCTGGGAATGCGTCGGGGTTGGTGCAACCCATAAAAAAGAAGACCGTGATCCTATGATGGAGGCTGCCAAGTGGGTTGCTGGTTTAGGCGTAGTTGGGGTAGGCATAACTGTATTGCAGGAACTATTGAAAGGGAAAGGCCGAGGATAAGCCCCCCCACCCAAGCGGCAGCGCCATCAGCCTCCCCGCTTCCTTCGTTCTCCCCCAAAAAAAACCAAAAAAGCGGCGAAGCATGGCTCCACCGCTTTTTTTCAGGAATCGTCTTTTAAGACGCGTCTTAACCTAAGCCGCGCTTTTCTTGGCGGATTTTTCGTTGTCGCCGGAACCACCCTCGGCAGCCTCCTGAGCAACCAGGGCTCTGGCCAGTTGGGTCAGGGCATCTTGGTGTTTGGGGTTGGAGATCAGGGTGAAGTTGCGGGCCAGTTCCAGGCACATGCGTTGGCGGTCGTTGACCGTGGCGCCGCCCTTGTTGTCCAAACCCTCATAGAAAAACGACACGGGCACGCCCAACACCTGGCCAATTTCAAACAAACGGCCAGCCGACACGCGGTTAAAGCCCTTTTCATATTTGTGCGCCTGTTGATAGGTCACATCGATCATGTCGGCCAATTGCTGTTGGGTAAGCCCCATCATGATCCGGCGTTCGCGGATGCGTGAGCCCACGTATTTGTCGATATCTTGTACATGCTGGGGTGAGCGGCGGTTGGCCATCGTATGTTCTCCTGAAAAAGTCGTTAAGTAAAAAGCTGTCGGTTATTTTAAAGCAAAAAGCGTGCCACAATCAACTGCAAACCCATGTTTGATCCTCTTGATATACCATTAGCGTTTATGCCACAAAGTTGCAAGACGAAATTTCTATCATCCTTTGTCGCGGTTTTTTTGTCTCTACCACTTGTCATAAAAATCTTTTAAGCTGGCCATATGGATCGAATTCTTCCCGAACAAAATGCCTTTTCCGCCGCCGGATTGGTGCTTAGCCGCTACAACGATAGCCTGCGGGAGGTGTTGCAGGCGCAGGCGGCGCAGGTGGTCAACATCGCCTATACCACCGCAACGCAGGAGATTGAGGGGATTCGCGCCAATTTGGCCAGCGATCGCAGCTTGGTGACCGAGCAGGAGCAGTATGAGCAGTTGGGGCAACAACTGCTGCTGACCGGCTTTGACGCGGTGCAGGCGCGCAGCCTGGCCAAGGTTTTTGCCGAAAAGCTGCGCCCCTCCGCCCTGCATCACCGCCTGTTTTTGCTGGCGATTATCGAAAAGCTGCGCCAACCAATGCTCAGCGTTGATCGGGCGATTCTGCTGGCGCGCTACACCCTGGATAAGCTGGAAGATGATGAGGGGGCCTTTGCCGATGCCAGCCCGCTGGTCAAACTGCTGTACCAGCTGCACCTGTTTTTGTCGTCGCGCATTCCGCACGCGGAGCTAAGCTGGCATCTGGCGGTTGAGCTGGCCAACCACCCCCAAGCCAAGGTGGATCGCCAGCAGGGCTATGACACTGCAGTTCGCAGTCTATAGGCCGCCGCCGGTTCGGCAAATTTGTTGACAAGCTGTATGGTTCGTTGCCACATAGGGGGAGTCAAACCATAGGGAAAACAGCCGTGAGCAATGATCGTGTCGGTATCCAAGACCATTTTTTAAACAGCGCCCGCAAGCAAAAGGTGCCGTTGACCGTGTATTTGGTCAATGGGGTGAAACTGCAGGGGATGGTGGTGTCTTTTGACAATTTTTGCGTGCTGCTGCGCCGCGATCGCCAGATTCAGATGATCTACAAACACGCCATCTCAACCATGCTGCCTGAGGGGACGATTCAGTTGTTTGAGGATGCGGCGGACGGCATCACTGCCAGCGTCACAGATGGTGCAGCCTAACGGGGATAGGGTGCAAAACGCGGTCGGCATTGTTAGACCCTATCTGAAAAACCTGTCCGCCAAAACCTACGGCGCCAGCGTGTGGCCTGAACAAACTGAGGTGGATCAGGATCTGGCTGAGGCCAAGGCGCTGGCCATCGCGCTGCAGCTGGATGCGGTTTTTGCGATTCCGGTGCAGGTTGCGCAGCCCCGCCCCGCCACCCTGATCGGGCAGGGCAAAATCGATGAGCTTAAAGAAATGCTTGAGCAGACCGGGGCAGGCCTGCTGTATGTCGATTACCCGCTAACCCCGATTCAACAGCGCAATTTGGAAAAACGCTTGGCGGCCAAGGTGATCGACCGCCACGGCCTGATCCTAGAAATTTTTGCCAGCCGCGCCCAAACGCATGAGGGGCGGTTACAGGTGGCCTTGGCGCAGCAAACCTATCTCAAAAGCCGCCTGGTGCGCAGCTGGACCCACCTGGAACGGCAACGGGGCGGCACGGGCTCAATGGCCGGCCCCGGCGAATCGCAGCTGGAGATCGATCGACGCTTAATCGCCGACCGCATCCAAAAAATCAAGGCCGATTTGGCCAAGGTGGTGGCTGGCCGCAATGTGCAGCGGCGGGGGCGGTTGCAAAGCGAATTGCCGACGGTGGCGCTGGTTGGCTATACCAACAGCGGCAAATCCACCCTGTTCAACCGCCTGACCAAGACGCAAAGCTTTGCCCACGACATGGTGTTTGCCACGCTGGATCCCACCATCCGCCGCGTGCGCCTGGCCGGATCGCAACCAGAGGAACCCGCCGTGAACATCCTGTTAAGCGACACGGTGGGCTTTATCCGCGACATCCCCACCCAGCTGATCGCCGCCTTTCAGGCGACCTTGGAGGAGGTGGTGCACGCCGATTTGCTGCTGCATGTTTATGACGCCAGCAGCGTTGAGGCGCCGCGCCGCATCGCATCGGTGATGGCCACCCTGAACCAGCTGTTTTCAGGGCGCGATCTGCCGCTGCCGCCGCTTTGGCTGGTGGCCAACAAGGCCGATCTGTTGCCAGGTGGGGCGCTGCTAGACTTGCCGGCTGGCGCTCAAAACCGTGACGCCCCCATCTTGGTTTCCGCCCTAACCGGCCAGGGCTGCGCCCTGCTGCTGCAGGCCTTGTGGGATGAGTTGGCCGCCAAAAGACTTGTCAAGTCAGGTTAAGTGGTCTTTGTTGGATCATCGGCCTTGGCCTGACTCAAAAACCCCAGAAAAGCTTACAGATGCCCCAAACTTTTGCTCCCATCCCCGAATTGCTGGCCGAATTGGCGGCTGGCCGGATGATCCTGCTGGTCGATGGCCAGGTGGTGGATGGCGAAGTGCGGGAGGATGAGGGGGATTTTGTGATGGCCGCCCAGCATGTAACGGCTGAGGCGATTACCATGATGACCCGCTACGCCAGCGGCATCATCACCGTGCCAATGACCGACAGCCGCCTGCGCCATCTGCAACTCGATTTGATGGTGCCGGATAACCGGGAGAGTTTTCAAACCGCCTTTACGGTCACGGTGGATGCCAAGGATGGCATCACCACCGGCAGCAGCGCCGATGACCGCGTGCGCACCATCCGTTTGTTGGCCGATCCAGCGACCGAGCCACAGGCCCTGGTGCGCCCTGGCCATGTCAACCCGCTGCTGGCGCGCACCGGCGGGGTGCTGGTGCGGGCGGGGCATACCGAGGCGGGGGTGGATTTGGTGCGCTTGGCCGGACTGCAACCCTGCGCGGTTATCTGCGAGATTATGAACGATCACGGGCAAATGGCCAATTTGCCAGAGCTGCGGCAGCTGGCCAGCCAATTGGGCCTGAAACTGGGGCGCATCGCCGATTTGATCGCCTATCGCCTGACCCATGAAAGCCTGGTTGAGCAGGTGGCTGAGCAACCCTTGCATTCCCATTTCTCCGGCGATTTCCGCCTGCTGACCTTTCGCGCGCTTACCGATGGCCAGCAACATTTGGTGTTGGTTAAGGGCGATGTACGCCACAGCGATCAACCGGTGTTGGTGCGCATGCACAGCCTGAACCTGTTCAGCGATTTGTTGGGCGGGCACTTTGAGGGTGGCGAGGCGGATGGCTTGCGGCGGGCGATGCAAATTCTGGATCAGCAGGGCAGCGGCGTTTTGGTGCTGCTGCACGGCGGCTGCGATTTTGACGGTGGCTTTGCCCAGATGATTTTGCCCAAGAATGGGGCTGAGGCCACGCCCCAACGCGCCAAACCGGTGCTGCGCCGCTATGGCATTGGTGCGCAAATTTTGAAAACTTTGGGGCTGCATCAAATTGTTTTGCTAACCAACCATCCCAAAACCATTGTCGGCTTGGATGGTTTCGGCTTGCAGGTAACGGCCTTTAGAGAATTTTCATGACCAGCGATCAACCCCTGACGGCACCTGAAACCCCCGCCAAACCCAGCCAAAAACTGCGCCGCGCCAGCCGCTTGGCCGCGGTGCAGGCCTTATACGAGATGCTGTTGGTGGGGCAAACGCAACCCGCCGCCATCGCCTATCGCCTGGCTGAGGGAACGCCGCTGGATCAGGATTTTTTGCAATTGTTGCTGGAACAAAGCTTTGCCAACGCCAGCGCGCTGGATGACCGGCTGATTCCGCAGCTGAGCGAGAATTGGAGCTGGGATCGGGTGCCACTGGTGCTGCAAATCATTTTGCGGCTGGGGCTGTGCGAATTGCTGCTAGACATCACCCCGCCCCGCGTCGTCATCAACGAATATGTCAACCTGACCAAACGGTTTTTTGAGGCCGACGAACCAAAATTCGTCAACGCCCTGCTGGATGGCTGCTACAAACAGCAGCAACCCGTCTAACCCGCCGCCAGCAATGCTTTCAGCTGGTTCAGGGTGGCGGCAACTTGTGCTTCCTCAGCGCCCTCAACCAGCAGGCGTACCAGCGGTTCGGTGCCGGATGGGCGTACCAGCAGGCGGCCGGCGCTGCCCAAATCTTTTTCGATCGCGGCGATGCCATCGATGATGTGCGGCTGCTGCAACTGGCTGCGGTCATGCAGCGGCAGGTTGGCGTGCTGTTGCGGCATCAGCGGGAACAGTTGGCTTAGCGCGCTGGCCGGCTTTTGCCAACGCAGCAGCAGCGCCAGCAGTTGCAACGCCGCCAGCAACCCATCCCCCGCGGTT
The DNA here is from genome assembly GCA_044345375.1 of Alphaproteobacteria bacterium. Taxonomy (GTDB): domain Bacteria; phylum Pseudomonadota; class Alphaproteobacteria; order CAISOG01; family CAISOG01; genus CAISOG01. The sequence goes on from JBIJBF010000002.1 coordinate 5,642, forward strand.
GATTTTTGCGGAAACAGCAGGTGGCCGGACTTTTCGCCGCCAAAGCTTAACCCCTGTTGCTGCAGGCGGTGCATCACCTGGCGATCGCCCACCTGGGTGCGGTGCGTGGCAATCCCCTGAGCGGTCAACCACTGTTCCAAGCCTAGATTGGATATAATGGTGGTGGCAATGGCGTTGTGCGCCAGCTGGTTTTGTTGAAACAGGTCAAGGGCGAGGGCGCCGATCAGGTGATCGCCATCCACCACCGCCCCCTGTTCATCCACCACCACCAGCCGATCGCCATCACCGTCTAGAGCCAGGCCGATCGCGGCCTTTTCTGCCCGCACCAATTGTTGCAGGCGGGCGGGGTTGGTGGCGCCGACATCTTGGTTGATGTTCAGGCCGTTGGGCTCGCAGCCGATGCTGACCACCTCAGCCCCCAATTCGCGCAGCACCGTGGGGGCGATTTTGTAGGCAGCGCCATTAGCGCAATCCAGCGCGATTTTGATGCCATCCAGCGTAAGATCGGCGGGGAAGTGCGATTTGACAAATTCGACGTAGCGTCCGGCCACGTCATCCAGCCGTTGCGCCCGCCCGATGTGGTCATCCTCAGCCAGCAGGAATTGGTTGGCGGCCACCAGCCGTTCAATCTCCCGCTCCTGATCATCGCTGATTTTATGGCCGTCGGAGGCAAAAATTTTGATGCCGTTGTCGTGATAGGGGTTGTGCGAGGCGGTAATCATCACCCCCAAATCGCCGCGCAGGGATCGCACCAACAGCGCAATCGCGGGGGTGGGAACGGGGCCCACCAACACCACATCCATCCCCACGCTGGTAAAGCCCGCGGTCAACGCCGCCTCTAACATATAGCCCGACCGGCGGGTGTCTTTGCCAATCACCGCCAGCCGCCGCCGACCCGCCTGATGACCAATGGTGCCCGCCGCCATCGCGATGCTGCTGGCAATAGCCGCGGTTATCGGCGCCTGGTTAGCCCGACCCCGCACGCCATCGGTGCCGAACAATTTGGGGGGCAATTTGGGGGGGGGAGTTAGGGCAGGGGGCACGGCTTGGGTTTCGATAGGGGGTGGGCTTGACAGAGTGCGGGCGGCACAGAGCCGCATTCAGCGGTGTTATCACGGATGGGGGGGAGAATCCAGCGCGGTGTTTGCCCAAGTCTTGATCGTTCGCTATGGCACCAGCGATGATTGCCGTTTGATGCGCGCCAAATGCTCAATCAACTGATCCACCTCTGTATAGGGATCCTGCCCATCGTCAGGCTTAAAACTCTCCCTAAGCTTAGCTGCATGTTGTTTGGCTTGGAGCAGCTTCTTTTCAGTGATTTCAAAGATCCCCGTCATGGTTTTGCTGTAGTTTGGTAGTGCTTTTTTCAAATGCTTGATGGCCTCTGCTGTCGTTAAGCGGGTATCATGGTATTTGTAATGGAGCAGAAGCCAAAATTCGAAACAGGGAACCGAAGGAATGGCAATAAACCGCACTTTCTGTTTTTGAGAGGTGCGGTACGTTCTGTCCAGCTCTTTGGCCTCAACAAGGGCTTGCTGGTAGGTCTGATGCTCGTCCCGATCAAAGACCACATACACCCATTCGAAATCAGGCTCTTTCTTGATCTTCTTTCGGTCAGTTTCGATGATTTTTTGGGCCGTGTCGATGATTTGCCTCGGTTCGGTGCGCTTCTGGGCGGTACACACGGTTACGAGTGTAGGGATCCGATACGCGTTCGCGATCTCCTTAAAATAGTTGAGCTCGCTTTTCTCACCCTCACAGACCACCAAAACACGTTCATATGACTTGCGGGACCCTGCTTTCCGCTGATACGTGCGGTTTGTGTCACGGAGTTCTTTTCGCATGTCAGTTGGCTGAGATCATCGTTGAACCAAGGATGGGGATACCGCCATAGCGACCCGCCAGATATCCTTTCTCCAGAGCCTCGCCCTTGCGTGGTGAGAAATCCAACAGGGGGACCAGGCTAGAGGATTGATTTCCTGCTTTCTCAGTCAGCCAGATTTGATCCCTGCGCATGAGGGAGTGATCCAGAAACAACGTGTTGTGGGTGGTAAAGATCAACTGAGCTCCGGCCTTATTGATGGGGGAATGGAAGAGCTCGATAATCTGCCACACCAGTAAAGGGTGTAGGCTACCATCCAATTCATCAATGATCAGACAACGTCCGCGATCGATGATGTCGAGTAAAGGCCCGGCTAATGAGAACAGTCTTTGGGTTCCGCTGGACTCCTCGTTCATAAAGTCAAAATCAACCGCGATATCGCCCGCCTTGTGGGTAAAGACTGGGAACAACTCCTCATGCTGCGAGATCTGGTGGGAGGGCAGCTTGTCGTGGTCCAACTTAAATTCCACCCGATGCACCGGCTTCTTAACAGTTCCGATTGCCGAGATAGCGATATCCGCAGAGGCAATCAGGGCGGTGATGGCCTCTTTGCTGTCGGGGTTTAGCAAAGCCTTGGTGGAGTATTCATGCCCTGGCAGGAAGTATACCAAGGAATTGGCCAGCCAATCATAGAAAGGACGCAGTTGCGCACTGTTCAGTTGTACCGCGGTGGAGAGGAATAGCACGTTCGGACGGGTCGCATCTTGCCAGACCTTCTTTTGGCCTGCGAAGAAGGTACCAAATTCATAGATATCCTTACCATCCTCAATGGTCCGGTCAAACCAACGTTGCGATTTGCCTTTGGGGGTCACGTAAAGCCATTCGCCCAAAACGCGCTCGCCATTAAACTCGAACCCATAGCGATACTTTACCCCGGCAATGAGAACACTGATCTCAAGTCCGGTGGGCTCACTGGGGCTTTTGGCATCTAATCGGAAGGGTTGATAGTTAATTCCTTGGCCGGGTTGGAGACTGGGCGAGTTCATGACCATGGCGCGGAGAAAGTCCAGGCCAAGCAGCAGATTGGTTTTACCACTAGCATTGGCACCATAGATCCCAAGCGTCCTTAGCACCCCTGAAGGGTTTGTAAGGTTGGTTGGGATTGTGTTGCTATCTAGCAGGGTTTTATCATTGGAAGCCACCAACGACAGCGTGGCCTCGTCCTTAAATGAGCGAAAGTTTCGCATGCGAAATTCTAGAAGCATATCGGTAGCCTAGATTGATTTAAGCCTATAAATTGCATATTTCATGCAAAATGTCAAGTTATATAATGTTATAGGCAGGGTAAGAGACGATCAATATGGCAGCCGGTGGTGTTTTGGATCGGCCTAGGTTTCGATAGGGGGTGGTTAAACTGAGGGGGGAATGAACCGCTTACGGCTTCTTAAACACATCCGGTCGGGCGCGGCGTACCATGCCTTCAATCTCATGGCGGACCAGTTCTTCCACCAGGCCGGGCAGGTGGGCGTCTAGCCAGTCTTTTAACAGTGGTTTCAGCAGGGTCAGCACCATCCCCTCAACCGTTTGGTTGGCATCCCCAAGGGGCCAGGGGCCATGCACGGCGTTGACCAGCTGGCTAAAGGCGGCGGTGCCGGCATCAGCGGTGCGGGTGGATACCAGCGGCGGCTGCTCAACCTCAGGCAATGGCTCAACCAAGGTGGGGCGGGGCGGCGGGGGCGGGGCGGGCACATCGAATTGGCGTTCATCCTCAACCAACTCGCGCAGTTCCACCACCTCCTCCTCTTCCTCCACAACAGCTGCTGGCGCAGCCTCAGGAGGAGACTCCTCCTCCACGTCGCCCTCTGAAATGATCTTGCGAATCGACGCAAGAATCTCTTCCATCGTGGGTTCTTGCGCTTGTGCGGTTTCGGTCATGGTTTTTTTACAACAAAAAATGCGGATCGCATCCTAAATTAGCTTGTTGCTTCGCCAAGTCCAGAAAATTATGACATGGTTAACGCAGCCTTGAATCAGCGGGGGGAAAGGGGTAGATAAGGGGGGTAAACCTTAGCCAACAGATGGTAATCAGATGACCGACACCGCCGCCAAAACCGTTCACCGCAGCCAGGTGCTGATCATCGGCGGCGGGCCAGCTGGCTATACCGCCGCCATTTACGCGGCGCGCGCCGATCGCCAGCCGATTTTGGTGCAGGGGCCGCAACCTGGCGGGCAGCTGACCATCACGACGGAGGTTGAGAATTATCCGGGCTTTGCCGAACCGATTCAGGGCCCCTGGCTGATGGAACAGATGCAGGCGCAGGCTGAGCATGTGGGGGCGACATTGCTGTACGACAGCATCACGAGCGTGGATTTTGGCCAGCGCCCCTTTGTGGCGGTTGGGGATAGCGGCGATATGTACAAGGCCGACAGCGTGATTATCGCCACCGGTGCACAGGCGCGCTGGCTGGGGCTTCCATCCGAAACCCTGTTCCGTGGCTTTGGCGTGTCGGGTTGCGCCACCTGCGACGGGTTCTTCTTCCGCGGCAAGCGGGTGGCGGTGATCGGCGGCGGCAACACCGCGGTTGAGGAGGCGTTGTTTCTAAGCGGTCTGGCCGCATCGGTGGTGCTGATTCACCGCCGCGGCGAATTGCGGGCGGAAAAGCTGTTGCAAGAACGGCTTAAGGCCAAAGGCAATGTGCAAATTCTGTGGAATCATGAGGTGGCTGAGGTTGAGGGGGTGTTGGATGACAAGGGCCAGCCGAATGCCGTCACCGGTCTGTCGTTGCGCGATACCGTGACCGGCGCGCTCAGCCAGCAGCTGGTGGATGGGGTGTTTGTGGCGATTGGTCACGATCCCGCCACCGCCCTGTTTAAGGGGCAGCTGGCCATGGATGCTGAGGGGTATTTGCAAACCGCGCCCGGCAGCACGCTGACCAGCATTCCGGGGGTGTTTGCCGCCGGTGATGTGACCGATCGGGTGTATCGTCAGGCGGTCACCGCGGCGGGGCTTGGCTGCATGGCGGCCTTGGACGCTGAGCGGTGGTTGGCGGAACATCCAGCAAGCTAAATCGATGCGCGATTGGTTTGCCCAGCCAGTAGCGGGTTTGGTGGGCGGGCCAAAGGCGAAGCTGCTGGCGGGCTTGGGCATCGCCAGCTTGGCCGATTTGTTGTGGCACCTGCCCACCGCGGTGCAGGATTTTGGTGCGCCCACCACAATCGCCGCTGCGAGCAAAGACCAGCCGGTCAGCCTGACGGTGGAAATCGTCGCGCATCAACCGCCTGGTGCGGCCAGCCGTGGCCATAACTGGAGCGGCGCCTATGGCAACGGCGGTCGCCGAGGTGCCTATAGCAGTTTTGCCAGCGCGCGGGCGGCCGGCCACCCCTATCGCATTACCGTGCGCGACAGCAGCGGCAGCGCGGAGCTGGTGTTTTTCAACTACCGCAGCGTTGCCTATCTGGAAAAGCTGTATCCGATCGGCGAAAGGCGGGTGGTGAGTGGGGAGCTGACCGCCGGCATGTTCGACCTGCCGCAAATCACCCATCCCAGCCGTTTGCTGTTGCCCGACAGCGCCCTGCATGCGCCGCGCTGGCAGCCGATCTACCCCAGCACCGCTGGGTTGGCGCAATGGTGGTGGGGCAAGCTGATGCGGGGGTTGCTGCGCGATTTGCCCGCCATGGATGATTGGTTGCCGCCCAGCCTTCGCCAACGCCACCAATGGCCGGATTGGCAATCCGCCCTGCGCCAGCTGCATTTCCCCCACAACGGTGTGCTGGCCGCCGGTGATCATCCCGCCCGCCAACGCCTGGTGTTTGACGAGCTGTTGGCGCAGCAGCTGTATGCAACCGCCGCCCGTGCCGCCCAGCCCGCCCGCCACACCCGCTTTCCCCTGATGGAGCAGGATTTGGCGGCGGCGCTTGATCTGCTGCCCTTTGCCCTGACCGATGGCCAACACCGGGTGCTGGCTGAGATCCATGGCGATTTAACCAGCCCGCATTTGATGAACCGCCTGCTGCAGGGGGATGTGGGCAGCGGCAAAACGGTGGTGGCTTTTTTGGGGGGGCTGCCGATCCTGAAAGCTGGCGGGCAGGTGGCGATTCTGGCGCCCACCACCGTGCTGGCTGAGCAGCATGCGGCCACCCTTGGCCCATTGGCCGCCGCGCTTGGCTATCGTTTTGGATTGTTCAGAGGGGGCCGCATTTTAGGAAAGGGTGGTGATGCGGCGCAATTGGCGGCCTTGGCCAGCGGCGACATTCAGCTGGCGGTTGGCACCCATGCGTTGTTGGAGGAGGCGGTGCAATTTTCCCAGCTGCGGCTGGTGGTGGTGGATGAACAACACCGGTTCGGGGTCAAACAGCGGCTGAACCTGCTGGAAAAGGGCGGGGGGCATGGCATTGACCTGCTGGCGATGTCGGCCACGCCGATTCCGCGCAGCCTGGCCATGGCCTTTTACGGCGATATGACCAGCAGCCGGCTGACCGACAAGCCGCCAGGCCGCCAACCGATCGAAACCCGTCTGGTCAGCGCGGCCAAGCTGGCTGAGGTGTTGGGGGGGTTAAAACGGGCGTTGGAATCTGGCCAACAAATCTATTGGGTTTGCCCGCTGGTGGCCGAATCGGAAAAATTGGATCTGGCGGCGGCGGAACAGCGCTTTGCGGAACTTAGCGAGCAGTTGGGCAGCAGCGTGGGGCTGATCCACGGCCGGCAAAAACCGGCGGAGAAACAGGCGGCGTTGGATCAATTTCGCCGTGGTCAAACCCGCCTGCTGGTGGCCACCACGGTGATTGAGGTGGGGGTGGATGTGCCCGGCGCCAATATCATGGTGATTGAGGGGGCGGAACGTTTTGGCCTGTCGCAACTGCACCAGCTGCGCGGGCGGGTGGGGCGCGGCGCGGCGGCGGGGCACTGCATCCTGCTTTACGGCGTGCGGCTAAGCGCGGTGGCCAAACAGCGGCTGCAGCTGATGCGCAGTTGCCAGGACGGTTTTGCGCTGGCTGAGGCCGACTTAAAACTGCGCGGCGCCGGCGACATGCTGGGGCTAAGGCAAAGCGGCCAGCCGCTGTACAAACTGGCCGATCTAACCCTGCACAGCGATTTGGTGGAATTGGCGCTGGATGCAGCCAACCACCTGCCGCCCGATCAGCGCGCCACCCTGACCACCACCTATGCCCAACTGTTCCCCCAGCTGCAAAGCGACTGGAAACGCAGTGGTTAGCGGGTGTGTCGTTCGATTGGGCAATATTGTTTTGGAAAAAACTACTGATTTTTTTAACATGGAGGCACCTATCGTTGCTTCAATGCTTCAATTTAAAAAGTACCAGCTTGCGAAAATGTTATGAGGTCGAGAAACGGCGCGGAGTGTACCTATGGGTACATGAGCACCGTATCGCAGAGCTCGTGATATTTGCAGCACTGTAAGTTTTTAAAGTGGAATGACTATAATCCGCTGGTTGATCGTTTCACGGGGTGTCTTGCCATCAGCGCGTTGCAGAAACCGCCATTACAAAAAACGCAACTCATTGAAAATTATCAGCCCCTATGACAAAGTTACCCAGTGCTATCTACAACAACCAGCGTTATGGCATTCATCAGTCCTGTAAGTTCATGGGGATGAACCGCGTTAACGAACTTTGCGTCCTGCCATTTGGGACTGAACATTGGATATAACCATGCGATTTCGTACATGCGCCCTGATGGTTTTACGGGCACAGATTTTTGGGAATCTATCCCCCCTGGCCAAACGGCGGCTGCACAATTTTCGTGCCAACCGGCGGGCGGTATGGAGTTGGCGTTTGCTGCTGATCCTGATCGGTTTCAGCATGGCCAGCGATATCGTCGCCAATGACCGCCCGCTGCTGATGCGCCTGGATGGTGTTTTTTACGCGCCGCTGCTGAAAGACTACAGCGAACAGGATTTGGGCGGAACCTTTGCCACCACCGCGGATTACCGCGATCCCTTTGTGCGCGATTTGATCCACCAGCGGGGTTGGGCGGTGTGGCCGATGATTGGCTTTCGCTTTGATACCATTGATTTGGGCCTAACCGCCCCCGCGCCGGTTGCGCCATCCAGCCGGCATTGGCTGGGCACCGATGACCGCGGGCGTGACGTGCTGGCCAGATTGCTTTACGGCCTGCGCCTTTCCCTGTTGTTCGCGTTGCTGCTAACCCTTGGCAGCGTGGTGGTGGGGGTGACGGCTGGCCTGATTCAGGGCTATGTGGGCGGTATGGCCGATTTGTTGCTGCAACGCTTTCTGGAAATTTGGTCGGGCATGCCCGGCCTGTACCTGCTGATGATTTTGGCCAGCGTGATTAGCCCCAGTTTTTGGTGGCTGCTGGGTTTTTTGCTGCTGTTCAGCTGGATGGGGTTGGTGGGCTTGGTGCGCGCCGAAACCCTGCGGGTGCGCAATTTTGACTATATCCGCGCCGCGCAGGTTCTGGGGGTCAGCACGCCGGTGATTTTGTGGCGGCATGTCTTGCCCAACGCCCTGGTCGCCACCCTAACTTTTTTGCCCTTTATGCTAAGCGGCGCGATGACCACCCTGACCTCCCTCGATTTTCTGGGCCTGGGGCTGCCGGTTGGCACGCCGTCTTTGGGCGAAATGCTGTCGCAGGGCAAGGCCAATTTGCAGGCGCCCTGGCTGGGGCTGGCCGGCTTTTTGGTGCTGGCCATCACCCTAAGCCTGCTGACCTTTGTGGGCGAGGGGTTGAGAGATGCCTTTGACCCCCGCAAGGGGTGAGTGGATACGATCAATCAAGGCTACCCGGCGGGAAAAACCTTGCGCAGTTCAACCAGAGCATCCTTCAAAGAATCCCCATAGCCCCAGCCAATGAAATCCACCCGTTTGTGTTCCTGTTCCAGCCTGGGCCACCACGCCTCCGCCAAGGCAGCGTCTGCTTGCGCGATCAATTTCTGCACGATGCTGTCAAACATAGATGCCAAGCTGTCGTAAAACGTCCCGCCAATATCGCCAAACGCCAGCGTCATGTCATTGCCGCACTGCACGTAGTACAGCATGAGTTCCAGCGCGTCTTCCAGCCGGCCGCTGGCCTTTTTAAACTCATTCACCGCTTTGCGCGCCTCCACCAAACGCAGGGGGCGCTCCGGATGGATGGGAATGGCGCTTCTGATGCGTTTTTTATAGGCCTCAAGATGCTCCCCCTGGTCCACGTCCGCCAAGAAACGGCTGTGAAAAAAGCTGCGGGTGGCGGGATTAAACTTGTACAGATCATGCAACACACCCAGCAGCTGGGTGGAGGAAAATTCTGACAGCACCATTTTCACCTCTTTCCAACCGGTGGTCTGCTTGGTCATAGGCACTCTCCTTGCTTGCGATCTGATGTTGGGTTTAACAGATCCCGATGCCGCCGCCAATCCGGCATAAATTCGTCCATCAGGGCGTAAAAGCGTTGGTTGTGGTGGCGTTCATGCAGGTGCACCAGCTCATGAACCAGCACATATTCCACACAAATCAGCGGCTTTTTAACCAGTTCTAGGCTAAGCCAAATGCGGGCGGCCGCGACGTTGCAACTGCCCCAACGGGTGATCATGCGGCGAACCTGACAGCTGTTTGGACTCACCCCCACCACCGCCTGCCAGCGCGCCACCAAATCCGGCAGCAGGGCCTGCAGCTGTTGGCGGTACCAGTCTTCCAAAAATTGGTGCTGGGCAGCCACAGGGGTATTGGCCGGAATGGTCATGTGCAACAGCCCCGCCGCCCGATCCAACCGAATGCGCCCTCTTTTACCAGTCGCCACCTCCGTGACTTGGATTTGATAGGCCGCCCCCAAATACAGAGCGCTCGTTCCATCAAGCGGCTGGTTGGCAGCGGGGCGGCGTTTGGCGGGGGGCACGGTTTTTTTGGCCAGCTGGCGGCGAATCCAATCCATTTTGCGCGAAACCAGATCGTGCACAAACTCCTCAGCCTTGCCCTTTAACGTTAGCGGAACGGTCACCCGCACTTGCCCTGTTTTAACAAGCAAATAGGCATGTTTGACCGGCTTAAACCGCACCTCAACCATCAAATCCTCAACCTGCATTTGGGTAACCAGCGTCGGCGGCGTTAAGAATTTTGGCAGAAACTGGGCGAACAGCTGGGTCATGTCAGGCCGCCAACTCTATTCGCAAATCTACCCATACCGGCGCATGGTCCGAGGGTTGGGTTTGGCCACGCAGCTGGCTGGCCACGCCTGCTGCCTGCACATCATTGGCGGCGGTGGGGCTTAGCAACAGATGGTCAATCCGGCAGCCCTGATTGGCGGGCCAGGCATTGCCGCGGTAATCCCACCAGCTGAACAGGGGGATTGGGGCTGGGTGCAGCAGGCGCAGGCCATCCAGCCAACCCTGATTCAGCCACCGCCGCCATTGCTGCCGCATGGGCAGGGCGTACAGCACATCCTGGCCAAACCGCGCCGGATCAAACACATCGCTGGCGCCCGGCGCCAGGTTAAAATCGCCGCCCACCACCACCGGTTGTTCGCTGGCCAGCAACAGGCTCAGGCGATCTTGCAACGCCGCCAAAAACCGCTGCTTATAGGCGTATTTGTCGGAATCCAGGCTTTGCCCATTGGGCACATAGACCGAGGCAAAGCGCCAGGGCCGGTTGCCGATCACCCACTCAACCTCCAGATAGCGGGCGGCCTCATCCCCTTCCAAGCCATCCAAATGATCGGTGATCAGGATGGGCGAGGCATCTAACCCGCCAGCGCTCCTCCGGGTCAGCACCGCCACGCCGTTCCAAGCTTTTTGCCCCACCACCACGGCGTCATAGCCCAGGGCCTGCAGCTCGCCAAAGGGAAAATCAGCGTTGGTACATTTCAGTTCCTGCAGCAACACCACCGCTGGCGAATCCTGTTGCAACCAATCAGCAAGCTGCGGCAGGCGAAGCCGCACGGAATTCACGTTCCATGTCGCGATTTTTAGGGTCGCGATTTTCAGGAGTCCTGATCCTTTTTTTGCTTGCGAAAGGAATCCAGAGAAATCACCTGACCGGTTTCAGCGGCCTGTTCCTTGGCCGATCCCTTTTTGGCCTTGGAGGCTTTGGCCGGTTTGGCCTCTTTCCCCTCAGCATGCTCCTCAAGCTTAGACTCCTCACGGCTGCGCGCGGCAGAGATCGTATGGAACTGCAAGCCAAATTTGACCGCAGGGTCAGCAAAGGCGGTAATGGCGTGGAACGGGATAATCAACCGTTGCTGCGCCGCGTTGAAACTCAACGTCACCTCAAACAAATCTTTCTTAATCTGCAAATCCCAATACTGATGCTGCAGCACAATCGTCATCTCCTCAGGGTAATTGCCCTTCAACCCCTCAGGCATCAATACCCCCTCCTCATCGGTGCGGAAGCTGATGTAGAAATGATGATCGCCCTGCAACCCCTGCTCACTGGCCTGTTTCAACGCGGTGTAGACCACCCCGCGAAGCGCCTCCTCAACCATTAAATCGTAACGCAGGTAAGTGCTCATCACATTTTCACAAAAAAATTTAGACAGGAGAGATATTAAGAACAGTTTGCAGGCGACTCGGTTAATACATTGTTAAAATGGATCACCCGAATAAGCAAGAGCTTGGCGAACGATCGTGGTTGCGGTACGGTGGCGCATGAGCAAAATTTTGTTTATCAGCCACACCCGAATCGGCGATTGCGTGCTGTCGACCGGCTTGCTGCGCTATTTGGTGGAGCGGGACGAGGGGGCTAGGGTTACGGTGGCGGCAGGTGCGGTCAGCGCGCCCATTTTTGCGGGATGGCCAGCGGTTGAGCGCGTGATCCCGATCGTTAAGCGCCCCTATAACCGCCATTGGCTGGATTTATGGACAAAAGTGGTGGGCACAGGGTGGGACATCGTGGTCGATTTGCGGCAATCGATCATTCCCTATACCGTTCGCCGACAACGCGCCCTGATCTTGCCCGCCAATCGGCAGCCGCGGTTGATGGCCGATCATCTGGCCAGCCTGACCGATTTCGCCGCCCTGCCCTATCCCAAACTTTACCCGTCAGCACTGCATCGGCAGGCGGCCGAAAAGCTTTTGGCGGAACCGCTAAGCCAACAACGGCCGATTCTGGCCTTGGCACCCAGCGCCAATTGGCCGCCCAAGCAATGGCCGTTGGATCGGTTTGTGCAGACCGCGTTGCGGCTAAGGGCCGAATGCCCCGCGCTTGCTGATGCGGTGGTGGCGGTTTTTGGCGCACCGAATGAGGCGGCGTATTTGCAGCCTATCCAGGAAATGGCTGAACAGGCGGCGCGTCTGCATGGCGCTACCCTAAACATTCTGCCCCTGTGGAGCACCGGCGATTTGTTAACCACCCATGCCTGTCTTGAGCGTTGCCAGCTGTTTATCGGCAATGATTCGGGATTGATGCATATGGCCGCCGCCGCCGGCATCCCCACCCTTGGTCTTTTTGGGCCAACCAACGACCGCATCATGGCGCCCTATGGCCCCAGCACCGCCTATGTGCGTACCCCGACAAGCCTAGATCAGCTTTTGCAAAGCTTGCCCCAGGTCGGCGCCCAAAACTCCCTGATGACCGACCTGTCGGTGGAGGATGTGGTTCAGGCGGCGTTGGCCTTAATCGGGGGGGGAGGACGATGATGCCGGCTTTTAACACAAATGATGGCGCCCATGACAGCTCCCATGACGGTTCCCATGATGGGGAAAGAGCGCTGGCCACCATCCGCAGCGATCACCCCATCGTGATGGTGGTGGGGCGGGCTGGAACCGGCAAATCCACCCTGATCCGCACGCTGATGGAGCAGGATGCCGACAATCAGGTGGTGGTGGCGCCCACCGGGGTGGCTGCCCTGAATGTTGGCGGCCAGACGATCCATTCCTTTTTTCGCATCCCCCCACGCCTGAACAATCTTGATGAAATCCAACCCCGACCTGGGGGCGCCAAACTGTTCAAAAGCTTAAAGCGCGTGATCATTGACGAAATCTCGATGGTGCGCGCCGATCTGCTAGACGCGGTGGATTACGCCCTGCAAATCAACCGCCGCAATTCGCGCCCCTTTGGCGGCGTGCAGATGGTGCTGGTGGGTGATTTTCTGCAATTGCCACCGGTGGTGCGCGGGGATGAGGTCGCGATGCTGGCCAGAATGGGCTATGAAACCCCTTTTGCCTTCAGCGCCAAATGCCTGCGCGACAACCCGGTTACCAAGATTGAGCTGGCCAAAATTTACCGGCAGGACGACCCAGAATTTATCCGCCTGCTGGGCAACTTGCGCTCAGGCCATGAATTGACCACCACCATTGCGGCGTTTAATCAGGCGTGTTTTGGCAAGCATCAACAACACGCCAATCCGGTGATTCTGGCCGGCACCAACGCCGTGGCCGACCGTTACAACCGCGACGGCATGAACAGCTTGCCAGATCAGGCGGTGGCCTATACAGGCGCGGTTGAGGGGGATTTTAAACTGGACAAAGACAAATTGCCCGCGCCAGAACATCTTGAGCTAAAGGTTGGCGCCCGCATCATGATGGCCAAAAACGACAAAGACAAAAATTGGGTCAACGGGTCGCTGGGCACCGTGATGCGTTTGGGCAAAGACCGTATTTGGGTCAAGCTGGACGACAAGGTTGGCGAATATGAGGTCACCAAAACCAGCTGGGAAAACATCCGCTACGGCTGGGATGAGGATTCGGGCAGCGTGCAGGCCAAAACGGTGGGCAGCTATAGCCAACTTCCCGTCATTCTGGCCTGGGCCCTGACCATCCATAAGGCGCAGGGGCTAACCCTGGACAACGTGCGGGTTGATCTGGCCACAGGTGCCTTTGCCTCAGGCCAAGCCTATGTCGCCCTATCACGCGCCCGATCATTGGCCGGCCTATCCTTCGCCACCCCCCTGCGCAACGCCGACATCATCGTCGACCCCGCCCTGCTGCCCCGCACCGCTTTGCTGGGGTAGGAAGAATTGATAGAAAATGCAGCTCGTAACTGACGGTCCAGATATCCCCGATGCCCTCCTGCAGGCGCATGAGGAAGGGCGCGTGGTGTTTTTTTGCGGCGCGGGCATTTCCTCGCCCGCAGGGTTGCCGCGTTTCAAAGAGCTTGTGGAGGAAATCTACTGGTTTCTAGGGAGAGAGCGTTCGGATTCCCGGCTAGAGACGGCGGCATTCAAGCGCGGCGAGTTCGATGAAACACTCCATCTGCTTGAAAAAAACTTGCCAGGAGGGCCTACCGTAGTTCGGCGGGCATTGGCGCAAGTGTTAAAGACCAATGTAAGCCTTGAGCGAGCCACCGATACCCACGTGGCTCTGCTGCAACTGGCGCGTGACCGTGACAACAAGTTACGCCTGGTGACCACCAACTTTGATCGATTGTTCCATGAAGCCGCCAAGCGGACGGGACAAATATTCCCTGAACATTCAGCGCCAATGTTGCCTATTCCAAAGAAAAGCCGCTGGAATGGGTTGGTCTATTTGCATGGCCTGCTGCCTGATGCAACAGAAAAGGATGATGAAACAGCACACGAACTATTAGAGAATTTGGTGATCACCAGAGGCGACTTCGCGTCGGCTTATATCAACGATGGTTGGGCAGCCAACTTTGTGAGGAAGTTGTTCCGCGAATACGTGGTATGCTTCGTCGGTTACAGCATTGATGACCGAATGCTGTATAACATGATGGCTGGCTTTGAGAAAGACCGGATGCAGGGTGAAGACCTGCCGCGAGCCTGGGTACTGGCTGGCTGTGAACCAGGGCAGGAAGACCGCGAAACCGAGCATTGGGAATCCAAGGATGTCACCCCGATCTTTTATGACTCCCGTGATGATCACTCGGCGTTGCACAAAACCTTGCAAGCCTGGGGAAGAAGCCACCACGACGGCGTGCGGGGAAAGGAGAGCATCGTTGTCGAATATGCCCCGACACTACCGGCGGAAAGCACAGCGCAGGATAATTTCTTCGAGCAAATACCATGGGTCTTGTTGGATGCTTTTGGGAAGCCAGCTAAACAGGTTGCGGCGTTTGATTCCGTGCCGTCATTGGAATGGCTAATGGATGCCTTTACGGATGAGCGCTATCAGCACAGCGATCTTCCCCGTTTCGGCGTACCTCCGCGCGAGAAGGTCGATCCCAAACTGCGATTCAGCCTGATCAACCGTCCCGCCCCATACCACCTGGCGCCACGAATGCGGCTGGTTTCGGGGGGCAATACGGATCCACAGTTGGATAAGGTGATGGAGCAACTGGCCCGCTGGCTGTTAAGGCACCTGAATGATCCAAGATTGGTCATCTGGATCGCTCAACAAGGCGGACAGTTGCACGACAGATGGGCGCGGATGATCCAAATGGAATTGGATCGCTTCGCTCGACTCGCACAGGAGGGGAAAGATACCGAGTTGGAGGACATTCGTGCCAACGCACCCAATGCGATTCCCAGCCCGCCGATGCGAACCCTGTGGGGTTTGCTGCTTTCTGGGCGGGCAATATCAAGTCCAAGGCAAGATCTCTATCGTTGGAGAGAGCGTCTGAAGCGCGATGGATTAACCCTAGCGCTGCGATTGGAACTGCGTGAGTTGTTGGCGCCCAAAGTGACATTGGCAGCCCCGTTTCGATGGGGTGAAGAGTCTGAGCAAACCGACGAACCTTTGCGCCTTAGGCAATTGGTGGGGTGGGAATTGGTGCTGACCACTGATGATCCCCACTCAGTTTTTAAGGGGTTAAAGGACAATTCTCTCTGGAACACCGCCTTACCCTTGCTGTTAGAAGACCTTCAACAACTGCTGCGCGATGCGCTGGATTTAATGCGTGAGCTTAGTGAAGACAACAACAACCCAAGCGACCGATCTTATTGGTATCTGCCATCCATTAGTCCGCATTGGCAAAACAGGTACTTTCATGACTGGGTCGTTCTGATCGAACTGTTGCGCGATGCCTGGTTGCAGATTCATGCCACCACCTCCACCCCCGCCCGCGCGGCAGAGATAGCACTAGGGTGGTTCAGACTGCCGTATCTGGCATTCAAGCGTTTGGCGTTGTTCGCCGCTAGCCAAGATGGATGTCTCGCACCCGATCAGTGGGTAGACTGGCTTTTGACCGATGATGGTTGGTGGTTGTGGGCTCCAGATACGCGGCGAGAGATATGCCGCCTGCTGGTGCTGCAAGGTCACCGACTGGAACAACCAGCCAAGGAGCGGCTGGAGGAAGCCATCTTGGCAGGTCCGCCGCGTGAAAAATTCCGAGACAATCTCGAATCAGATGAGTGGCAAGATTTGGCAGAGAAATCCATATGGCTTCGTCTGGCCAAACTTGAAGCATCGGAGCTTAAGCTGGGTGCGGTTGCCACAAAACGGCTGCAAGAGCTGTCACAAGCCCACCTCGACTGGGGGTTTGATGAATTCCATCAGCGTGAAGAGTTCTCAGGTTGGATGAGTGGCACTGGCGATCCAGATTACGATGAGAATCGAGAAATCAACATCGCGCCCCGCACACGAGGCGAATTGGTGAAATGGTTGAAAAAGCCAATACCGCAAAGAGCCTATCCCAGATACGAAGATGATTGGCGTGATGTCTGTCGCACAGACTTCTCTGTCAGCTTAGATGCGTTATCCGATCTAGCGCAGGCAGGCGAGTGGCCAGCTGAACGCTGGAGGGACGCGTTACAAGTTTGGAGCGATGAAGGATTGGTGCTGCGGTCTTGGCATCATACCGCGCAGCTGGTGCAGACTATGTCAGACGAGGTGCTGCAAGAAATCGTGGATAGCCTCACCTGGTGGCTAAAGGAAGTGTCTAAATCCATCGATCAGCATGAAGACATCCTGTTGGGTCTATGCCAACGTGTCTTAGACCTCCCGCTAGAGCCAGACTCTGGCGACGATCCTGTTAATAAGGCGATCAATCACCCTGTCGGACATGTCACGGAGGCGCTGATTCATTTATGGTTCAAACGCAAACCGACTGATAACGATCAACTTCCTGATGATATCAAACCCCTCTTTACTCAAATCTGTGATGTTCAAATTGATCGGTTCCGCCATGGCAGGGTAATCCTTGGATCCAGACTGATCGCGCTTTTTCGCGTGGATCGCCAATGGACTGAAAAATATCTGCTGCCGCTACTTAATTGGACGGCCAATCCAGAAGAGGCCAAGGCCTTATGGCAAGGCTTCCTCAGTTCGCCCCGCCTGTACCAACCATTGTTGATCGCTTTCAAAACGCAATTCCTCGCAACCGCCAGTCACTACGATGATCTGGGTGATGCATATGGCAGGCAGTTTGTCGCCATCCTGACCTATGCAGCGCTAGACACGGTCGATGGCTATATAAGAGAAGATTTCAAATCCGTTATCAGCGCGCTAGGTGAAAAGGGGCTAGCAGAATCTGCACGGGCACTCGTCGCTTCTCTCGAGGGAGCTGCAGATCAGCGAGAAGAGTACTGGGAAAATCGCATCAAGCCATTCTTGAAGCTGTGGCCTCAGTCCCACGACGTCGTTACCACCAGCATTGCCCAGTCTTTCGCTCGCCTAATCATCGCCTCAGGTGATAAATTCTCCAAGGCCTTGTCCGCTGTTAAGGCTAAAGGCTGGTTGTGTGAGCTTGATTATCTTTACGACCTCCTTCCTCGATTGAACGAATCCAAACTATGCAAGAAATTTCCTGAAGCGGCATTGGAACTGCTAAATGATATCATCGGCGAAGGGTCGATACAGGAATCGGCAGATGAATTGCAAAAAGGTCTGGACGATATTAAGGAGGCTAAGCCTGAATTGGAGTATGATTCAAGATTTCAAAATCTTGCACGACAAATTGGTTAACGCCAAATACGCCCAATAAAAACTTTGGGGCTGGTGGGTGATGAGAGATTCGAACTCCCGACCCCCTCGGTGTAAACGAGGTGCTCTAACCAGCTGAGCTAATCACCCTTTGCCACCATCTTTGGTGCACCCGTAGGGATTCGAACCCCAAACCTTCTGATCCGTAGTCAGATGCTCTATCCGTTGAGCTACGGGTGCATAACGCAGCAAGAATTCGAACAGTAGTCTTTTGCCAACTTTAAGGCAAGGGGTTTTGAACCAGCAAAATGATGAGAAAAAAACAATTGCAGTTGTCCAAACATGTCTTTATAGTCGTGCGTCTGCGGCACCGTACCCTGCATGGGTCATGTGCTGTGGGTGTGGTGTTGGGGGTGTAGCTCAGTTGGTTAGAGCGCCGGCCTGTCAAGCCGGAGGTCGCGGGTTCAAGTCCCGTCACTCCCGCCAGCCCCTAGTGGTGAACTAAAGCGAAAACGCTCTATCATCCCACCGCCCCCCATTTTTTCTGTGCTGGTCAAGCCAGCGGCAATCCTTTAGGTTATGGCCATCAAAAACGGTTGCAGGATGGGGCAAGGGGTGGTGGATAGCATGATACATATAATAACGGCCAAACGCCGGATGCGTCTGGGAATGGCGCTGCTTGGGCTGGTGGCAGGGGCGCTGTTGGTTGGCCAATCGCCAGGAATAGCGGCCACGGTCACCCCCCCACAGCGCCAGGTGCCGGCAGCGCGCCCGAAGGCAGCGGCGGATCCGCAAAACGATCCCTTCCTGCGTGGCATCAATGCGTTGGAGTCGGCGCGGTGGGATTGGGCGATGGCCGCCGAAAAACAGCTCGACGACAACAAAAAAATCCGTTACCTGCGCTGGCGGCGGCTGGTGGCTGAGGGGTATCAGGCCGATTTTTCTGAGGTCAGCGGCTTTATCAACCAACATCCCGATTGGCCGCAACAGGGCAAATTGGAGCTCAAAGCCGAACAGGCGCTGATTCCCAATGCTGAGGATCGGTTGGTGGTGGAATGGTTCAACCGCCACCCGCCGCAAACCCTGGACGGCATCAACCGCTATATCAAGGCGTTGCAGCTGATGGGCAAGCAGGCTGAGGCCCTGCAAATGCTGCGCAACGCCTGGTACAGCCAGAATTGGCAGGGCACCGGCACCAGGGATTTTCTGGAACGTTTTGGCGGGTTTTTAACCCCAAATGACCACCAACTGCGCCTGAACCGCCTGCTGTGGATGAACAACGCCACCGCCGCGCGGGCGCTGCTGGACAAGATTCCGGGGGAATACCGGCCGGTGGCTGAGGCACGGTTGCGGATGATGGACGGCATCAATGGGGTTGAGGAGGCGTTAACGCGGCTGAACAGCAACCAAATGGCCGACAACGGCTTGTTGTATGAGCGGGTGCGCTGGCTGCGCAAAAAAGACCGCGACAGCGACGCGCAACGCATCCTGCTGGCCACCCCGCCCACCGAATTTGCCGACAAATGGTGGCTTGAGCGCGAAATTCAGGCACGACGGGCGATGCTGGCGGGGGATGGCACCCGTGCCTATGAATTGGCCGCCAAACACGGGCTTACCCCATCCGACAACAACTGGACGGATGCTGAGCAGTTGGCCGGCTGGCTGGCGCTGGTGAAACTGCAGCAGCCCAAACGCGCCTTTGAACATTTTCAAACCGTGCTTGGCAAATCCACCCACCCCAACACCCGCGCCAAGGCGGCCTATTGGGCTGGGCGCGCGGCTGAGGGCGCGGCCGATTTTGCTGCCGCTAACACAATGTGGCAGGAGGCGGCCAAATACCCCACCGCCTTTTACGGCCAGCTGGGCTTTAAGGCGTTGCGGCGCGCCAATCTGGTGGCATCCAACGCCAGTCCTTGGCCGGCCGATCCCAAATTAAGCGGGCAGGCCAAGGCCGATTTTATGGCCAACCCGATGGTCGAAACCGTGAATTTGCTGATGCGCTACAGCAAGGCCCATGAGGTGGAGCCGTTTTTGGTCAAGCTGACCGAAACAATGCGCGACCCAGCCGGCTATGCCGCCACCGCGCAGCTGGCGCTGAACGCCAAACGCCCAGCCACCGCGGTGCGGGTTGCCCGCCAGGCCCTGCGTTCGGGCATCACCCTGATCGACAGCGGCTATCCGCTGCTGCAGGTGCCCAACGATGGCGGGGTTGAGGCGCCGTTGCTGATGGCGATTATCCGCCAGGAAAGCGGCTTCCAGGTGGATGCCGTCAGCGTCAGCGGTGCACGCGGCCTGATGCAGCTGATGCCCGGCACGGCGCAGGATACGGCGCGGGCGATGCGCAAACCCTATAGCCTGGCGCGGCTAACCATCGACCCCTATTACAACATCAGTTTGGGATCTTTCTACGCCCGCAGCGTGCTAACCAAATTCAACAATTCCTACCTGATGACTTTTGCCGCCTATAACGCCGGCCCCAATCGGGCGCAGGAGTGGGCCAACAGCTATGGCGATCCGCGCCAACCCGGGGTTGACCCGCTGGTTTGGGTTGAGAGCATTCCGTTCCGCGAAACCCGCGGCTATGTACAGCGGGTGGCTGAGGGGGTTGAGGTCTACCGCCACCGCCTGCGCAGCGTCAACACCCCCGTGCCTGATGAGCAGGTGCTGGGCAGCGGTTGGTGCCCGATTAGCTGCTGGTAGGTGGGAGGTTAGGCGGGGTTAAAATCGTCCCCGTCCACGGGTTTTTTGCCCCCTGATCCCAACACCAACGATATTAATTGTTTCTTAACAGATTCTGTTGTACAGTTAACCTGTTTCTATTGTTTCAAACTTTTTTTCAAGGAGTCAGAAATGACACACACACTTATCAAACGCGGCCAAGCGCGCGGTCAGGGTGGCTTTGCCATCGGCTTGATCTTGCTGGTCGTCTTGTTGATCGCCATTATCATCGCCGCTATTGCTCTTGCTACCCGTAACAGCAGCAACAAGGGGAATGAAAAAGACCGCGTGGCCGCATCTAACCTGATCCAACAGGCTGTGACCTTGGATCAAGGCGTGCAGCGGATTACTGCCGCCAACGGAGCACCACCTTGGTCGGTATTTACCGCACGGGACAGTGCTTCGCTAAACTCGGTTTACAACCTCGGTAACAATCTTTTTGGTGCAAATGGGGCTTATGGGCAGCACCCTGACGTAGACCTACAAGTTTTTGATGGTAAATGTGCCAATGCTTCAAGCTATGTCAATTTATCCACTACTACGGCCTTGGCAGCTGCTGACAATTCTTTTGCTGGATGTCAATGGCATATTACGACTGTTTGGGGAGCCTCAGCAGCAGCTGTAGATGCTTTTGATTTTGAGAGCAACTCAAAGTCTTCGGTTGGAGTTTTGTATACTTTTCCAATCAAGGGATCTATAGGGTCACAGCTTAACAACGTTCTGTGGGGTGTTCCAGTTGGTGAGTCATTGTATACGGTTGGCGCTTCGGCTTCAGGTGACCTAGGAAAAAACCTGACTGTAACTGATGATCCTGGTGCAGGTGGCACACCTGTTCAGCCAGGCGGAGCTGTTAATACGAAACAAGGCACACAGCTTACTTGGTCAAGCATTACTCTCTTTAACAAAGCTTTTGGTAATGCTGCATCTGTCACCACGAGTCCAAAACAGATCGGTCTCCATACAGTCGCAACCTCATCTACAATCTCACGTTTTCCTGTCATTTTAAATTCGGAACGTAGTGAAGGAGTGGTTGCAGTTGGAGTCACTCCCACAAATGATAGCGTGGCGTATGTCCCAACTACCGGGGCTGCTATACCTGGTGCGCGCGTCTATTATAGAGCTCTTAATGCGCCTGTAGCAGACTAAGCGAACGCCATGAACAAACGAGGCCAGCGGGGATTTGCGATAGCAATGGTTCTGCTGGCCTTGTTTTTTGTTGGGTTGATCACTTACCTGATGGCGGGCGCGGTTGATCCCCGTTCCGCCAAATCCAGTGATATGCAAAAGACCGCCGGCGAAATTGTCAGCGGCATTCAAACCATCCACGACCGTATCGAAACCCTGGTGAAACCCGCCAGTTGCTGGCCCAATGGCGGGTTATGCAAGGATGGGGTGGACAACAGCTCCGGCGTTCCCGATGGCACCCTGGTGAAACAGGCTTCCTACCCCTATGCCGCCAATACCCCCAGCAACGATTGCCTAACCACCGCACCTGTGGCCGGTTGCGGCCCTGCCGGTACCCCCTGTGGCTATGCCTGGGGCGCACAGCTGTGCTACCGCGCTGCCAATGGTGAGGCCAAAAAGCTTTGGGATTTCCGCGGCGATCCATGGCCCACCGTGAATGACGCCGATTTGTTCATCAGCGCCAATGGCAAGAACCAAATCCCCAACAGCGCCACCCCTTTTGCCCTTGGATCAGGTACAGTCGACATCATGCCCCCCGCCCTGCCAAGCAATTTGGTCAGCGCCCTAAACGTCACCGGCATGCAAAATCAGGATATTTTCCAACTGCGTAACAGTGCCCCCACATCGGGCGTTTACCCTGGCGGTTTTTACCTACGCATTCTCCCCGCCGATCCCGCCGACCCCTATACCAGCCAAGTGTTGGACTTGGCCGCCTCTCAGCTTACCAACCGCCCAGCTTTGGGGCTAGCAAAGGTGCAGCGCTGCGGCAACAGTGGCCCTAACCCCGGCGCGCTGATGGTCAGTTTTTATAGCAGCAACAGCCTAACCCTCTGCCCATAGTCTCTTGCCGCCCTAAACCGGCAGCAGCCAATCGCGCAACCCCGCCACCTGATGCTGGATAAAATCCGGCTCCACCGCCACCAACGCCTCCGCAGGATGCGCGCCCCAGCTAACCGCGCAGCTGCCCACCCCCGCCGCCTTGGCCATTTGCATGTCATAGGTGGTGTCGCCGATCATCAGGCAATCCGCTGGCGCCACATCCAATTCCTGCATCAAACTGAACAACATGTCGGGCGCGGGTTTGGAGTTGGCCACCTGATCGCCCCCCCGCGTCGCCTCAAACCACTCAATCCAACCATAGCGTTCCAGCAGCTGTTGCAACGGCGCCGCCTGCTTGGCGGTGGCGATGGTCAGGCGATACCCCGCCTCCTTCAGCCGTGGCAACAGTTGGACAATACCGTCAAAGGGCTGGTGGCTAAACTGGCCATGCTGGTCGTAATGCTGGCGGTACAGCGCCACCAACCGTGCCGCCGTCGCCGCGTCCAAATCCGGCATGGTGCGCGCCACCGCCACCGGCGCGGGCAGGCCGATCCCCTGATAGATGGTCGCCAACGGCAAGGCGGGCAGGTTAAGGGCGTCCAGCGCGTACAGCATCGATGTGGCGATCGCCTGTTTGCTGTCCACCAGCGTGCCATCAAAATCAAACATCAACACCGCCCGAATCATATCCATCCCCTTTATACCGTTAAAACTCCCCGCAGCCTAGCGCATGGCTTTACCAGCACGCAAGAATGTGGCATGCATGCATCATGAAAAACGACATTTTGATCATCGATTTTGGCAGCCAAGTAACCCAGCTGATCGCACGCCGGGTGCGCGAGGCTGGGGTGTATTGCGAAATCATCCCCTATCACGCGGCGATGGACTTTATGGCCGGGGTGCAGGGTGGCGCGTTGCCATCCCCCAAGGCGATTGTTCTGTCTGGCGGCCCCGCCAGCGTTTCCGGTGCCGATGCCCCCAGCCTGCCCGAGGGGTTTTGGCAATGGCAGCTGCCGATGCTGGGCATTTGCTATGGCCAGCAGCTGATGGCGGCCAGCCTAGGCGGGCGAGTCGAACCAGCCCAAGCATCGGGTGAGGGTGGGCGTGAATACGGCCGCGCCACCGTGCAGGTGGTGGCGGATAGCCCCCTGCTAGGCGATTTGTGGCAACCGGGGCAGGAATATCCGGTGTGGATGAGCCATGGTGACAAGGTTACCGCGCTGCCGCCAGCTTTTGCGCTGATCGCCAGCAGCCAGTCCGCGCCGGTGGCGATCATGGCGGATGAGGCGGCCAAACGTTATGGCGTGCAATTCCATCCTGAGGTGGTGCACACCCCAGACGGCACCAAGCTGCTGCACAATTTCCTGTTCCGCATTGCGGGTTGCCAACCGGATTGGCAAATGGCCAGCTATCGGGAGCAAGCGGTGGCCACATTGCGCCAACAAATTGGCACGGAGCGGGTGATTTGCGCCATTTCTGGCGGGGTTGATTCGGCCGTCACCGCCGCGCTGCTGCATCAGGCGGTGGGTGATCAACTGAGCTGCTTTTTCATCGACAACGGCCTGCTGCGGCACAATGAAACGACGGATGTGATGCAGCTGCTGGGGACTGATGCCAAGCTGCCGGTGGAAATGATCGACGCCAGCGCGCTGTTTTTGGGGCGATTGGCGGGGGTTGAGGATCCCGAACAAAAACGCAAAATCATCGGCGCCAGTTTTATTGAGGTGTTTGAGCAGGCCTGCTTGCGCTTTGGCCCCGCAGGCAGCATCAAATTTTTGGCGCAGGGCACCTTGTACCCCGATGTGATCGAATCGGTGTCGGCCAGCGGCGGCCCATCGGTGACCATCAAATCGCACCACAACGTCGGCGGCCTGCCCGAACATCTGCGGTTCGAGCTGGTGGAACCCCTGCGCCTGCTGTTTAAGGACGAGGTGCGCCTGTTGGGGCGCGAGCTGGGCTTGCCCCCCGCCCTGCTGGGCCGTCACCCCTTTCCAGGCCCAGGGCTGGCGATCCGTATTCCGGGCGCCATCACCCCAGACAAGCTGGCGTTGCTGCGCGCGGTCGATCATGTCTATATCACCGCCCTGCGCGAGGCGGGCTATTACGACCAGATTTGGCAGGCCTTTGCCGTGCTGCTGCCGGTTAAAACGGTGGGGGTTATGGGCGATGGCCGCACCTATGACTACGCCTGCGCCCTGCGCGCCGTGACCTCAACCGACGGAATGACCGCCGATGTTTTCCCCTTCCCACCTGAGTTTCTGATAGAGCTGGCCACAAAAATCATCAACAACGTGCCAGGCGTGAACCGCGTCACCTACGACATCACCTCAAAACCCCCCGGTACCATTGAGTGGGAGTAGGTGGTGCAACCCTTCGATGACAATAAAAAAGTCCGATGCGATACCAACGTAGCAGCCATTTTAGATCATGCGGTACAAGTGCATCGATTAAATTAAACTTGCAAACCGGCTTGTTATTTTCTGCAAACATGATAACCATTGCATAAGCAAGGGGTTCCACATTGAAAAACTATGTGTCTGTTACAGAAGCGACTTTTGAGCTTAAGCTTTCCGTAGACACCATCAGACGATGGGAAAAAAAAGGTCTAATTAAAGCGGAAAGAGATAAGAATAATCATAGGTTGTTTGATAAAGACGAACTTCAAAAAGCTTACGATAAATATATTAGTGGCGGCGACTCTCATCCATATCAAATAATAAAATCTAATAAATTACATAATGTGAAGTGTATTGAGTTGTTCGCTGGGGCGGGCGGCCTTGCTTTAGGTCTTAAAAATTCTGGCATAAAAAGTGAACTTCTTGTTGAAATTGATAAGGATGCGGCTTCAACCCTAAAACATAATTGCCCTGAATGGAATGTCGTTTGTGATGACGCAAGAAATGTAGATTATACGGGTATTAAGGCTGATGTTGTTGCTGGCGGGTTTCCTTGTCAGGCCTTTAGTTATGCAGGCTCTAAGTTAGGTTTTGAAGATGCGCGGGGCACCCTATTTTTTGAACTTTTGAGGTGTGTAAAAGAAGTTCGACCTAAAATTGTTCTTGGCGAAAATGTGCGGGGTTTGTTGCGGCATGAAAATGGTAGAACACTGGAGGTCATGGTGTCTCTATTGGAAGAACAAGGATATAGAGTTCATTACAAGGTAGCGAAAGCGCAGTATTTAGATGTTCCGCAAAAAAGAGAACGTTTAATAATATGGGGGATACGCAAGGATCTGGATTTTGACTTCTATTTTCCTAAAGAAAAAGATTATACAATATCTATCAGAGAAGCCCTTAGAAATACTCCTGATTCGGCAGGTCAAAAATACCCCGCGCGAAAAGCAGAGATAATGCATTTAATTCCGCCAGGTGGATACTGGCGTGATTTACCTCTAGAGTTACAAAAAGAATATATGAGAGCCAGTTTTTATATGGGGGGTGGAAAGACTGGCATGGCAAGAAGGTTGGCTTGGGATGAGCCATCACTCACGTTAACTTGTGCACCCGCGCAGAAACAAACGGAAAGATGTCATCCCGAAGAAACCAGGCCATTAAATGTTAGAGAATACGCAAGAATTCAAACATTTCCTGATACATGGGAATTTTGCGGAAAAATGACATCGCAATACAAACAGATCGGCAACGCCGTTCCTGTTAATCTCGGTTATTATCTTGGCATGTGCATTTTAAATATGATGGGATTAGAAAATACACCCCATGAAGTAGAAAAATATAAGCCTGTCACAAAGAATTACGACGATGAATTACCCCTTTTTGCACAAGCCATTTAATCAGGTAAAAGCTTTTTCAAAAATTTCCAAAAATAGATCTTCGTCTTCGGGCTTGATGCTGTTGTCATTAAGAGCGATTCGAATCATCTCAGGCAACCCCTTATATAGCTGGGACAAAGCATCATCTGCACCCGTAACAATTTTATAAAATGACCTTCCATCAATCTTTCTGATATCTTCACGAGGAACAAGCCGTTCACCATTTTTTGTATTATCTGACACCACAAGAGGTTTATTGTATATAGTCTTTGCGCCACGACCTGAAGGAATAACTTCAACGTAGTAACCAATAATGAACTGCACCCCATCGTTTAGACCAGAAACCAGGGTAAATTAAGGTCCAAAAATCTACCCCTTCTTACTTTTAAATTTTTAAATTCCTATGGCTGGCTGTTGTGGCGGCTGTGGGTATGTGGGTAACGCACTTGCGTTATCCATCATATCCACAGTCGGTTTGGCGGCAAGCGCAAAATGCACCTGCGCCGGCGTTTGGTAGGCCAGCGCTTGATGCGGGCGCGTTTGGTTGTAGAAGCTGAAATACGCCTCTAGCGCGGTTTTGGCCTGATCCAGCGTTGTGTAGTCCTTCAGATAAACCTCCTCATATTTCACGCTGCGCCACAGCCGTTCGGTGAAAATATTGTCCTGATAGCTGCCGCGTCCATCCATGCTGATGCGCACGCCCGCCTCTTGCAAAACGTTGGTGAAAGGCAGGCTGGTGAACTGGCTACCTTGGTCGCTGTTGAAGATGGCAGGTTTACCGCGGCTTAGCGCCTCCTGCAGCGCCTCCACGCAAAAGTCACTTTCCATCGTTGCCGACAAGCGCCAGCTCACAACATAGCGGCTGTACCAGTCGAGCACCGCCACCAGATAGCACCAGCCGCGCGCCAAGCGGATATAGGTGATGTCGGTCGCCCACACCTGATTCGGCCCCGTAATCGCCAGATTGCGCAGCAAATACGGATAAATCAAATGGTTTGGATGCGGGGCGCTGGTATTCGGTTTTGGATAGATCGCCTGCAACCCCATCAGCCGCAAAAGCCGCAGCACGCGCTTGCCGTTCACCGCCAACCCCTCACTCTCCAGCAGCGCTCTCAGCTTGCGATAGCCCAAAAACGGGTACGCCGTGTACAACGCGTCCAGCCGCCGCATCAAATGATCGTTTAAAGCGTTTTCAGGACGTGCCTCGTAGTACAAGCTCGACCTGTTTAGCGACAACAACGCGCATTGCTGCCGAACGCTGATCTCGGTATTGTTTGGCTCGATCATCCCAAGACGCTCCTGTCGCTGCAGCGTCCCAGCTTGCCGGACAAAAAATCCAGGTCCACTTTCAGCCGGCCGATTTGCTCATACAGCATCGCCTCCGGCTTTTCAGCGGCGCTCTTCCGCCCACGCCGCTGCGCAAACCGCTCCCCCATCGCCTCTACAGCCTGCGCCTTCCACTCCTTAATCTGCGCCGGATGCACCCCGTACTCCTGCGCAATCTGCGCCACCGGCCTGTCCCCAGCCAACACCGCCAACACCACTTTCAGCTTCGTTTCCTTGCTGTGCTTCTTCCGTATCCCTGCCATTGATCGTCCCTTTCCTTACATGTTTAGGAACCTTATATCACTGGTCTGAATTTTGGGGTGCATCTCATAAACCCTTTGTATTCTTGCTTTTCTAGTGTCGCTTTAATATCTCTATAAATTTGAATTTTGTGGTTTCCTTTTGTTGTATTGTATTTGTTTTTAATCTCTGCAACTATATTGTGTTCTTTGTTTATTATGTCGATAATTTGCCCGGTTCCTAAATCTTCCCATCTATCAAAAGAAGCTATAATTGACTGATGAAAGCTACCTATACAGTTTTGAAGCGTTTTTTGGTTCTGGCGAAGCTTTTCTTGCATCACCCATTTCGAAAGAGTTATTCCCTGAAGCATTGAATCTATCAGGGCGGAGAATGGATCCACTTTGTTTTTATATAGGTCTTTGTCTGCTTCATAAACTGATTGTTTGGCTTTATGAACCAAATGCGTGACTATATTTTGTGCGGCAGGGTTTGGAAAAATTCGTGTCATTTTTTTATTAAACTCCGATTTTTAGATGTTCGCCATAACATCCAACAAACTGCATCCAGCTGCCCCCTACCCACCAGCCGACTCCGCCCGGCTTTCAATCTGCTGGCGCCACATTTGGGCGTATTGGCCATCCGCGGCCAGCAGCTGCGCGTGGCGGCCTTGTTCGATGATCCGGCCACCCGCCAGCACCAGAATCTGGTCGGCATCCACAATGGTGGACAGGCGGTGGGCGATGATCAGGGTGGTGCGGTTGGCGGCCAGCTCGCTAAGCCGTGCCTGAATTTCCTTTTCGGTCAGGGTATCAAGGGATGAGGTGGCCTCATCCAAGATCAGGATGCGCGGGTTTTTCAGCAGCATCCGCGCAATGCCCACCCGCTGTTTTTCGCCGCCCGAAAGTTTTAGGCCGCGTTCGCCCACCATGGTGTCATAGCCATCGGGCAGGCTGGTGATAAAGCGATCCAGCTGGGCAAAGCGCGCCGCCTCAACCACCTCCTCCCTCCCCGCATCGGGGCGGCCATAGGCCAGGTTGTAGTACAGGGTGTCGTTGAACAACACGGTGTCTTGCGGCACCACGCCGATCTGCTGGCGCAGGCTGTGTTGCGAAACCTGGCGGATATCCTGGCCATCCACCAGAATGCGTCCCCCCGTTGCGTCGTAAAAGCGGAACAGCAAACGGGCAATGGTGCTTTTGCCGCTGCCGCTGGCGCCGACAATCGCCAGGGTTTTGCCGCCGCCAACCTCAAAGTCAACCGCCTGCAGCACAGGGCGCCGCGCATCGTAAAAGAAATCCACCGCCTCAAAACGCACCGCCCCTTGGGTCACCACCAGCGGCGCGGCATCTGGCGCATCCTGCACGTCCAACTGCTCATTCTGCAGGCTGAACATCTGTTCAATATCGATCAGCGATTGTTTGATCTGCCGATAGGCAAAGCCCAGGAAGTTCAGGGGCAGGTAAAGCTGCAACAAATAGGCGTTGACCAACACGAAATCGCCCACCGTTAATTGCTGGTGGAAAATGCCGCGCGCCGCCAGCCCCATGATCAGGGTCATGCCGACGGCGATGATCACCGCCTGGCCAAAGTTCAGCAGGGATAGGCTTAGCTGGCTTCTGGTTGCCGCCTCCTCATACTGGGCGGTCACGGCATCAAACCGCCCCACCTCATGCGCCTCATTGCTGAAATATTTGACGGTTTCGTAGTTCAACAGGCTGTCCACCGCCTTGCCACTCGCCTCCCCCGCCAGGCGGTTCATGTCGCGGCGAAAGCGGGTGCGCCATTCGGTGATGGCAATGGTAAAGACGATATAGGCCACAATCGTCACCAGCGCGATCAGGGCAAACACCAGCCCGGTGGTGGCCCACAAAATGCCGGTGACCAACAGCAATTCCAACAGGGTGGGCAGGATGTTCATCAGCATAAAGGTGACCAAAAACTCCATCCCCTCGCGCCCACGTTCCAGCGCGCGGCTAAGGCTGCCCATCTGGCGGTTCAGGTGGAAGCTTAGGGAAAGCTGGTGCAGGTGGGAAAAGGTGTTGCGCATGGCATAGCGGGCTGAGCGTTGGGTAACCCGCACGAACAGGCTGTCGCGCAGCTCCCCAAACCCCGCGGTCATCACCCGCATCAAGCCGTACAGCAGAATAATCCCCAAAATCCCAACCGCCAGGCTAACCACCGGTGGCTGGCCCGCAGTGGCCCCCGAGTTTGACTGTGCTACCACGCCCAAGCGATCGACGCTGGCGCGAAACAGCAGCGGCACCGCAACCCCCGCCAATTTTGCCAAGGACAAACAGGCCAACGCGCCCCAAACCCGCTGGCGGACGCGCAACTTGGCATCGTCAATCCCCCGCCCCCACAGCAACGGAATCACCGCCGCCAAAGCCTGCCGGTGGTAGGAGGATGGTTGCGGTGTGGGTTTTTGATCGGCTGGGGGTGGGGTATGGGATGCAGCTGCGGTCATCAAGATTTTTTCGTTAGGGGGGTGGGGGCTACGCGCAGCCTAAAGGGATTTCCAGCGGCTGTCTAGGAACGCGCGGCGGGGTTGATAGATACATCCTTAAACTGCAGCTGTTTCGCGACATAGCGCGCCAGCATATCCACCTCGATATTCACCGCATCGCCCACCTGCAGTTTGGAGAAGGTGGTGTGGGTCCAGGTGTGGGGGATGATCATCAGGGCGAAGGCGTTATCCAGCACTTGGTTGATGGTTAATGAGGTGCCGTTCACCGCCACCGACCCCTTGGTCACCAGATAGGGCGCCATGGCAGGGGGGTGGGTGATGGTGATCCGCCAATAGCCATCTTGGGGCGCGATTTCGGCCACCTGCCCGACCCCATCGACATGGCCAAACACCAAATGGCCATCGATGCTGTCGCCAAGACGAAGGGAAGGCTCCAGATTCACCGCATCGCCCACCTGCCAGTTGCCAGCGGTGGTGCAGGCCAAGGTTTCGGGCGACAGCTGCACGTCAAAGAATTCTGCGTCACTGTCTACCACCGTCAGGCAGATGCCGTTATGCGCAATCGATGCGCCCAGCACCCCCCAGTTTGCGGCCTCAGGGGTTGCCACCGTTAGGCGCAGGCTTTGTTCGGATTCCCAAACCAGCGCCTGAATCTGCCCAACCGCCTGGATGATGCCCGCAAACATTAGTGCAGCAGGAATGAGCGATCGACCTCAAGACCGCAAGCCGCCAAATTCTCGATCATGTCGATGCCCATTTTTTGAAAGCCCGCCTCATCCTTGCCCTCGCACCGCGCCACCAGGAAGTTGCCGGTGTTGGAGACGCGTACCAGCCAACAACCGTGGATCGTGGTAACCCGCACGCCATCAAGGGTAATGCATTCAACCCCGCTGGCGGCGCAGCTGGCAATCATTCTGGCCTGCAACCGCTCCACGATCAGGAATTTTTCCGCCTCCTCACAGGGGAAGCGCAGCTCAGGCGTGCTGGGCAGCTGCGGCAGCGCATCAAAAAACTCGGTCAGGCTGACGCCGCTGTTGGCGATGATTTTGATCAGCAGCAGGGCGCCGTAAAGGGCATCGTCAAAGCCGTAGTAATCCTCAGCAAAAAACATATGGCCGCTCATTTCGCCAGCCAGCGGTGCCTTAAGCTCCTTCATTTTGGCCTTGATCAGCGAATGGCCGCTGGGCCACATCACCGGCTTGCCGCCCAATTCCGTGATGCGGTCGATCAACACCTGGCTGACCTTAACATCAAACACGATGGGGGATCCGGGCAGGCGTGGCAGCAGATCGCCGGCGTACAAGGCCAGCAGCTGATCGCCCCACAAAATGCGTCCCTGGCTGTCCACCACGCCGATGCGGTCGGCATCGCCATCAAAGGCAATCCCCAGATCAGCCTTTTCCGCCAGCACCGCGGCCTGCAGCTGCACCAAATTCTTCTCAACCGTTGGATCGGGATGGTGCGCGGGGAAGGTTCCGTCAATCGCGCCGTTGATCACCAGATGGCGCCCGCCGCCACGCGCCTGCAGTTTTTGCGCCAGCGTGGTGATCAAATCGCCCGCCGCGCCATTGCCCGGATCCCACACCACATTGGGCAGCTTGGCGGCATCCACCCCATCCATCAGCTGCATCAAACGATCCAGATAGGTGGGGATGATATCAACATTGGTGAAGCTGCCGGCCTGATCGCCGGTTTTTTGGTCGAAATCGCCAGCGGCGGCGATATGGTAGAGATCCTGAATCCGATCCTCATACAGCGCCGTGCCCTGCAGCACCAATTTAAAGCCGTTGTAGTTGGCGGGGTTGTGCGAACCGGTGATCATGATCGCCCCATCGCTGGGGATGGTGGCATGGGCGAAATACAGCATCGGGGTTGGCCCCAGGCCAATTTGGGTAACATCCACCCCGCTGGAACGCAAACCCGCCGCGCAGGCATCGGCCAATTCGGGCGATGAAAGACGGCCATCAAAGCCCAACACCACATGCGGGCGCCGATCGGTTTTGCCCAAGGCTTGCTTGACCATTACGGCAAAAGACTGGCCGATAATGGTGGCGATGCCGGCATCCAAATCCTTGCCCACAATGCCCCGCACGTCGTATTTGCGGAAAATCTGGTTTCTTAAGGAGACGGAATCGGGTGGCAAGGGCATTGTAGATAGTGCGGTCATTGTCTAATTCCTAACTCTCGTGATGATCGGCGATCCATTGATCCAGCAGACGCACGCCAAAGCCAGCCGCCCCCTTGGGGGTCACGCCCTGATCCTTGGTGGCCCAGGCCACCGCGGCGATGTCCAAATGCGCCCAAATGGTGTCGGGCTTGATGAATTTTTTCAGGAAGGCTGCAGCGGTTGAGCTGCCGCCGCCACGGCCACCGCTGATGTTTTTGATATCCGCGATATCTGATTCGATTTCCTTTTCATAGGCCGCATCAACCGGCATCCGCCACAGTTTCTCACCGCTGGTTTTGCCAGCCGCCAACAACTGCTCGGCCAGATTGTCGTCATTGGAAAACAGGCCGGCGAAGTGGGTGCCCAGCGCCACCACAATCGCGCCGGTCAGGGTGGCCAGGTCCACCACCACCTTCGGCTTAAACTTATCCTGCGCGTACCAAAGGGCGTCGGCCAGAATCAACCGCCCCTCAGCGTCGGTGTTCAAAATCTCAACCGTTTGGCCAGACAGCGACTTGACGATGTCGGCCGGGCGGGTGGCGTTGCCATCGGGCATGTTTTCCACGCAAGCGATCACGCCAAACACCGTCGCCTTGGCCTTGCGCCCCGCTAACGCCTTCATCGTGCCAACCACCGCGGCGCTGCCGCCCATGTCGTATTTCATGTCCCACATGCCGTCGCCAGGTTTTAGGGAGATGCCGCCGCTGTCAAAGGTCACGCCCTTGCCCACCAGCACCACCGGATCGGTGGCCTTGCCCTTGCCCTGACCGTAATATTTCATGATCACCAATTTGGATTCTTTGGCGCTGCCCTGACCAACCGCCAGCAGGGTGTTGAGCCCCAGTTTTTGCATTTCCGCCTCACCCAACACCTCAACCTCAACCCCCAGTTCGGTCAATTGGTTGCGGGCGGCATCGGCCAAGGTCGCGGGGTAAATCACGTTCGGCGGCTCGCTGATCAGATCACGGGTCAAAAACACCCCATCGGCCACCCGTTCCAGCTTGGTGAACAGCGCCAGCGCCTCCTTAGCAGCAGATGTTGCCACCGCCAAACGCTCAAAACTGGGTTTGTCTTCGGGTTTTTCGGTGGTGCGGTATTTGTCAAAACGGTAGCTGCGCAACAGCGCGCCTAGGCCCAACTCCGCCGCCAACGCCTCAGCCGTCAACGGCACCGCATCCGCCCGATCCGCCACCAACAGTGCCGATTTCTCGCCCAGACCGTTCAGCAGGCCGACCAGACCGGCGCCGATATCCCGCGCCGCCAAGCCGTCCAATTTGGCGGCCTCCCCCAAACCCAACAGCACGATATGGCTAAGCGTGCTGTTGGCAGGGCTGGTCAGGGTTAACACCTCCCCCTTTTTGCCCTTAAAACGGTTGGCGTTGTCCAGGGCACCCGCCATCAGGCCATCAAGTTTCTTGTCGTGATCCAAGGCCGATTGACCCAGCACCTTCCCCTCATAAACCACAAAGATCACCACCCCTTTTTTGGGCAGTTGGGAATCCGAAAACGAAACTTTGATAGCCATAACAGCGTGTCCTTAAAAATGTTAACCGAACAGAAAAGGCGTAAGACGGCTACTGAACCGTTGCGCAGCTGATGTCGATATTGGCCGCCTCAGCAATGCCGTCCAGGAACTGCCACAACGCCCGTGCACCCTCAACCGCTGCGGCCTGCGCCACCGCCTGATCCTCAGGCGACAACTCCGCAATCAGGCCTGCCACCTCACGGCGGTGATGCACATCTGCCTCAGCATGCACCTCAAAAAAGGCCAGACTGCGGGCATCATTCACGTCGTAAAAGGCTTTCAGCGCCTTCATTTTGAATTCGGCGACTTCTGGAACCTGCGATTCATAGGCGTAGAGAATGCCCAAGCCAGCGGCATAGGATTCGCGGCATTTGGCGAAAAACAGATCCACCAGGGCCTTGGTGTTGGCCAATGGACGCTCAGCCTGCAAGGCCTCAAGGCTGTTGCCCAGACCTTCGGAAAACCATTGCCACAGGGTGGGGTGGTTGGCCTTGGTCGCGCTCTGCCCCTCCTCCTCATTCAAATGCTCCAACAACAACTGACGGCCGCTGGCGCTGGGGCAAAGGCTAAAGATCGTGCTGACAAATTGGGGGAAAGCATCAACAAAGTCGTTGTACTGGCGGGTGTACATGGAAATCACATCCTTAGGGAGCACGCCGTTTTCCCACATATTGTAAACCGGGTGGCTAAGGATACGCAGGGGCAGAATCGCTGCATCCAACTGGTCAGCAACAACATGGGCATCAGCGGCAGAAAATTGATTGGTCATGGAAAGCAATCCTTATAGGTCAAGCGTCAACAAAACAGGCGGTCAACACAACCGCACCAACTGCTGACCACCATAGCGGCCGATGCAGGCCAAGGTCAACCGCGTCGGTGAGCAAAGTTGGGGGCAAATTGCTTACCGCTCATTCACTTGCAGATTATGGCAATTCGACTATTAAATGCATGATGAGCAAAAAACTGTATATCAAAACCTATGGCTGCCAGATGAACATGTATGATTCTGGCAAGATGATCGATGGGCTGGCCGCCGAGGGGTATGAAACCACCGACAGCGTGGCTGAGGCCGACATGGTGATTATCAACACCTGCCATATCCGCGAAAAGGCCGCCGAAAAGCTGTATTCCGATCTGGGGCGCATCCGCCCCTTTAAGCAGGAGCGGCAACGGCAGGGGCAGGATCTGATCATCACCGTCGCCGGCTGCGTCGCGCAGGCTGAGGGGGCTGAGGTGTTTGAGCGCGCGCCCTTTGTTGACATTGTGGTGGGCTCGCAGGCCTATCACCGCCTGCCGGAGATGGTTAAGGAGGCGGAATCGCTGCGCCAACCTTTTCACCATCTGCGCCGCCGCCTGCTGGACACCGACTTTCCGCCTGAAAACAAATTTGACGATCTGGTGCCCGCCACCAACAGCAGCGTGGCGGCCTTTTTGGCGGTGCAGGAGGGGTGCGACAAGTTTTGCAGCTTTTGCGTGGTGCCCTATACCCGCGGCGCGGAATATTCCAGGCCTGCCCAGCAGGTGCTGCAGGAGGCGCAGGATCTGGTGGCCAAAGGCGCTAAGGAAATCACCCTGCTGGGGCAAAATGTTAACGCCTATCACGGCGCCGATAGCGGCAAGGCCGATTGGAGCTTGGCACGGTTGATTGAGGGCTTGGCGGGCATTAAGGGGCTGGAACGCATTCGCTACACCACCAGCCACCCGCGCGACATGAGCGATGATCTGATCGCCGCCCATGCCAATATTCCGCAGTTGATGCCCTATCTGCATCTGCCGGTGCAATCGGGTTCCGACAAAATTCTTAAAGCCATGAACCGCAAGCACAGCGGCGATGATTACCGCCGCCTGATCGATCGCATCCGCGCCGCCACCACCGATCTGGCCCTGTCCTCAGACTTCATCGTCGGCTTTCCGGGGGAAAGCGATGCCGATTTTGCTGACACCCTGCAGCTGATTCGTGACGTGAACTACGCGCAGGCCTATTCCTTTGCCTACAGCATTCGCCCCGGCACCCCAGGCGGCGAAATGGCCGAGCAGTTGCCCCAACAGGTTAAGGAAGAACGCCTGGCCGAGCTGCAGGCGCTGCTGCGCGATCAACAAACCGCCTTTAACAGCAGCAAAATTGGCCAAACCCTGCCGGTTCTGCTGGTGGAAAAGGGGCGCAAACCCGGGCAGGTGATGGGCAAATCGCCCTGGCTGCAATCGGTGCATCTGCCCGCCAACCCCCGCCTGATCGGCGAAATGATTGAGGTTAAGATCACCGGCGCACAGCTAAACAGCCTGAGTGGGGAGATGGTGCTGCCCGCTCAGGCGGAGGGTCTGTAGGAACTGCCGCTGCGTCTTAAGTAAAAACAACCTGCCCCTGCATCCCTGGGTGCGGGGGTGAAACGGTGATGGTTACATCACAGCCCAGTTGGGTCAGATACCGCATCAGCCGGTCGCCAGAAAAGCCATCGAGCCGGCCGCGGATAATGTCGGAAACTTTCGGTTGCTCCAACCCCAAGAGCTCGCCCGCCCTTTTTTGGGTAAGATTGCGGGTATGAATCGCCTGCTTGATCAAAAAGGCAATGCCGGCCTTGTATTCAATTTCATCCGCATCGTCAAAGCCAAGATCGGCAAAGACATTGCCGCTGCCATGCGTGACGACAACTTCTTCCCCGTCGATTTGATAGGTGGTTGTTTGTAGGTCTTTCATGATATTGTAACCCTTTCTTTGTATAACAGTTCCGCTATTTTTAACCGCTTTTTCACAAGATCTATGGTTTGCGGCGGCGTTGCGATTCCTGACTTGGATTTCTTCTGAAAACAGTGTAGCACATAGACGATTCCTAAAAATTTAACAGTATAAACAGCACGATAAGTATTGCCGTCATGGCTTGCGACCACTTCCAAAACACCAGCCCCGCCAAACCCTGTAAGGGGTTTTGCAGCGTCTGATTTGCCGCCACGTTGGGCTTCATCAAGCGCGTACCCCACATCCTTGATAACAGGACGGGGAAATTCCAACAGTTCGTCACGGGAATTGCCGATCCATTCAAGTGGCTTTTTGAGTGACAACGGGTTTTGCATGACCTAATTATACCTATATATGGGTATAATATCAAGGGGTTTGATCGACTGCACACGATGCCGCTCCACCCCCTCTTATTCCCCTAAGCCTTTACCACCGGAAACAGTTTTTTCAGGCTTCTAAGGGCTTGGCGGATGCGTTGGGGGTTTTCAACCAGGGCAAAGCGTACATGGCCATCGCCATATTCGCCAAAGCCAATGCCGGGGGCGACCGCCACATCCGCCTGTTCCAGCAGCAAATTGGCAAAGGCCAGCGAGCCAAGCTGGCGGTATTGGGGGGGGATGGGCGCCCAGACAAACATGGTGGCGCTGGGTTTGTCTACCATCCAGCCCATTTGGCACAATCCATCCACCAACACATCGCGCCGTTCCTTGTACTCATTGCGGATGGTGGCGACGCAGCTTTGATCGCCGTTCAGGGCGGCGGTGGCGGCGACCTGAATCGGGGTAAAGGCGCCGTAATCCAGATAGGATTTCACCCGCGCCAACGCGTTGAGCAGGGTTTTGTTGCCGGCGGCAAAGCCAACCCGCCAGCCGGCCATGTTGTAGGTTTTGCTTAAAGTGGTGAACTCCACCGTAATTTCCTTGGCGCCGTCAATCTGCAGGGCGGATGGCGGCGGCGATGATGGATCGAAATACAATTCGGTATAGGCCAAATCGGAAATCAGCCACAGTTGGTTGGCGCGGCAA
The DNA here is from genome assembly GCA_044345375.1 of Alphaproteobacteria bacterium. Taxonomy (GTDB): domain Bacteria; phylum Pseudomonadota; class Alphaproteobacteria; order CAISOG01; family CAISOG01; genus CAISOG01. The sequence continues at coordinate 43,143 of JBIJBF010000002.1, forward strand.
TAATCCACCACCCGTTGATAAAAATCCAAATCGACCACCTGGGTGGTGGGGTTGGCGGGGAAACTGACCACCAGCGCCAGCGGTTTGGGCACGGAGTGGCGGACGTTGTGGTCCAACATCTCAATAAAATCGCCCAAATGCTCCTGAAACGGCAGATGGCGCACGCTGGCACCCGCCATGATAAAGGCATAGGCGTGGATCGGGTAGCAGGGGTTGGGCACCAGCACCAAATCGCCCGGGGCGCTGATCGCCTGCGCCAAACTGGCCAAGCCCTCCTTAGACCCCAACGTCACGATGATTTCGGATTCTGGATCCAGCGTGACGCCAAAACGGCGCTGGTAATAGGCCGCCTGCGCCCGCCGCAGCCCCGGAATCCCGCGGGAGGTGGAGTAACGGTGGGTGCGCGGGTCACTGACCACCTCAACCAGTTTTGACACAATATGCGGCGGCGTGGCGCCATCGGGATTGCCCATGCCAAAGTCGATAATATCATGACCCGCCGCCCGCCGCGCCAATTTCAACCGCGTGACCTCAGCCAGCACATAGGGGGGAAGGCGTTTGATGCGGTAGAACTCTGTCATGGTGGCCTGTTGCGATAGGAACGTTGTGAGTGGATAGTATTTAGGTTAGCGGCAATTAACCGCGGATTCAATCGCCGCCCGTTAGGCAGGCGTGGATGGCCAATCCAGCCCGATGTCCACCGATGGCGCGCTCATGGTCAGGCGGCCGACCGAGATGTGGTCCACGCCGGTTTCGGCGATGGCGCGGATCGTTTCTAGCCTTACCCCGCCGGATGCCTCAAGCTTGGCCCGATAGCCGCCCGCTTGCGCCGCTGTTTGGTTGCGCAGGGCGACCGCCTGTTTCAGCTGTGCAAGGGTCATGTTGTCCAGCAACAGATGGGGGATGCGGTTGGCTAGGCACAGGGCAACCTGATCCAGATGATCGCACTCCACCACCGCCGCTGAGGGCAGGGGGGGCATGGCCGCGATTTGGTGCAGGGTTTGCGCCAGCGACGCCCCATCTGCATCACTTTGGATCAGGGCGATGTGGTTGTCTTTCAGCATCAGCCCGTCGGCCAAGTTCTGGCGGTGGTTTTGCGCGCCCCCCATTAATGTCGCGTATTTGGCCAGCGCCCGCAGCCCGGGGATGGTTTTTCTGGTGTCCAGAATGGTGGCGCCTGTACCCGCCACCGCCTGCACATAATGGCGGGTTAGGGTGGCGATGCCCGACAGATGTTGCAGGAAGTTCAGGGCGGTGCGCTCGGCCGACAGCAATCCGGCGGCCTGCCCGTTAAGGCTGGCCAGCAAAGCGCCGGCTGGCACCTGTTGGCCATCTTCAACCTGCGGTTTCCAGTGCAAATTGGCGGTAAGAGCCTGAAAGCTGGCCTTGGCCAATGCCATGCCCGCCACCACCAACGGCTCCCTTGCGCGCAGTTCCAAACCCACCTGCCATGCGGGATCAATGACGCTTGCCACCGTGATGTCGGCATCCGCCCGATCCTCAGCCAGCGCCTGTTGCACATGATGCGCAATCAGCTGTGGGGGCAGGTGCGGGGGCAGGGTGGGGGGCAGCATCCCTAGCCGTGTTTTTTGTGAAACTGCGCGGTTTCGGTAGAGCCTGACATGGCGGTGGTGCTGGATTTGCCGCCCGATACCGCCACCGATACCGCGTCGAAATAGCTGGTCCCCACCTCCCGCTGATGACGCACCGCGGTAAAGCCCTGCTCGGTCGCCGCGAATTCCCGGGTTTGGAAATCGGCATAGGCACCCATGCCGCGATCGCGATAGGCACGCGCCAGCTCAAACATGCCGTAGTTCAGGTTGTGAAAGCCGGCCAGGGTCACAAACTGATAGCGATAGCCCATCGCCCCGATTTGCTGCTGGAAGGTTTCGATATCCGCATCATTCAGCTTGGCCTTCCAGTTAAAGGAGGGGGAGCAGTTATAGGCCAGCCATTTGCCAGGATATTGCGCGTGCACCGCCTCAGCAAAGCGTTTGGCCTCCGCCAAATTGGGTTCGGAAGTTTCCCACCAGATCAGATCGGCATAGGGGGCATAGGCCAGGGCACGGGCGATGCAGTAATCCAGCCCCACGCCATCCTTGATGCCAAAAAACCCCTCAGGCGTGCGGGTGCCGTTAAGAAAGGGGCGGTCACGCTCATCCACATCGCTGGTGATAAACTGGGCGCTGTGGGCATCGGTGCGGGCCACGATCAGGGTGTCAACGCCGGAAACATCGGCGGCCAAGCGCGCGGCGTTCAGGGTGCGGATAAAGCCCTGAATGGGCAGCAGCACCTTGCCGCCCAGATGGCCACATTTTTTCTCGCTGGCCAATTGATCCTCGAAATGCACGGCTGCGGCGCCGGCCTCAATATAGGATTTCATCAGCTCAAAAGCGTTCAGCGGGCCACCAAAGCCAGCCTCAGCGTCCGCCAGAATCGGCACGAACCAATCGATGTCGCCAGTTCCCTCCATGGTTTGAATCTGATCCGCACGCGCCAAGGTGCGGTTGATTTTCTTCACCAGCTCTGGCCCGCTGTTGGCGGGGTACAGGCTTTGGTCGGGGTACATTTGACCAGCGGTGTTGTTGTCCGCCGCCACCTGCCAGCCGCTGAGATAAATCGATTTCAGGCCAGCCCGCACCATTTGCATCGCCTGATTGCCCGACAGGGCGCCCAAGGATGCGACATAGGGTTGGGTCTCCAGATAATGCCACAATTTGGCCGCGCCCAATTTGGCCAGGGTTTGTTCCACCACCACGCTGCCGCGCAGGCGCAGCACATCGGCCACCGTGTAGTCGCGGCTGATGCCACGCCAACGCGAGCCAGACCAGTCAGGAGCGGCAGGAGCAGCAGGGGAGTTGGTTTTGGGCATGATCAAAATTCCTTAAAAAGGTTGCATCGCCATGGGGGGGGGGTCGTGGCGGCATTATAGAGGGCTTATGGGGTCGCCAGCAATGAAAATTCTTACTCCTCAAAAAACTCGGTGATCGCCTGTTGTTGCAGCTCCCGCAGATGGTTGATGCCATCGCTGGCCAGCTGCAGCATGGCGTTTAACTGGTCGTGGGTGAAAAAGCCCTTCTCCGCCGTTAATTGCGTTTCAATCCACTGATCTGCGGCGGTTTTGACAAAATTGCCGTCAACCTCCGCCTCGCTGTCCTCGCTGTAGTCCAAATCCAGGCGAATCTCATGGCCGACAATGCCAACCGACACCGCGGCCACGCTGCTGATCAGGGGCCATTCCTTAATGGCTTTGCGGTGCATCAGCTGGCGACAGGCCATGTCAAGCGCCACATAGGCACCGGTAATCGCCGCGGTGCGGGTGCCGCCATCGGCCTGCAGCACGTCGCAGTCGATTCTGATTTGCCGTTCCCCCAGCTTTTTTAAATCGGCAACCGCCCGCAGGCTGCGGCCAATCAACCGTTGGATTTCCTGGGTGCGGCCAGTTTGCTTGCCCTTAACCGCCTCACGATCGGTCCTTTGATGGGTGGCGCGGGGCAACATGCCGTATTCGGCGGTGATCCAGCCTGCCCCCTTGCCTTTCAAGAAGCCTGGCACCGACTCCTCAACGGTGGCGGTGCACAGCACCTCGGTGTCGCCAAATTTGATGAAACAGGAGCCTTCCGCGTACAGATTGGCCGCCAATTCAAAACTAACCGGCCGCAGCGCCGTATAGGATCGGCCATTTTTTCGGCCAAGCGGATGGCGATGGATTTGTGCGGACATAACACCCTATTCCAAAGAAACGCATTTGGCCGTACACTGGTTGGCCGCAGACGAGATGTAACCATTAGCATAATGCCCCCCCTATCTACAACCAAAAGTTCTTACGCGATGATGCGGTTTTCATGATGATTGGCCAACTGAATCTGCGATCACGGGAAATTTTTCGGCAATTGGTTGAGGCGTATATGGCAACCGGGCAACCGGTGCCGTCCAAGCTGTTGGCGGATCGTTTGCATGACCGCGGCGCGGGATTCTCATCCCCCAATATCCGCCTGATCATGGCGCAGCTGGAACAGTTGGGCTTGCTGTACGCGCCCCACACCTCAGCCGGCCGCCTGCCCACCTCGCACGGGTTGCGCCTGTTTGTCGATGGGCTGCTGGAAATTGGGTGCTTGGCGGAGGATGAGCGGGCGCAACTGGCCAGCATGGATGGCCATGGCGGGAAAAGCGTGGGCGATATGGTGGCCGATGCGGGTCAGCAGCTGGCGGGCTTGGCGGCCTGCACCAGTTTGGTGGTGGCGCCCAGCAGCCAATCCACCCTGCGGCATTTGGAATTTGTTCGGCTCAGCGATCAACGCGCCCTGGCGGTTTTGGTCAACAGCGATGGTCTGGTGGAAAACCGCTTGTTGGATTTGCCCGCAGGCTTGCCCAGCGCCGCCCTGATTGAGGCCAGCAATTTTATCAACGGCCGCATGATCGGCAAAACGATTGACGAGGCCTTGGCCGATTTGCGGCAAAGCTTGGCGGCTGAACAGTTGCAGCTGGACCAGTTGACCCAACAGCTGGTCGCCGATGGTTTGGCCTATTTCAGCGATTCTGGTGGCGACAAGCGGGTGGTGTTGCACGGCCAGGCGCAATTGCTGGATCATTTGGCGCAGGTTGAGGAGCTCAAATCGCTGTTCGATGCGTTGGATTCCAAGGAAACCGTGATCAAACTGCTGGAATTGTCTGGCCATGCTCAGGGGGTGCAAATTTATATTGGCGCGGAGAACCCCTTGTTCGCGCACACCGGCTGTTCGATGATTGTGGCCCCCTATAGCAGCGCGGATGCCAAAGTGATCGGCGCGATTGGGGTGATCGGGCCCGCCCATATGAACTATGCGCGGATTATCCCTATGGTAGACTACACCGCCAAGGTCGTAACCGCGATGTTTAACAATCTTTAACCATGATGACTTTTAAAGGAGCTATAATGAACCAAGATCAAACCGCCAAGATTGAGCCGATGCTGGACAACACCTTAGAACAAACGGAGGAGCAGGTGGCGGCGGCGGCCGATGATGCGGCTGCTGCTGACCCTCTGCAGGCCGCAACCCAAACCATTGCCGCGCTGCAGCAGGAGTTGGCGCAGCTGCGCGATCAGGCGCTGCGTGCCATGGCTGACGCGGAAAACACCCGCAAACGGGCTGAACGCGAAATCTTGGAAAACAGCAAATACGCCGTGGCGCCCTTTGCCAAGGATTTGTTGGCGGTGACCGACAATTTGCAACGCGCCATCGCCAGCATCCCCACCACTGAGGTGGAGCAGGATCCGGCAATCGCCGCGGTTTTCTCAGGCATTCTGCTGACCGAAAAAGAATTGTTAAGCGTGTTGGAACGCCACCACATCAAACGGCTGGCTCCCTTGGGCGAACCGTTCAACCACGATCATCACCAGGCGATGTTTGAGGTGGAGAGTGTCGAAAAACCGGCGGGCACGGTGGTTGAGCTGTTGCAGGCCGGCTATACCCTGCATCAACGGCTGCTGCGCCCCGCATTGGTTGGGGTGGCCAAGGGCTCAAGCAGCGCGGGGGATCAAACGGCCAGCCAAAAACTGGATACGTCAGCGTAAGACATGGTTTTTAAGGGAAGGGCGCAACGATGAAGTCAACTTGGGCAAAACTGGCGGTCTTAGGTTGGTTGGGGGTTTGCGCGCTAACCCTTCCGGTGCTGGCAACCCCGTCTGAGGATGGCGATCGCCTGTACGACAAGGGCTTTTTTCCGCAGGCCTTGGCGAAATACCAGGCCGAGTTGCGCACCACCAATGGCTGTGTTGGCACTTATGATTTGCGGCGCCCCCAGGTGCAACGGGCGCTCAAACAACTGGGGTCGATGTATGATAGTGGGGAGGGGGTGGCGGGCAATAGTCCCGATCCCAGCAAGGCGTTGCGTTGTTACACCAACCTTGGCGACTACGCCACCGCCCGTATTTTTGTGCGGCTTGGCGATATGCACACCACCGCCACCGGCTATCCCACCAACCAAGCGCCCGATTTCCAAAAGGCCTTTAACGCCTATTGGAAGGCGGTGGGCAAGGGGGATAGCGGCGCCAAGATTAAGCTGGGGCGGATGTATCTTAATGGGCCATACCCCGCCGATGACAACCCCAATGCCTTTAACAACAACGACCGGCAACGCTATCAATACGCCGTCAATTTGCTGTTGGAATCCGCCAAATTTGACAACCCGCAATCGCAATTTTATCTGGGGCAGGTGGCGCAAAAGGGCTGGGGCTGCAACGCCAGCGACGTAAGGGCGTGGGGATGCGTGAAAAATGATGACGGCGGCAGCTATGGCACGCCAACCCCAGCACTGGCCACCACTTGGTATGAAAAAGCTGCGCGGGGAAATTACGCGCCGGCGATGACCGCGCTGGCCAAACTGGCTGAGGGGGCTGGCAACGCGATTGCTGCCTATACCTGGTATGATTTGGCCAACAAGGCGGGCGATTCCTCCGTCAAGCCCATGGTGCCGCCCAATTGCTGGGAAAACGCCATGGCCGATCCCAGCACGATGGTTGACGGCGTGTCGGTGTTGGCGCAGGACAACCTGCCCACCTTTGTGGGCAAAAGCTGCACCGAACACACCCTGTACAAAACCTATTCCAGCATTACCTATAACCAGGCCAACAACACGATTCTTTATAGCACCACCGATCCCACCCTGCGCACCCAGGCGCTGTATTATTACGTGATGTGCGATGCCAATCTGTACCGTCAATCCTGCCAAGATGAAACCAGAACGCCCAAGGGGGTGTTGGCCTTGTCTTATGCGGTGACCGACCCTAACGAGCGCAGCGAAGCCCTGAAATACTGCACCAACCCTGACAACAACCCGCTGGTGCAACGGCTGAAAAGCAGCACCGACTATGTCAAAAATTCGCTGCTCAACAGCATGAATTACAAGGATCGTTGCACGGCGCAATGCCTGTCCAAACTGTACAGCAGCAAAATCGGCCAAAGCCGGGATCCATTTTGGAACGATCCCCATAACGCCAGCTACCAAACCACCTGCGCCAACGGTTGCCCAAGCGCTAATCCGGCCTGCAGCGGCGGTGGCGGGGGGTAGAGCATTTTCCATTTCGCCCACCACGTCGTCAGGCTACGGACTCGCCGTGCTCACGTATATAGGATACGCTCCGCGCGCCTCACCTTGCCTTGCCTGTGGTGAACGAAAGCGAAAACGCTCTACTCCAAAAATCTGGTAAGCGCTAACCAATGGGCATCCGGATGGTTTTGCAGCTGGTGATAGGCTGCCTGAGCCGCCAAGGGCGGAAATATCCCAAAAAGTGCGCTGCCGCTGCCGGTCATGCCGCTTAGCAAACAGTTAGGTTGCTGTTGCAGCGCTTGCCTTAGCCTCGCCAAGCTGGGGTTCAGGGCGGCGGCCACGGGATAGAGATCGTTGTCGTCTTCTGCTCCCGCTGCCTGCGCCCCTGCGGTTTGCGCAAGTTTGGCAAACAGCTGCGCCGTCGATTGCTTGGCCTGCGGCATCACCAGCACCACCGACGCGCCGATCAGCTCTGGGGATAAGGCCATTGGTTCTACATGCTGCCCCACCCCTGTTACCACGGCTGGCTGGTTGTACAGACAAACCGGCACATCCGCGCCCAACCAATCATGCCACGGGGCGGCGTCCACCATCGCCTTATCCACGCCGGTCAGCATCATAAGCCCGCGAATCACCGCCGCTGCATCGGCGCTGCCCCCGCCCAATCCTGCGCCAGATGGGATGCGCTTGGTCAACTCGATTTGCACCGGCGGCAGGGTGGGGCAAAACCGCTGACGAAAAAGCGCTGCCGCCCTTAGCGCGAGATTGTTGGCAGTATCAGGAATATCGGCGGTGATCGCGCCATCAAGTTGCAGCTGATCGGTGGTTTCGGTGGGGGCAAGCAGGCGGATCGTCAGGTTATCCGCCAGTGCCAAAAAGGCGATGTTGCTGCGCAGCAGGTGATAGCCATCGGCCTGCCGCCCCAGAACTTTTAGGGAAAGATTCAGTTTGGCGTTGGCGTGGCCGACCCAAGTGGTGTTCGTCATTTAGGCAATGGAGCAGGGGCAGCGGGGGCAGGGAGGGTGCCAACTTTTTCCACCCCGCGCTGCAATTTCCCCTCAATCTTCACACGCAGCGCGTCATTTTCCTGCGCGTCACTGGGGTCAGAGCCGCCCCGCGACAGCAGCAGCAGGGCGCGTTGCCATTGATAGGTTGCTTCTTGCGTGCGGCCAACCTGCCAAAGGGCATCGGCGTAGTGATCGGTAATCATCGGATCGTTGGCCACCAGGCTTAACGCCTTTTCCAGCAGGGTCACCGCCGTGACGTAATCGCCCTGTTGATAGCGCGCCCAGGCCAAACTGTCGGTGATATAGCCATCATTGGGGCGTTGTTCCAGCGCCAATTGAACCAGCTGCTCCGCCTGCGCCAGGTTGCGGTTTTGATCGATCCAGCTGTAGCCCAAATAGTTCAGCACGCTGGGTTGTTTGGGGTTCAACGCCAAGGCCTTGGTAAAATACTCCTCAGCCACTGGCCAGTTTTTGGCCTGTTCGGCGGCGATGCCAGCGGCGTAGAACAGCGGCCAATCGGTTGGTTCTGACGGTCGATCCAACAGGGTCATGGCACGTTGGTAGGAGCTTAGGGCATCGGCAAATTGCTTGGCATCCCGCTGCATATCGCCCAGCAGCAGCCAAATGTCGTAACGTTTGGGTTGGTCGCTGGCCAGTTGTTTCAGGCGGTTAACCGCCATGTCGCTTTTTTCCAGCATTTCCCAACATCTGGCCTCATCAATGCGGGCGGTCCAATTCCACGGGCTGTCTGCGGCCACCCCACTCCAGATGGTCAACGCCTCAGGGCAGCGGTTGAAGCTGGCCAGCGTGCGCGCCAACTGCAGCTGGGCGGTTTCCGACTTGGGGTTTAGCGACAGGGATAGCTGCAAATACTGCAACCGCGCATCGCGAAACTGGTAGCCATCCTGCAGCAACATCGCCATGGTGGTGAACAATTCGGCGATCCCATCCTCAGGCCGCTGCAACCATGGCGCAGCGGGCGGGGCAGGGGGGGATCCATCCGCCAGTGCCCGGCGTTTTTGCAGCAGCCAGCTGTTGTCAGGCTGCCCCTCTAACAGGCGGTCGTACAGGGCCAGCGCCTCATCAACCCGCCCCTGTTGCTGCAAAACCGTGGCCAAGCTTTCCACCAACTGCAGCGGGGGGGCGCGATCCTGGCCCAACGCCTTGACAAAGCTGGCCTCAGCCGCTGGCAAATCCTGCAGCCACCAGGCGACAAGCCCCACCTGCATTTCACCAAGCCAAGACAGCGGGTGGGTGCGTGGCATGGTTAACAACGCCGCCCTTGCCGCGGCTGGATCATTTTCGGCCAAGGCCAGCCAAGCTTTTAGCAGCGGGCGCAGCAGCAGGTTAAGTTCGGTGTTCGGCATGGCGTCTACAGCCTGATTGGCGGCCTTCCAATCCCGTTGGTTGACGGCCGACACCATTTCAGCCAGCTGACCATTGGGGCTGCTGGCGCCCAGCAGCTTGAGTTGTTGATGGTTGTAGGCGGCTGAGGCAACATCCCCCTCAGCCAGCGCCAAATTCAGATTTTCCTGCCACAACAGCCGGCTGCTGGGATCTTGCACCAGGGCCTGTTGCAGATAGGGTCGCGCCAGATCATAGCGGCCATCCTGCAAACCTTGGCGACCCGCCAGATAACCGCTCATCAAATTGTTCGATGGCTGGCCAGTTGTTTCGGCCTTTGGAACCGCCACCACGGCCTGTTCATCGATATTGGCACAGGCGCTTAGCAGGGTTAGCCCCAAAAAACAGGCGATCGTGCCAACCCCTGTTGACAGCAGCCGCTGGCGTGCTTTGATCCATAGACCAAAAGGCAACCGCCCCGCCCGTTGGCAGAAAGGCGGTTGGGAAAACGAACGACGCGCTAAGGATAGGGGGGCAAAATTTGTCATGACGGCTAACCATAACCAAGATTCGGCCGATACAAAAGAACTTTTGCGAAAATTGCGCGCTGGCCTGGTCTGGCAGATGCAAATGGGGGTGGATGAGGTGGTTGGGCTAAATGCCCTTGAGGCTTTTGTGCCACCGGAACCGGTTGTTGCCGACAAAAAGCTGGTGTCCAAACCCACCTCGCAGGCGACGGCGGTTGCGCCTGTGGTGGTACCGCCCGGGGTTTTGCCAGCAGCGGCGCCTTCCCAGTCAGGCTCATTGGCCGATCGTTTGGATGCGCTGCAGCGGGAGGTGGCGGCGTATGAGGAGTGCGGGCTAAAAAGCTTTGCCACCAATTTGGTGTTTGGCGATGGCAACCCCCGTGCCCCGGTGATGTTGATTGGTGAGGCGCCAGGAGCTGAGGAGGATCGCTTGGGCAAGCCCTTTGTCGGCCAAAGCGGCCAGCTGCTGGACAAGATTTTGGCCAGCATTGGCATCACCCGCGAGAGCGCCTATATCAGCAACATGATTTTTTGGCGCCCACCCGGCAACCGCCCGCCCACCGATCGCGAGATTGCCCAGTGCCTGCCCTTTGTTGAGCGTCATATCGCCCTGATCGCCCCCAAATTTCTGGTGCTGGTGGGCGGCATCGCGGTTAAGGGGATTTTGCAGCGCAAGGAGGGGATAACCAGGTTGCGCGGCCAATGGCACGACTACCGCAACCCGGCCTTTACCGAGGATCAGCCAAGCGTGCGGGCGCTGGTCACCTATCACCCCGCCTTTTTGATGCGCAGCCCCGGCAACAAGCGCGAAAGCTGGCTGGATATGCTGAAGCTAAAGCAAGCGCTGGCGGAGGCTGATTAAACCCGGTCCCTAAAGCGAAAATGCTCTACCCATCCAGCTCAGCATAGTGCGGCGCAGGGGGCAGGCTGACTGGGTGATTAAGGCGCGCGACAATCAATATTTAGATTTTTTGGTTGATATTTGATTTGGCATCTGTTATTTTTACGATCAATTTATCAACTAATAAAAATCAAATGGAGAGACAAGATGCCTGACGTGATTAATTATATGTTATTTGAGGGCAGGTTTATGGAATACGGGAGTTTAATTACGCCGTCGGCCTACAGAACACTCAATGATGCCGTAGAAAACCCTAGATATACTGTTGGTTTTTGTGGTGGCAAAGAATATAGATATTTTGACCTGACTAAAATTAGAGCTACCAACCCTAACGCCGGATTGAACTGGAGCAACTGGGATAACGAGAATTTGCGCGATGCGATTAACTCCTGTGGAGCCTTGGTCGACTTAAGCGGTTCGCATCTGCGTTCCGTATCTCTGAATGGGGCAAATCTGGCGGGGGCGAATCTGAGCAATGCGAACCTGTGTGAGGCGAGCCTAAACGGTGCAGATCTAACGATGGCAAACCTGTCTTATTCTGTGATGTTTCAAGCCGGTCTAAAGGGGTCGAAGCTATTGGGGGCGCAGATGGTGAAGACGCATTTGGGGAATGCGGATCTGAGAGAGGCGGATCTGAGTTGGGCGAATCTGCAGGGGGCGAATCTGGAGAGTTACCTGTGCTACTTCAATCTGTGGGGAGAGAAGATGCAAGGGGAGAATCTGCGGGGGGCGAAGATGAAAGGGACGAATTTACAAGACGCTGAGTTTACAGCGATATGGAAGCAACTAACAGTTGAGCAAGCCTTAGGGGCACGAAAATTGAGACCTGATCAGCGTGATTTGGTGTATCAACACAATACGTGGCTTCCAGCCCTTACAACCCAAATCTCCAACGGGTTGGAATGGGTGAATCAGCGCCATCCGGAGTTTTTCTACGGACGGTAGGTGAGGTTTTTACCTGCCCCTACCCATCCAACTCAGCGTAATGCGGGGCAGGGGGCAGGCTGGACAGGCGGTCTTGCAGCAGGCTGCGAAAGGCGGGGCGCGATTTTACCCGCGTGTACCAATCCTTGGCGGCCAACTGCCGATCCCATGGAACATCGTTGATATAGTCCAATACGGATAGATGCGCCGCCGCCGCGCAATCGGCCACGCTGAAATGATCGCCGGCCAACCAATTGCGCCGCTCAGCCAAATAGCCGATGTAGTTCAGATGGAAGATGATGTTTTCACGACCCGCCCGAATTGCCCCCGAATCCGGCTCGCCGCGGCCGGTGATGCGCTTCATCACCCGCTCACCCAACAAATTTTTGGTCACCTCCTGCGCGAATTTTTCGTCAAACCAGCTGATCAGGCGGCGCACCTCAGCCCGCTCCTGCGGGGTTTGCCCCAGCAGGTTGATGCCGCCCTCAACCTCCTCAAGATACTCCACAATCGCCTGGCTGCCCACCACCGCCTGGTCGTTGCCATCAATCATCACCGGCACCTGGCCCGCGGGGTTGATCGCCAAGAATTCGGGGCGCCGCTGCCAATAGGATTCCACCTCAAACGCGGCATGCAGCTTTTTCTCAGCCAGCACCAACCGCACCTTGCGCGAATAGGGGCACAGCGGAAAATGGAACAGGGTGCGAAGGCCTGGCGCCAGATGGCTGTTGTTCTGGAAATGATTTTGGGTCGCCGTGGAATAATTCATGATCGTTCTTTCTTTTACTAACAAAACACTTGTTAAGACATGTATTGCCCGCCGTTGATGGACAGGGTTTCCCCGTTGATAAAGGCGGCGCGGCTGTCGACCAGAAACAGCACCGCGTGCGCCACCTCCTCAGCCATGCCAAGCCGGCCGGCGGGGATGGTGGCGATCACCTTTTCCAACACCTCAGGGTGCACCGCGGCGACCATTTCGGTGTTGATATAGCCGGGGGCGATGGCGTTCACCGTAATGCCCTTGCCAGCCGATTCCAGTGCCAACGCCTTGGTAAAACCAATCACGCCAGCCTTGGCAGCGGTGTAGTTGGTTTGCCCAACCTGACCCTTTTGCCCGTTGATTGAGGCGATGTTGATGATGCGGCCGTAACCCCGATCGCGCATGCCGCCAATCACCTGGCGGCACATGTTAAAGCAGGAGTTCAGGTTGGTGACCAGCACCGATGACCACTGCTCAGGCGTCATTTTGTGCAGGAAGCCATCGCGGGTGATGCCGGCGTTGTTGATCAAAATCTCCACCGGCCCCAACTGTTCGGCGACCAGGGCGATGCCAGCAGCACAGGCGTCAAAATCGCCCACATCCCACTGATAGGTAGGAATGCCGGTTTGTTCGGTAAATTTTTTGGCCGCCGCCTGATTGCCGGCGTAGCTGACCGCCACCCGATGGCCAGCCTGTTGCAGCGCCAGCGCAATCACCGCGCCGATTCCGCGGGTTCCACCTGTTACCAATGCCACACGATTTGTCATGTATATGTTTCCCACGATAGTTTTTTAGGCAGCTTAAGTTTTAGGCAAAAGCTTGGCGTTTGAGAAGGAAAATCTTTGTCCCCCTTGCAAGGGGGGGGCTACCATGGCCGGCTTATATCTTCTATAGTCATTCCACTTTAAAAACTTACAGTGCTGCAAATGTCATGAGGTCTGCGATACGGTGCTCATGTACCCCATCGGTACACTCCGCTCCGTTTCTCGACCTCATGACATTTTCGCAGCTGTAACTTTTTAAATTGAAACGACTATATGGTGTTTTTTTGTTTCCAAAGCCAAGCTCTTTAAGAATTTACCCCCATGACCAAGCCAACATCGGATTTTCTGCCCAGCAAGTCGTTATGGAAACGCCTGATGCAAGGCTATGTGCGGCGGGAGGTGGGCAGCTTGGCGGTAGCCCTGCTGTGCATGGCGTTGGCGGCGGGCGCAACGGCGGCCTTGGCCAAGTTGATGGAGCCGGTGCTGGATCAGGTGTTTGTGCAAAAAAACGCGGGCAGCTTAACCCGCATCGCCGGGCTGGTGCTGGCCACCTTTGTGATCAAGGGGTTGGCCACCTATGGCCAGACCGTGCTGATGACCGGCGTGGGGCTTAGAATCGTTGCCAGATTGCAAGAACAGGTGGGCAGCCACCTGCTGGGCGCGGATTTGGCCTATTTCCAACGCCACCCCACCGGTGTGCTGTTGACCCATATGATTCAGGATATTCAGCAGTTGCGCTACGCGGTGTCGAACGCCATCACCGCGATTGGCAAAGACAGCCTGACCCTGATCGCCCTGCTTGCCGTGATGTTCTGGCAGGATTGGCGCCTGGCCTGTCTGGCCTTTATCGCCTTTCCGGTGGCGATTTTGCCGATTCGTTGGATTGGTCGGCGGGTACGGCGTGAGGCGGCCAGTGCGCAGGTGCAGCAGGCCAACCTCTCAAGCCTGTTGATGCAGCTGTTTCAGGGCATTCGCTACGTCAAGGCCTATGGGGCTGAGGGGGTGGAGTCGGCGCGGCTGGCGGCGCAGGTGGCCGACACCCAAACCCACCAGATGATGCTAACGCGGGTTAAGGCGGCGGCGCACCCCCTGATGGAGGGGTTGGGGGGCGTGGCGATCGTGCTGGTGATCATTTATGGCGGCGAGCAGGTGATGGCCGGCACCCGCACCACCGGCAGCTTTTTCTCTTTCATCACCGCCCTGCTGCTGGCCTATGAGCCGCTCAAACGCCTGACCCATCTGAACGCCAATCTGCAGGAGGGGTTGGCGAGTGCCGCCCGGGTGTTTGCCCTGCTCGACACCCCAAGGCAGGTGGTGGATATCCATGGCGCCGCTGCCCTGCGATCCAGCGGCGGTGAAATTCGGTTCGATCAGGTCAGCTTTGGCTATAGCGACGAACAATCGGTGCTTGACCGCCTAAGCTTTACCATTCCCGCGGGGCAAACGGTGGCGATTGTTGGGCCATCGGGGGCTGGCAAATCCACCATTGCCAACCTGATGCTGCGCTTTCAGGATCCTTTGGCTGGGCAGGTGCTGGTGGATGGCCAGGATATCGCCGCGGTGACCCAGGCCAGCCTGCGCCAATCGATCGCCTTTGTGGGTCAAGAAATTTACCTGTTTAACGCCAGCGTTAAGGATAATGTTGCGTATAATCAGGAACATGCCAGCCAGAAAAACATTGAATCGGCGGTGGCGGCGGCGGGCGCGGCCGGTTTTGTGGCGGAACTGCCCGATGGCTTGGCAAGTTTGGTGGGCGAATTGGGCAACCGCCTGTCGGGCGGCCAGCGGCAACGCATCGCCCTGGCCAGAGCGTTGCTGCGCGATGCGCCAATTCTGTTGTTGGATGAGGCCACCTCAGCCCTTGACCCGGAATCCGAACGCCACGTGCTGGCCAGCCTAAAACGGCTGCGGATGGGCAAAACCACGGTGATGATCGCCCACCGCCTGTCAACCATTGTCGACGCCGACCAAATCTTGGTCCTATCAGCCGGCCAGTTGGTTGAGCAGGGACGGCACGAGAAACTGCTGGCCAGCGGCGGCCTGTACAGCCAACTTTATCAGCAACCTGAGGGGGGTGCGTAAGGCGATCGTAAATTCCCCTCCCGCGGAGGGGTGGCAGGCGCAGCCTGACGGGGTGGTTTTTTCAGGGTGTTTAACGCCCCCTTTCCTGCTCTGCCAGCCTTTGCGCATCTAGATATGCCAGCGTTTCCTGTGCCGCTTGTTTGACCACGGAATCTGTCGCTTCAGCTGCGATGATTCGTAGTGTTTTGTCTGCATCTGGTGCAAGATTTCCTACCGCTTGGAAGCCCTGAATAATGGTTTGCCGCACATAACGATCGTCTTGTGTATCTTCGGCTATCCTTAACAGTGTTTCTTGTAATGGGAAATCTTGGGGTGTTTTTTGCAGAAGTGCGGTGATCGCGGCGCAACGCAGGCCAGGTGAGTTTCCTTTATAGGTTGCGGTTTCTAGCCATCTCTCGTGCGAATTTTTATTCTGATCTATAGATGTTATCGTTTCTATCGCAGATTCCTTGACCAAGGAATCTGTCGCTTTGTTCGCGATCATGTGTAGTTTTGTGTATGCATTTGGTTCAAGGTTTTCTACCCCTTGGAAACCCTTAATAATAGCAACCCTAAGGTCAAAAATTTCTGCTTCATTTTCTGCTATTTCTAAAATTTTTAATTGCATGGAGTAATCTTGGGGTAGATATTGCAAAAGTTTGGTAATCGCTGTTTGACGTTTGCTAAGACATAGGTCTGCATTATTTGCGTTTCTACACAAATCATTTTTATTTTTTTCTAAATCAACAGACTTCAGCGTGCTATTTATATCGTTTTTTACATATTGAACCCGATGTCGTGCTGCAATTTGTTGTAGTCTTTTGTATATATTTGGTTTGGAGTATGCTATTCCGGAGAAATTACCAATAATATTTTGTATTAATTGGCATTCTGGCGAGTAATCGTTTGTTTCTGTGTTTTCAATAACTGTTAACAAGCAATTTTGAACATGTTCATTGTTTGGCATAAGATACAAAAGAACATTAATTATTTGGATTTTATTTTTTAAATATTCTTCTTGATTGATGGCGATTTCACGCAGCCACTCTCTAACCGTCGAATGATGCCAAGCATGACGATTCCTAGGATCTGTTATATAATCCAAGATTTGCTGATGTGATTGTTGTGATTGCCGTGCGGCCGTTGTAAGAACTTGGCTAGCTCTATTAGAAAGTTCAGGGTGGCTTCTGCCGATACAGTCGCCTATTTCCTTCATGACTTCTGGGTTTTCTATCGATGGGACAAGAGCATTGATTGCTGCAAGGCCAACAACGACATGCTCGGGAGAATGTTCGTGTAACAAGGCACCAATCACCTCTTGTAGCTCGGCATTTCCTGAAACGGTATGGCCTAAGGCATTAATCGCCGCTGCGCGAATCTCCGGTAATCGTTGCGTGTTTTGAGCGCAGGTCAGCAACTCCTGTTGCACAACAGGATATTTTGCATAGTTTTTGAAAATCCAGATGAGAGTTTTAGTATTCGGACCGTTTTCACTGAAAACAAGATCTTTCGGATCATTAAGCCGTGGCAGCAATTTCTCGAAGAACAGCTCTGCCCAAAACCCCATTGGACGCACAAATTCCGCTGAAACTTCTGTTGTGCCCATGAAAAACCCCTTAAGAAAGATATCAACGAATAAAACTATATTTTATTTTAAATGTCAATAAATGTTATTGTAGCATAGGGTTTTTGGTTTGGTGTTGCTGTTGGCGTGCCTGGCCCGTTAGGCTGTGCCGGACAAAGCGGGGGGGCGCAAAGAAAGAACCACCCCGTCAGGCTTCGCCTGCCACCCCTCCGCGGGAGGGGAATAAGTAAGACGTCCCTAAATTCCCCTCCTGCGGAGGGGTGCCCGAAGGGCGGGGTGGTTCTTGCGGGTAATACCCCGTCAGAAAGCAACTCCTACTTATTCATTTCTTCGATGAAGTCGCTGTTGCTTTTGCTGGTGCGGATTTTTTCCAGCAGAAAGTCTAGGGCTTCGTTGGCGCTGCCGTAGTGGTTGATCATCATCCGCCGCAGCATGTTGACCCGTTGGAAGGCGGTTTTTTCGACAAAGCGATCGTCCATGCGGGTGCCGCTTTTGATGATGTCGATGGCGGGATAGGTGCGTTTGTCGGCCACCTTGCGGTCTAGGACGATTTCTGAGTTGCCGGTTCCCTTGAACTCCTCAAAAATCACCTCATCCATCCGGCTGCCGGTTTCAATCAAGACCGAGCCGATGATGGTCAGGCTGCCGCCCTCCTCAATATTTCTGGCTGAGCCGAACAGGCGTTTGGGGCGTTGCATCGCGTTGGCGTCCACCCCACCGGTCAACACCTTGCCAGAAGATGGCACCACGGTGTTATAGGCGCGGGCCAGGCGGTTGATCGAATCCAGCAAAATCACGACATCGCGTTTGTGCTCGCACAGCCGGCGGGCGCGCTCAATCACCATTTCGGCCACCTGCACATGGCGGCTGGCGGGCTCATCAAAGGTTGAGCTGACCACCTCACCCTTAACCGATCGCAACATATCCGTCACCTCCTCAGGCCGCTCATCGATCAGCAGCACGATCAAGAAGACCTCAGGGTGGTTGGCGGCGATCGAATCGGCGATGTTTTTCATCAGCACCGTTTTACCGGTACGGGTGGGCGCGACGATCAGCGTGCGCTGGCCCTTGCCCTGCGGGATCATCAGATCGATCACCCGGCCGGTGACATCCTTGGTGTCGGCCTTGTCCCGCTCCAGCGTGAAACGCTCGGTCGGGAACAGGGCGGTGTTGTTCTCAAAGGCAATCCGATGCCGCACCTGCTCAGGCGCATCGGAATTGACCTGATCGACCTTGGTCAGGGCAAAATACCGCTCGCCATCCTTGGGCGCGCGAATTTCCCCCTCCAACGCATCGCCGGTGCGCAGACCCCATTTTTTGATGTGCGAGGGGGTGACGTAAATATCATCGGGCCCGGGCAGATAATTGGCCTCAACCGATCGCAAAAAGCCAAAGCCATCGGGCAACACCTCAATCACCCCACCGCCGGTAATGGTGATGTCTTGCTCGGTCAAACATTTCAAAATGGCAAACATCATGTCTTGTTTGCGCATCATCGAAATATTTTCGATCTGCAAACTCTCGGCATAGGCCTGCAGTTCGGCGGGTTTCTTGCGTTTTAACTCGTTGAGATTCATGGGTGTGTCGTCCTAGCAAACAGAACAGTTGGGATGTGATGATGGAATTGGTCAGAACGACCGTCTATTGCCTGCGTAAAAGGGGTAAAGCCTAAGCACATCATGGAAAAAGAGTAATGGGAAAAGCCGCAAAGCTTTTGCCCAATGGTTGTCTCGCCCAATGATTGCCTGCAATGATCTTGGCAAAATCATTCTACCATGAAGTCATTAGCAGTTTCTAAAAAAGTCAGCAAGTGATTTTGTTGGTGGTGGACGAAAACGAAAATGCTCTACCCCAGCACCATCAGGCTGGCGTTACCGCCGGCGGCTGCGGTGTTGGTGCTGATGGCGCGTTCGATCACCAGCCGTTCCAACGGCAACCCTGACGATTCCTGATCAAGGGTGATCAGCGGAATGATCGCGCCATCGCGCTTCGCCAGCGCCTGCGCGGTGCTAAGGCGCGCGGCCGCATCGCCGTGCAGCACCACCGCCCCCAACTCCACCTCAGCATGCTGCCAATCCGTCACCAGCGTGATGGCCGCCTGCACCAAGGCGGGCAGGCGTTGCAGCAGCGGTTTTGCCTCTATTGGCCACAGCACGCTGCAGCCCAGATTCAGCAGGGCGGCCAGCTGCATCAGGCGATCCTCCTCCCGCACAGCCAGGCTCAGCACCGATTGCCGTGGCAGCAGCTGGTAGCGGTTTTCCTCCCCCGTTGGCCCAGTCAGCAGGCTGTCGAATAGCAGCGGCGGTGCGCTTTGATAAGCGATCGCGCGGGCAGCCACCGCTGGATAACCATTGGCCTTCGCCCAGATTTGCATAACCTCTAAGGCCTCAGCATTGGCCAAGCGGCGCGGGGTCAGCTGTTGCGAATCCCCCGCAAATGTGGCCGCGACGGTCAGCATGTCGGCCGGTGCCTCGGCCAGCAGCCGGCTTAGATAAAGCGGCCCGCCTGCCTTGGGGCCTGTGCCAGAAAGACCCTCCCCACCAAAGGGCTGCACGCCCACCACCGCGCCCACCATGTTGCGGTTGACATAGATATTGCCAGCCTTCGCCCGCGCCACCACCGCCTCGATCACGCTGTCCAGACGGGTGTGGAGGCCAAAGGTCAGCCCATAGCCGGTGGCGTTGATCTGATCGATCAGCGGCAGCAGACCCCCCTGCTTAAAGGTGATCACATGCAGAATTGGCCCAAACACCTCCCCCTGCAGGTCATCCAGCTGGTTCAGGGTGATCAGGGTTGGCTGGATGAACAGGCCGTGCTGTTGGTCAGGTGCCGAGAGTTGGCCAAGCGGCACCACCCTAAGGCCGCGCTGTTGCATCGCCGCCACATGCGCCTCCAGCCGTTGCAGGGCGGTGGGGTCGATGATTGGGCCGATGTCGGTGGCAAGCGCAGCAGGGTTGCCCAACTGCAGCTGGGCCATTGCGCCCTGCAGCATGGTCAGCAACGCTGGCGCCACCTCCTCCTGCACGCAAAGCACCCGCAGGGCTGAGCAGCGTTGACCAGCGCTGTCAAAGGCTGAGGTCAGGATATCGCCCACCACCTGCTCCAACAGGGCTGAGGAATCGACGATCATCGCATTTTGGCCACCGGTTTCGGCAATAAAGGTCACGGGGCGGCCACGGCTGTCCAGCCGTTGGGCGAGTTGGCGTTGGATCAGGCGGGCCACCGCGGTTGATCCGGTAAACAACACCCCCTCAACCCTGGCATCGCCCACCAATTGCGCGCCGAGCGTGGCGCCAGAGCCGGGCAGCAGTTGCAGCGCGGTTTTGGGAATGCCCGCCTGCCACAACAGCTTAACGGTTTCGGCGGCGATCAACCCGGTTGGTTCGGCCGGTTTGGCCAGCACCTTATTGCCCGCCGCCAATGCCGCAACGATCTGACCGGTGAAAATCGCCAGCGGGAAGTTCCATGGGCTGATGCACAGCACCACGCCCAAGGGGGTTGGCGGCGCATCAGTGGGGTCAAGCAGGCCGCTGCGCAACTGGGCGGCGTAATAGTGCAAAAAGTCCACCGCCTCCCGCAGTTCGGATAGCGCGTTGAAACAAGTTTTGCCAGCCTCACGCATCAGCAGGCTTAGCAGCATTGGGCGCTGCTGTTGCAGCAACTGGGCGGCCTGATCCAACATGTCCGCGCGCCTTGCCAGTGGGGTTGCTGCCCAGCTGATATCGCTATGGGCAAGCGCCAGCGCGTGTTCCGCCTCAGCCAAGGTGGCGTGGCGCAGCTGGCCAACCAGCTCAGCTCTATCGGCGGGGTTATAGACGTCGGTAACGGCGGTGATGCTGTCCACCACTAACGGCGCGGCCAGCAGCGGGCCCGCGCTCCAGACCGTGGTTTTCAGGGTATCCAGTTGGTCGCTAAGGGCGGCAAGCGCCAGTTCGTTGCGCAGATCAAGCCCCGCCGCATTGGGACGCTTCGCGCCATACAGCTTGGGTGGTTGGGGGATGCCAGCATGCGCCGCCCCATGCCCACCCTGCGCCTCAATCAGGGTGAACGGATCTTGCAGCAGCTGGTCGATGGCGACCATTGGGTTGGCCAGCTGGTTGACGAATGAGCTGTTGGCGCCGTTTTCCAGCAGGCGGCGCACCAGATAGGCCAGCAGCGTTTCATGGGTGCCCACCGGCGCATAGACGCGGCACGGACGGGCAATGTTGGTGGCATTGGGGGGCACCTGATCATACAGGGCATCGCCCATGCCGTGCAGGCATTGAAACTCATAAGTGTCATGAGCGCGGTTCACCGCCCCCGCCAACTGCTCAACCATCGCCACGGTCAGGGCGTTGTGGGTGGCAAACTGCGGGTAGATTTGCTCAGAGGCCGCCAACAGCTTTTGCGCGCAAACCAAATAGGACAGATCGGTGTGGGTTTTTTGGGTGAACACCGGATAGTCGGCCAGCCCCGCCAGCTGTGCGCGTTTGATTTCGCTGTCCCAATAGGCACCCTTGACCAGCCGCACCATCAACCGCCGCTGGTGGTGTTTGGCCAAATCGATGATGTGGTCGATCACATAGGGGCAGCGTTTCTGATAGGCCTGCACCACAAAGCCCAACCCCTGCCAGCCGGCCAGCGTGGGCGCCTGACAAAGCTGCTCAAGCAGGTCAAGGGAGATGTCCAGCCGTTCCGCCTCCTCAGCATCAATATTCAGGCCGATGTCGTAATGCTTGGCCAGCTCAGCCAACTCCAGCAGATCGGGCGCCAATTCTGTCAACACCCGTGCCCGTTGGGTGCGGTCATAGCGGGGGTGCAGCGCGGAAAGCTTGATGGAAATGCCAGGCCCCTCATGCACGCCGCGCCCGTCCGCCTGCCGGCCGATCGCGTGGATGGCATCCAGATAGGCCTGTTTATAGGTGGCCGCGTCTTTTGCCGTCAGCGCGGCCTCCCCCAACATATCATCGGAGTAGCGAAAGCCCTTGGCCTCCATCGCCCGCGCCCTGACCAGCGCTGCATCGATGGTCTCCCCCATCACAAATTGCTGGCCAAGCACGCGCATCCCAAGCCCCACCGCCCTGCGGATCAGTGGCGCGGTCAAACGGTAGGTCAGCCGTTTCAGTGTCTGGGCGGTGCTAGCAGCATCAACATTGGTCAATTGGCCGGTCAGCACCAGGCCAAGGGTGGCGGTGTTCACTAGCGTTGACGCACTTTTCCCCACATGGCGTCCCCATTGCTGGCGCGCCAATTTGTCGCGGATCAGGGCATCTCTGGTGGCGGCATCGGGAATGCGCAAAAAGGCCTCAGCCAGGCACATCAGGGCGATCCCCTCAGCCAGCGACAGGCCGTATTCCTGCAACAATCCCTGCACCAAATTGCGGCGCGTGGCGGCGGGATTGCTCCTGCGGGCCTGCTCAACCAGCTGGCGGGCGGTTGCCTTAGCGTTCAGCCGCAAGTCTTGGGGGAATGTTGCCGCCGCCAGCAGCGCGGCCACCACCTGACCTTCCGGCAACAGGGTGGCATCGCTGATCGCCTGCCGCAGGGGGGGCAGGGTTGCGGGCTGGCGGTCATTTAGGTGGGAAGCAACAGACATGGAACGCTCAATATGGGCAGAGGGGTTGGGAGACATGGTGATCCTTAAAAAAAACTGGTCTCAAAAAACACGGCCGTATCATGACAGGCGTTGTCGTGCTTGCAAAGTGGTTGGTGGCATGAGAATATCAAAAAAATTCTTTTAATGGGGTGGTAATAAAAATGAATTCTGCCAAAAATATGCTTTGTTTGAGTGCGGACAATGTTGCCATTTTGGTGGCTCAGCATGGCGTGGCCAATTGCATTGCGGGCATCGCTGACTACATCGTCGCGGATTTCAAGCGTTGGCAGGAGTTTGAAAAATGCGCCCGCCTGGCCAACCATTCGCCGCAGGGGGTGATTGAGCTGATGCCGATCGCCGATCAGCAGTTCTACGCGTTCAAATACGTCAATGGGCATCCCAAAAACGAACAGCTTGGCCTGCCAACCATCATGGCCTTTGGCGCGTTTTGCGAAATGGCCACCGGCGTGCCGCTGCTGGTGTGTGACTTAACCTTGGTTACCGCTTTGCGTACCGCCGCCACCTCAGCCATGGTGGCCAAACTGCTGGCGCGTCCTGATGCAACGCGGATGGCGCTGATCGGCAATGGCGCGCAAAGCGAATTCCAGGCACTGGCCTTCCACCATATGCTGGGGGTTCAGGAATTTCGCCTGTTTGATGTCGATTCCAACGCCACCGATAAGCTGCTGCGCAATCTGGCCAGCCTGGGGCTGCAGGGTCGCCGCTGCAGCAGCGTGGCCACGGCGGTGCAGGGCGTGGACATCATCACCACCGTGACCGCTGACAAAACCAACGCCACCATCCTGCTGCCTGAGTTCATTACGCCTAGCATGCACCTTAACGCGGTGGGGGGCGATTGCCCTGGCAAGACTGAGCTGCATGCGGACATTCTGGATATGGGCACCGTGTTTGTGGAATTTACCCCGCAAAGCCGCATTGAGGGCGAGGTGCAGCAAAAGCCGCAGGATTTCCCGGTGGTGGAGTTGTGGGAGGTGTTGCAGGGGCAGCATCCTGGCCGCACATCCCCTGAAGACGTCACCATCTTTGATTCGGTGGGTTTCGCGTTGGAGGATTTTTCGGCCCTGCGCTACATCTTTGACCTTGCCACCCAGCTTGGCATCGTTGGTTCGCCCGCGCTGGTGCCCATCCTGCCCGAGCCGAAAAATCTGTTTTCGCTGATCCCACCGTCTGCGGTGCTGGCGATGGCTTCTTAAGCGTCACCGCACACTGTTTAAAATCGCCAATATCTAACGCTGGCTCCCCGGGTAGGAGAGGGGTTGTTAATGCAATATTTTGATAATCAACGATTATCTTATTTTCGATTTTCAGACATACCGTTTGATATACCGTCAAAAATGGGTTGCTGGGCAGTGCCAGCCTCCATTTATCCTATCATTGTTACGCCCGCGTTGGGGCATGGGTCAAGGCTGCTGGGGGTCACCTCCTCATGCTGGGGGTGGGGGACGTAGGAACAAGAGAGATGGTCATGGCGCAACAACCTCTGGCACACGCAATGGCAGACCAAAACTACCCCGCTCCACCCCGTTTGGCCAGCGGGAAAGCTCCAGAGTGAAAGCGATGGCCGCTATTTAATCCGCAAGCGGTTGCTAATCGCCAAACCAAACAAAAAGATCATCAAAGCCGAAAAGATTTTGTAATCGGCGATCTGTTGCTATGGTTAGATTATCTGTCATTGAGATCATCATGCCCCTAAGCTGGAACGAAATACGCGCAAGAGCAGGCCGCTTTGCCACGGAATGGCAGGGGCGTGGCTATGAAAAGGGCGATACTGGCCAATTCTACCACCAATTTTTTGAAGTATTTGGGCGAAGGGCGCGCGACGTAAATCTCTACTTTGAAAAGCGTGTCAAACTGCCCAGCAACACACAGGGTTTCATTGATCTTTTTTGGCCAGGAACCCTGCTTGTTGAACAAAAATCACTGGGACTAAGCCTAGAAAAAGCCCGCGTTCAGGCCACCGATTACTACCTTACCCTCAAAGATGACGAACGCCCGCGCTATATTCTGCTTTCTGATTTCCAAAACTTTGAATTGCTGGATTTGGAAACCAATGAAACGCACATTTTTACCTTAGCCGCCCTGCCCGACAACATTCGACGGTTTGACTTTGTCGCTGGCTACCAGCGTGAACAGTACAAAGACCAGCCAGAGGTGAATATCGAGGCGGCAACCCTGATGGGCAATCTGCACGCACAGTTGGAGAAGAGTGGTTATAGTGGCGTTGATCTGGAAAAACTGTTGGTGCGCCTGATGTTCTGCCTGTTTGCTGACGACACAGGGATTTTTAACCCCGACAGTTTTCTGAACTATATTGAAATTAAAACCAGTGGGGATGGACGCGACCTGGGGTCAAATCTTATTCATTTGTTTGAGACGTTGGATACCGCACCGGCCGATCGGCAAAAAACCTTAGACGAAGACCTGGCGGAATTCCCCCATGTGAATGGCAAATTGTTTGCTGGCCTGATTCGCACACCAAGTTTTGATGCACCCATGCGCCAGGCGCTGCTGCAATGCTGCCGTTTCAAATGGAACAGGGTGTCGCCCGCCCTGTTCGGATCCCTGTTTCAAATGGTTATGTTGCCTGAGGAGCAGCGCAGGGGAGGCGCCCATTACACCAGTGAGCGCAACATCCTGAAAACCATCCACCCGCTGTTTTTGGATGAATTGCGAGAGGAGTTTGAAAAAATCCGCCATGACAAATCGACCCAGCGTGAATCCAGGCTGAAAAAGTTTCATGAGAAACTTGGCACCCTGACCTTTTTCGACCCAGCCTGCGGCTGTGGCAATTTTTTGATTTTGGCCTACCGCGAATTGCGTTTGTTAGAGCTTGAGGTGTTGGAGGCGTTGCACCCCAAACGCCAGCTGGAATTAGACGTCAAAAAACTGTCCAAGGTCGATGTTGATCAGTTTTATGGCATTGAGATTGAGGAGTTTCCCGCCCATATCGCTGAGGCCGCCATGTGGTTGGTCGATCACCAGATGAACATGAAGCTGTCGGAATCTTTCGGCCAATCCCTTGTACGCCTACCCCTGAAAAAATCCGCCCATATTACCCAGGGTAACGCCCTGACCATCCCTTGGAAGGACATCATCGCCCCCAGCAAGCTAAGCTACATGCTGGGCAACCCACCCTTTGTGGGGTCAAAATATCAGAACGATACCCAACGCGCAGAGTTAGTGGCAGTATTCGACGGTATAATAGGCGCGGGTGTACTCGACTACGTTACAGCATGGTATTGGAAAGCGGCGCAGTATATTCAGGGGACGCGCATCAAGGTAGCTTTTGTTTCCACCAATTCCATCACCCAGGGCGAACAGGCAGGTATTCTCTGGCAGCCGCTGCTATCTCGTTACGGTATTCGCATCCAATTTGCTCACCGTACTTTCAAATGGACGATTGATGAGAAAAAAGCCAAAGGTATGCGACTTGCCGCCGTCTATTGTGTGATTGTGGGCTTTACCGCTTATGAACCAGACGAAAAATGGTTGTTTGACTATGAAAAACCAACATCCGAACCGCACCGCGCAAAGGCAAATAACATCAACCCGTATCTGGTGGATGCAACAAACGCCGTTATCGTTAAGCGCAGCAAGCCGCTTTGTAATGTACCTGAAATAAATTTTGGAAATCAACCAATTGATGGTGGCGGCTTGATTTTAAGCGGGCAAGAAAGAAATGATATATTATCATATTATCCTGATGCATCTCCTCTGATTCGTAAATTTGTTGGCGCAGAAGAGTTGATTAACGGCTCTATGCGCTATTGTTTATGGCTAAAGAATGTTTCGCCAGCACTTTACCGCAATATCAAGCCTATTATTGAGAGGTTGGAGTATGTCAGAAAAAATAGACTTGGGAGCGCGCGGCCAGCAACCAAAGAGCTGGCTAGTACCCCCTCATTGTTTGGCTTCATTAGCCACGAAGAAACCGATTATATCATTATTCCGTCAGTTTCTTCTGAAAGGCGCTTATATGTGCCGATAGATATTTTCAGTCGCGATGTTATTGCCAGCAACCTTTGCCTTATTATCCCCAACGCCACGCTCTACCATTTCGGCGTGTTGACCTCGCTGATGCATATGGATTGGATGCGTCATGTATGCGGCAGGTTAGAAAGCCGTTACCGCTATTCCAACACGCTTGTTTACAACAACTTCCCTTGGCCAGCTGCCCCCTCAGCTGAACAGGTTAAGGTGATTGAGGATCGGGCGCAGGCGGTGTTGGAGGCGCGGGCGCAATTTCCAAACTCCACCCTGGCTGACCTGTACGACCCACTTACCATGCCACCCGCCTTGCTAAAGGCTCACCAAGCCCTCGACAAGGCCGTGGATGCCGCCTATCGCAAGAAACCCTTTGAGTCTGAACGCGAACGGATTGAATATCTGTTTGCCGAATACCAACGCCTCACCGCCCCCTTGATCGGTGCCATCAAACCAAAGCCCAGGAAAAAGCGGGGTACGACCTAACCCTTCCCCCCACTTCTGACCCCATCAAACACTCACTTCCATTGCCCAGCCGATCAAAGGCTTTAGCCTCAAGGCAAACGGTGCGCCAACGCATCCCATAATCCAGAGCGGTGCAGGGCGTGGGGCTGGCTGATAGGGCAATTTGTTGTGGCTCCCCGGGTAGGATTCGAACCCACGACCAATCGATTAACAGTCGACCGCTCTACCACTGAGCTACCGGGGAATGGCTGCTCAACAACGCCGCCGACTATAGCGGGGCGTCTGCGGCTGTACAAGGGGTTGCGGCCGTTCTGCGGTGATTTTTTTAAGTTGCAGCAGGTGCCCAAGCATCGCTATGGTACCGTTGAGTTATTTTCTGTTCCTGCTTTGCCCGTTTTGGGCGCCTGTTTTTTCATTTGTTTTTTGGGGATATTTGCCGTGACCGCTGTTCATTCTTCCGTTCCTGAAGTTGTTATCGTTGCCGCCCGTCGCACCCCCATCGGCAGTTTTGCCGGCAGCTTGGCCAGCTTGTCTGGCGCTGAGCTGGGCGCGCTGGTGATTCAGGATTTGTTGGCGCAAACCAAACTGAACGCCGCTGAGGTGGACGAGGTGTTGTTGGGGCAGGTGTTGACCGCGGGTGTGGGGCAAAACGCCGCCCGTCAGGCTGCGGTTAAGGCCGGCATTCCGGTGGACAAAACCGCGATGACCATCAACCAGGTTTGCGGATCGGGTTTGCGGGCGGTTGCGCTGGGGATGCAGGCGATTGCGCTGGGCGATGCGTCGGTGGTGATTGCGGGCGGCCAAGAAAGCATGAGTCAGGCCACCCACTGCGCCTATTTGCGGACGGGGCAAAAAATGGGCGATCTGAATTTGGTCGATACCATGATTAAAGATGGGTTGTGGGAGGCCTTTAACGGCTATCACATGGGGATTACCGCCGAGAATGTCGCCAAAACCTATCAAATCAGCCGTGACACGCAGGATCAATTTGCGCTGGCCAGCCAGCATAAGGCTGAGGCGGCGCAAAAGGCCAACAAGTTTTTGGCGGAGATTGTGCCGGTAACCATCAAAAGCAAAAAGGATGAGCTGGTGGTGGCCAATGACGAATACCCACGGCATGGCGCCACGTTGGAAAGCTTGGCCAAGCTGCGTCCCGCCTTTGCCAGCGATGGCACGGTGACGGCCGGCAATGCCAGCGGTTTGAACGATGGCGCGGCGGCGGTGGTGCTGATGACCGCGGCGGCGGCGGCGCAACATGGCCTGACCCCCCTGGCACGCATCGCAGGGTGGGCAACCCGCGGGGTCGATCCAACCATCATGGGCACGGGGCCAATTCCAGCCAGCCGTGCTGCCCTGCAACGGGCAGGCTGGAACGTGCAAGATCTGGATTTGATTGAGGCGAATGAGGCCTTCGCGGCGCAGGCCTGTGCGGTGAATCAGGAAATGGGCTGGGATCTAACCAAGGTGAATGTCAACGGCGGCGCGATCGCCCTTGGCCATCCCATTGGCGCCAGCGGCGCGCGGGTGCTGGTAACCCTGCTGCATGAATTGCAACGGCGTGGCGGCAAAAAGGGGCTGGCGACCTTGTGCATCGGTGGCGGGATGGGCATCGCGCTGTGTGTGGAGGCGGCTGGTTAGTCGAAAAAACAGGGTGCTAGAGACCGATTCTGCCAATTGTGAGCTGCGTCGAACCCCATCGACCAAAACACCAGCCGGGATAACGGCGGCCGTCACCTTGCCACCCATTCCCACCGATTTGCCGGCTGGCGCCACGGTTGCGGTGGCGATGTCGGGCGGGGTGGACAGCAGCGTGGTGGCGGCGGTGCTGGCTGAGCAGGGGTTTCGGGTGATCGGCATCACCCTGCAGCTTTACGATCATGGGCAGGCCTTGGGCAAAAAGGGGGCGTGCTGCGCGGGTGCGGATATTTATGACGCGCGCCAGGTGGCCGATCGCCTGAACATTCCCCATTACGTGCTGGATTACGAAAGCCGCTTTAATCAGGCGGTGATTCAGGATTTTGCCGATTCCTATGCCCGTGGCGAAACGCCGATCCCCTGCGTGCGCTGCAACCAACGGGTCAAATTTAAAGATCTGTTGGAAATGGCGCGTGATCTGGGGGCGGCGGCGCTGGCCACCGGTCATTACGTGCAACGCGTATTGGGAGGGGATGGGCGCGCGCAGCTGCACCGCGCCGCGGACCATGTGCGCGATCAAAGCTATTTCCTGTTTGCCACCACCCAGCAGCAGCTGGATTTCCTGCGTTTCCCCCTAGGCGGCTTGGCGAACAAGGATCAAACCCGGGCATTGGCGGCGCGTTACGGCCTGGCGGTGGCGGACAAGCCCGACAGCCAAGATATTTGCTTTGTACCAACCGGTGGCTATGCCGACATCGTGGCGCGTTTGCGGCCTGATGCGGTTGAGCCGGGGGAGATTGTGCATCTGGATGGCCGCGTGATGGGCCAACATCAGGGCATTATTCACTACACCATTGGCCAGCGTAAGGGGCTGGGGATTGGTGGGCAGCAAGATGGCGATGGCGAGCCGTTGTATGTGATTCGGCTGGACGCCGCCAACCGCCGCGTCATCGTGGGTGGTCGCCATGATTTGCGCAGCCAGGTGATGCAGCTGGCTGAGGTCAATTGGCTGGGCGATTCCCTGTCGCCAGCAAGCGCAGACCTGCCGGTGCGGGTGAAGTGGCGTTCGACCATGGAGCCGGTTGAGGCGATGCTGCGTTTTCCTAACGCCTCAGACCCCAGCAACGCGGTGGTGCATTTGCTTGGCACCCAAGATCACGGGGCGATTGCGCCAGGCCAAGCCTGTGTGTTCTATGCGGATGAGCAGGTGTTGGGCGGTGGCTGGATTCGCAGCACCAGCTTGGCCAGCGATTCGGCCTAAAAAATTGGGGGGTAACGGCGGCATGAACGATCTGCAGGACAAAAACACCATTGTTGAACGCTGGCGACGCTACGCCAAGGTGACGGGGGCGATGGGCGGGCTGGCGGCGCGGATGACGGGTGAGCGGGTGTTCGGTATGACCATTGACCGTGAACGGCATGCGCAGGAACTTAAAGCCGCGTTGGGGGGCATCAAGGGCCCGTTGATGAAGGTGGCGCAGATTCTGTCCACCGTGCCCGATTTGTTGCCGCAGGAATATGTGACCGAATTGGCGCAGCTGCAATCCAACGCCCCCGCCATGGGATGGCCGTTTGTGCGGCGGCGGATGCAGACTGAGCTGGGGCCTGATTGGCAATCCCGCTTTGCCGAATTTGGCCAAAGCGCGGCGGCGGCGGCCTCTTTGGGGCAGGTGCATCAGGCGCGTGGTCTGGATGGCCAGCTGCTGGCCTGCAAGCTGCAATACCCCGATATGGCGGCGGCGGTTGAGGCCGATTTAAAGCAGCTGCGCATGCTGATGGCCCTGTATGAACGCTACGACAAGGCGATTCATACGCAGGAGATTCATCAGGAAATCGCCGAACGGCTGTGGGAAGAGTTGGATTACCACCGCGAGCTGCAACAGATGCAGCTGTACCACAACATGCTGGCGCAAGAAGATGGCGTGCAGGTGCCGGTGGGCGTGCCAGCCCTGTCCACCAGCCGCCTGCTGAGCATGAGCTGGCTGCAGGGCAGGGCGATGATGGCGGTGGTGGATCAACCCCAAGAATTTCGCAATCAAGTGGCCCTGAACATGTTTCGCGCCTGGTACGTGCCCTTTTACCACTACGGCATTATCCATGGCGATCCGCATATGGGCAATTATTCGGTGCGTGAAGATGGCGGGGTCAACCTGCTGGATTTTGGCTGTATCCGCGTGTTTCCACCGCCCTTTGTTAAGGGGGTGATCGATTTGTACCAAGCCCTGCAAAACAACGACAATGATTTGGCGGTGGCCGCCTATGAAAGTTGGGGTTTTGGCAATTTGTCTAAGGAAATCATCGCCGTGCTCAACCAATGGGCGGAGTTTGTCTACGCGCCGTTGATGGAGGACAAGGTGCGGCGGCTGCAGGAAACCAACTCAGGCATTTATGGGCGTGAGGTGGCGCAGGCGGTGCATCAACAGCTGCGCGAATTGGGGGGGGTTAAGCCGCCGCGCGAATTTGTGTTCATGGATCGCGCCGCGGTGGGCCTAGGATCGGTTTTTCTGCATCTTAAGGCCGAAATCAACTGGTACCAGCTGTTTCACGATTTGATCGGCCAGTTTGATGTGGAGGCGATGGCGAAGCGGCAGCAGCAGGCTTTGACGGATGCGGGGCTTGTACCCACCTCTCACCCAGTTTAGGGCAGCGGTTGTTGCGGTCTTATGTAAAAAACCTTAGCCCGGTGGCGCTGTTCTGGCTGCTTAGCCTGCTGGTGCTGGCGGTGCGTTTGGTGGCGGCCAGCCAGATGGAGCTGATGGAGGATGAGGCCTATTATTGGCTCTGGTCGCGTGATCCGCAGCTGTCCTACTACGATCATCCGGCGATGGTGGCCTGGTTGATCCGCGGCGGCACCATGCTGTTGGGCGACACCCCGCTGGCGATTCGCCTGCCCGCCATTCTGCTGAACATCGCCACCGCCAGGGTACTGATGGCGGTGGGTTGCCAAGTTTTCGGGCAGGATCGATTGGGGGCTCGTTTGGGGTTGATCGCCGCCTGCTGGTTCTATGGCCTGCTGCTGTTTAACGTCACCGCCATCATCATGACGCCTGATGCGCCGCTGCTGTTTTGCTGGAGCCTGCTGCTGCTGGCCGCCACCCGTATTCTAACGCTACCCTCCCAACAGGGGGCCAGCCAATACTGGGCGTTGTTGGGGTTGGCGGCGGGCCTTGGCGCCTTGAGCAAATACCCGATTTTGCTGATGGCGCCGCCGCTGCTGGCGATGTTGCTGACCTATCCTGAATTGCGCCGGTGGTTGCGCCGCCCGCATCCCTATATCGCCCTGCTGATCGCGCTGTTGGTCGCCACCCCGCTGCTGTGGTGGAACGCCACCCATGGCTGGATCGGCATTAACAAACAATGGAACCATGCCTATGGCAGCCGCACCCCGCAACCCCTGCGTTGGTTGGGGGAGTTGGTGGGCAGTGAGTTGGGGGTGGTGACGCCGCTGGTTTTGCTGGCGCTGCTGCTGGCCAGCTGGTGGGGGTTGCGCCAGGCTAAGCAGCCGGCGGTGCAGCTGTTGGCGCTTAGCAGCCTGTTGCCGCTGGCGTTTTTTCTAACCCACTGCCTAAGCGGGCGGGTGCAGGCGCATTGGCCCGCGCCGGCCTATTTGGCGGCCTGCGTGCTGGTGCCGGCTTGGCTGAAAGATCGTCAGGCGCAGGGGCGCAGGCTGAATTGGTTAGGCTGGGCCGCACCCGCCAGCGCCGCGGTGCTGAGTTTGGTGCTGTACAGCCAGGCGGTGCATCCATGGCTGCCGATTCCGCAATCGATCGATCCCACCCGCCGGTTAAGCGGTTGGGCGGAGCTTGGTCGGGGTACCGATCAGGCCTATCAGCAAAGCGGCGCCGATTTTCTGCTGGCACCTGACTACACCCTGGCCAGCCAGCTAAGTTTCTATATGCCCCAACATCCGATGGTTTGGATGCCGGACATGGGGCGGCGTTTGCCCTTTGTCGGTGGCGCCAGCATCGATCAATTGGTAGGCAAAAACGCCCTGTACATCACCCGTGCCGATGGCGCCTATGATCAAAGCGCGGCGTTGCTTGCGCATTTCGACAGCGTCACCCCGCTTGCCCCCCCACTTTTTTCCTTGACCTTGATGCGGGATGGTCAGGATATTCGGTGGATTCATTTTTACCTTGCCAAGGGATACCGCGGTGGCCTTATCGAAAAACCTTAAATCGCTGGGCTTTAAGTTGGCGCAGGGGCTGTTCACCCTGTTGTGTTTTTTTTGGATCTCCCAAAAAATTGACGGGCAGGTGTTGCGCCAGCAGCTGCACAGTTTGCATTGGGGGTGGGCAGCGGTTGGCATCATCAGTTTCTGGCTGCAGCTGCTGTTGTGGGCTTGGCGTTGGCGTATCATGCTGATCGCCGCCGCTGGTCAACAAAAAAACCTGTCACCAACCAACCGCCCCGCCCTGCTTAAGCTTTACGCCTATTACCACATTGGCGCGTTTTTTAATCAGGCGCTGCCTGGCAATATTTCCGGCGATGTCCTGCGCGGCCTGTATGTGCGGCCATGGGTTGGGGGATTGTCCCTGTCGATTGGGTTGGTGTTGGTGGAACGTTTGCTGGGGCTTGGTACGTTGTTGGGTTTGGCGGGGGTCAGCGCGTTTGGTCTGGCATCGCAACTGGACGCTCTGCCCGGCATGGGATGGTTGTTGGCGGTGCTGTGCGGCGGTTATCTGTTCGGGCTATGGGTGGTGGCCAAACTGCCGCTGCCCAAGCTGCCTTTTGCGATTTGGGACAAGATTCGCGGCAAATTGCTGGACACCAGGGCGGTGTTGGTATCCACCCTGAAAAACCGTGCGCTGCTGCAAAAAATCTTGGCCATCTCCCTGATCGGACAACTGGTAACGGTGGTGACCATCGGCGCGAATGCGTGGGCGTTGGGGATGACCCTGCCGCTAAGCAGTTTGTTGGTGGTGTGGCCGGTGACCAGCGTGTTGTTAACCCTGCCGATTTCCTTGGCTGGCTGGGGGCTGCGCGAGGGGGTGTTGGTGTTTTTCTTAACCCGTCAGGGCTTGTCGGTGGAGTCTGCCTTGGCGCTTTCCCTGCTGAACGGCGTGACCATCTTGCTGGCCAGCCTGCCTGGGGGGCTGCTGTGGTGGGCGATGCCCACCGCTAAACTGGCCTCAGACAAAAACTTGCAACACGCCGTTCCTGTTGTAGAGTAGGGCATAACATTGAACTTAGGATGGTGACATGCATATCGATCGGATGCGACAAATTGACTACTGGATCGGCATGCCGTTGACATGGATTGCCAGCACCATCTACCGCATCAAAAAGCGTTTAACCGTGCCGGTGCCACTGCCCGATGCCGCGGCCGCCAAAAAGGTTTTGTTTATTGAGCTGTCGGAAATGGGCAGCACGGTGTTGGCCGATTCCGCCCTGCGGCGGGCGGGTGATTTGTACCCTGAGGCTGAGTTGTACTTTCTGATTTTCGCCAAAAACCGCGCCAGTCTGGATATCATGGGCACCATTCCGCGCGAACGCCATCTGGTGATTCGCAACGACGGCCTGTTCCAATTGCTGTGGGACACGGTGGCGGTGTTGTGGCGGATTAACCAACTGAAAATCGACATCGTGATCGATTTTGAAATGTTTTCGCGCTTTACCAGCCTGCTAAGCCTGTTCAGCGGCGCGCCAATTCGGGTGGGTTTTGACCGCTTTTATGGGGAGGGGTTGTACAGGGGGCGGCATCTGACCCACCGCGTGCTTTACAACCCCTATCAGCATATCGCCAAAACCTTTTTGAGTTTGGTGCATGCGCCGCTTGAGGATCCGGCCAATGTGCCGCTGACCAAGCGGGCGTTTACCGATGCGGAAATTGCGCTGATCCCGCAAACGGTTGAGGGAGAGGCGTTGGCCGACATGCGCCACCGCCTGCTAACCGCCTTTCCGCAATTGGCGGATTATCCCCGTTGGCTGCTGCTGAACCCCAATGCCAGTGAGCTGATGCCCCTGCGCCGTTGGCCAGCGGATCAATACGCCGAATTGGCCACCAACCTGCTGGCCGACTATCCCGATGCAGCGCTGCTAATCACCGGTGCGCCGGGTGAGCGGTTGGAGGCTGAGGCGTTGGCCAACCGACTGAACCAAAATGCAGCCGAATCAGCCCCCAATCGGGTGATCAGCATTGCCGGCTTTACCAAATTGGCTGAGCTGCCCGCCCTGTACACACTGGCCAGCCTGATGGTGACCAACGACAGCGGCCCATCGCATTTTGCCGCGCCGTTCCATTTGCCCTCGGTCGTGCTGTATGGCCCCGAAACCAAGGCGCTGTATGGGGCGCTGAACCCCAACGCCATCCTGTTGTTCAAGGGCTTGGCCTGCTCCCCCTGCGTGTCGCCCAGCAACCAACGCAAGTCGCCCTGCCAAGACAACCAATGCATGAAGCAAATCACGGTTGCTGAGGTGTTGCAGGCGGTGCACACGTTGTTGCCTATAGACAAAAGTTCCGAAAAACCCAAAGCCCCCCCAAAAATCAAAGGAAAAGCATCATGACCAATCTTTTCGACACCCTAACCGTTGGTGATCTCAACCTGCCCAACCGCGTGATCATGGCGCCGCTGACCCGTATGCGCAGCAGCCAGCCGGGCAATATCCCCAACGCCCTGAACGCCCGCTATTACGCCCAGCGTGCCAGCGCGGGGTTGATCGTGTCTGAGGCGACGCAGATCAGCCAGCAGGGCCAGGGCTATCCCGCCACCCCTGGCATCCATTCGGCTGAGCAGGTGGCCGGCTGGCGCCTGGTGACCGATGCGGTGCATCAGGCCAGCGGGCGTATATTTTTGCAGCTTTGGCATGTCGGGCGCATTTCCCACAGCTCGCACCAACCTGATGCGGGGTTGCCGGTGGCGCCCTCAGCCATCCAACCATCCGGCCTGACCTTTACCGCGGATTGGAAACAGGTGGCCTTTGAAACGCCGCGCGCGCTGGAAACCAACGAACTGGCTGGCATCGTCGCCGATTTTCGCAAGGGCGCAGAAAACGCCAAGGCGGCCGGTTTTGATGGGGTTGAGGTGCACGGTGCCAACGGCTATCTGCTGGATCAGTTTTTGCAGGACGGCAGCAACCAGCGCAGCGATGCCTATGGCGGCAGCATTGAAAATCGGGCGCGCCTGTTGCTGGAGGCGGTGGACGCGGCGATTGCGGTGTGGGGCAGCGGGCGGGTGGGCGTTCGCCTGTCGCCCTATGGCAGCTTTAACGATATGCAAGACAGCGATCCAATCGCCCTGTTTACCCATGTGCTGGCGCAATTGTCGCTACGCGGCGTGGCCTATGTTCATCTGATTGAACCGCGCGCAACCGCGGCCGGCGGCAGTGACGCGGTGGCCAGCGATGCGCCCAACACCGCGCAATTGTTCCGCAAGGCCTTTGCCGGCGTGCTGATCTCAGCCGGTGGCTATAACGCGCAAAACGCCGCGGCGGCGGTCAGCGATGGGCAGGTGGACGCGGTGGCCTTTGGCCGTTGGTTTATCTCCAACCCCGATTTGGTGGAACGTCTGCAAAGCGGCGCTGAGCTGAACCGCTACAACCGCGCCACTTTTTATGGTGGGGGTGAGGTGGGCTATACCGATTATCCAACGCTGGCGAAACAGCAGGCGGCCTAACCCGATTCTTGGTTTATGCCCGCTCAAACAGCCGCTCCAGCTCATTCAGGCTTAGCTTGATATAGGTGGGGCGGCCGTGGTTGCATTGGCCGCTGTTGGGGGTTTGCTCCATCTGACGCAGCAGGGCGTTCATCTCATCCACCGTCAGGCGCTGCCCCGCCCGCACGCTGTGATGGCAGGCCAACGTGGCCAGGCGATGGTGGTGCCGTTCCGACAAGCCCAACTCCGCCTCCTCATGCAGCAACTCCTCGGCCAGATCGGTGATCAGCTTGGCCATATCCGCATTGGCCAGGGCTGCCGGCACCTCACGCACCGTTACCGCGCTGTTGCCAAAGGCTTCGACCACCAGCCCCAATGCCAGCAGGGTGTCCTGCGCCGCCAACAACTGTTCACGAGCCGCCGCGGGTAAATCGACGATGGTGGGGATCAACAGCGCCTGCCGCTTAACCCCATGGCTGGCCAGCTGCGCCCGCAACTGCTCATACACCAGCCGTTCATGGGCGGCGTGTTGATCCACCAGCACCATGCCGTCCGCGGTTTGCGCGACAATATAGGTGTTGTGCAATTGGCCTTTCGCGTACCCTAGAGGATGGTCGGTTGCAGGGTTTGGGTGGTCTTCTTGTTGTTCTGCTGGGGCTGTGTCGGGCGTCACAACCCTGCTGGCCAGCGAGAAACTGGGCTGGGCAAAACCAGGCTGGCGCAGCGGTGTTGCGGTCAGCGGATAGCTTCTGGCGGGGCTGGCGATGGCGGCGCGACCAGACTGCAGCCGCCCCAAGCCCAAGGCGTAACGATTGCCCACCTCAGCCGCGGTTTGGATGATTGGCTGTTCCGCAAAACTGGTAACCCGAATGCTGTCCGCCGGCAGCGCCACCGCCTGTTGCCCACCGCCATCGGCCAGGGCGTTGCGGATGCCAACAATCAGCAGCCGCCGCACCTGATCCGCCTCGGCAAAGCGCACCTCGGTCTTGGCGGGGTGCACGTTGATATCCACCAATTCCAGCGGCAGGCGCAGATCCAACAGCACGATCGGATGGCGGCGTGGCGGCATCACGTCGTGATAGGCGGCGCGCAGCACCGACTGCAATTGCCGATCTTTAACCACCCGCCCGTTGACATACAGCCATTGCAGGCTGGCGGTGGCACGGTTAAAGCTGGGCACGCTGGCCCAACCGACGACACCCATGGCGCCATGCTGCAGCTCAACTTGCAGCAAATTCTCGGCCACCGACGATCCCATCAGCGCCTGCATCCGCGAGGTGGGCGATTGATCGCTGGGCAGTTGCAGCAGCCATCGTCCATCCACCGCCAGGCGCAGGGCGACATGGGGGTTGGCCAGCGCCAACCGCCGCGCCCAATCCGCCACCTGTTCGCCCTCATAGGCGGGGGTGCGTTGGAATTTCAGCCGGGCTGGCGTGGCGTAGAACAAATCGCGCACCGTCACGGTGGTGCCCACCTCCCGCACCGCGGGCTGCGGCTCGCTGTTCAAGAACTCTCCCCCCGCCACCTCCAACAGCCAACCGTGATCGTCGCCTGCGGTGCGGCTAAGCAGGCTAAGGCGGCTGACCGCGGCAATCGCTGGCAGGGCCTCGCCACGAAAGCCATGGCTGGCGATGTGGGTCAGGTCATCGTCGGGCAGTTTTGAGGTGGCGTGGCGTTCAAGGGCTAACGGCAGGGCGTTTTGCCCCATGCCGCACCCGTTGTCGGCCACCTCAATCAGGCTTAGGCCGCCGCCCTCGATCCGAATGGTCAGCGCACTTGCCCCCGCATCCAACGCATTTTCTACCAATTCTTTCACCACCGCGGCCGGTCTTTCCACCACCTCACCCGCGGCGATTTGGTTAACCAAATGATTGGGCAAACGGCGTATACTGGGCAGCATGGCGTAACCAACGGTTAAGGGGAACATGGGGGGATGATAAAACAGAATTATCGTCAACAACCAGCAAAAAGGCGGCTTATCCGGCATCTCCGTTGGCGCAAAGCGGAAAGATTGCGTGCCAACCCGCTTAACGCTATGGATAATAGGTGCGCCGTTTTCTGTCGACGGTCTTTTCAGCGGAGGCTTCATGCGCCTTAAATCCTATCAGGCCGCCACCATGCGCGAGGCCTTGGCCCTGATTCGTCAGGAATTGGGGGATGACGCCATCATTTTGTCGTCCACCCGCGGCGATGGCGGGCGTGGGGTTAAGGTGACGGTGGCGGTGGAAACCCCAGATGCGCAGGAGATTGCGCCCAACGACAGCCGGGTGGGCAATGCCGCGGCGGAACTCAACCGATCCGAAATTCTGGATGTGTTGTCGCAGGTGTTGACCCGCCATGGGGTGCCTGAGGAGTTGAACGATCGGTTGTTGCGCAGCGCCGCCAGCCTGCCGATTCGCATGCCGTTGCAGGGCTTGGCCGCCGCCTTGGATGCCAATTTCGGCTTTAACCCATTCCCGCTGAAACAGGTGATGAAACCGCTGTTTTTCGTAGGTCCGCCAGGGGTGGGCAAAACCGCCACCTTGGCCAAATTGGCGGCGCGCACGGTGCTTAGCGGGATGGAGCCGGTGATCGCCACCGCCGATACCATGCGGGCAGCAGCGGTTGCCCAATTGCAAACCTATACCAACGCCCTGCAATTGCCTTTGACGGTGATTGAAAGCCCCTCCGACCTGCGCCGGCTGCTGGCGGCGGCCAAACCCCATCAAATTGTGTTGGTGGACAGCGGTGGGATTAACCCGTGGTTGGGGGAGGAGATTGTGCAGTTGCAACAGCTGCTTGATCAGGAGATGCCGATCGAACCGGTGTTGGTGCTGGCGGCAGGTGGCGATGCGCTGGAAATGGCTGAGGCGGCCGCCCATTTCCGCACCCATCTGCCGATCAGCCGTTTGCTGGTCACCAAGCTGGATCTGGCCAGACGGCTGGGTGGGTTGCTGACCGCCGCCTTTAACGGCCGTTTGTATTTGGCCGACGTGGCGATGAGCCCGCAGGTGGCGGATGGGCTGAACGCGCTTAGCCCCCTTACCCTAGCCCGCCTGTTGTTGGCCAGCTATCAGGATCCACGTGCCCCCTATCACCCACCCGCCAATGCGCCTGAGCCTTTGGTGGGCGCCAAAGTCTATAGTTAACCGATTCCCAACCCTTTTTGTGGTAAAGCTAGCAAGATGATCAGCACCCCCCCGCTCCCTACACCAGCCTTATCTTTGGTGACCCCCAAGATCGCCAACGGCATCGCCATCGCCTCAGGCAAGGGGGGGGTTGGCAAGACTTGGCTGTCGATCAGCTTGGCGCATGCCCTTAGCCAGTTAACCAGTATGCGCAGCGCAAGCCCCAAACCGATTTTGCTGTTCGATGGCGATTTGGGCTTGGCCAATATTGATATCCAATTGGGGCTGATGCCGACCAGGGATTTGGCGCAGGTGCTGGCCAATCAATTGCGGCTGGCTGAGGTGGTGCTGCAACCCAGCAACGCCCCGTTCAAGGTGATTGCGGGCCGCAGCGGTGCGGGCAATCTGGCCAATTTGCCGCCGGTGCGGCTGCACGGTTTGATCGCCGAATTGGCTGAGCTGGCGCCATCCTATGATCGCCTGCTGATCGATTTGGGCGCTGGCATTGACCGCACGGTTAAAATGCTGACCAGCGCTTGCCAAACCTGCATCGTGGTCACCACCGCTGATCCCACCGCGCTGACCGACGCCTATGCCTTTGTCAAACTCAGTTACGCGCAGGATCCAAATGTCGATTTGCGGGTGGTGGTGAACCAGGCCGGCACGGTGGCTGAGGGGCAAAAAACTTATGAGACTTTGGCCAAGGCCTGCACCAATTTTCTGCACCAGATGCCCCCCCTGCTGGGCATTGTGCGCACCGACAAAAAGGTGACGGAGTCGATTCGCGCCCAAACCCCGCTGTTAACCCGTTCGCCCAACACCACGGCGGCTGAGGATGTGTTGGCGATTGCCCAAAAATTGTTGGGTTAAATGGCGGTTGTGGCGCTGATTGCCGCGGCTGCCGGCAAAAATCAGGTGATCGGCAGGGATGGCGCTATGCCCTGGCACCTGCCGGCGGATTTCAAATATTTCAAACGCATCACGCTGGGGCATCCCGTGCTGATGGGGCGCGCCACCTACGACAGCATTTTGCAACAATTGGGCAAACCGCTGCCGCAACGGCGCAACCTGGTGCTGACCCGCGACCTTGACTGGCAGGATGATCGGGTTGCGGTGTTTCATGATTTGGAGGCGGCGCTGGCCAGCGTGGGGGCAGACGACACCCTGTTTGTGATTGGCGGCGGCCAGCTGTACCGCCAAACCCTTGGCTTGGCGCAGCATGTCTATCTCACCCATATTGATGCTGAGATTGCGGGCGACACCTTTTTCCCGCCTCTGGATCCCGCCCTGTGGCGCCAAAGCCAGTGCGAACATCTTGTGGATCAGGGGTTGCCGCTAAGATTTTGCCGCTATGACGCGGTTATTCCTCCAACGGCGGTGGTTGCATAAACTCTTTGGTTGCGGCCAGCCCGATCCATACGCTAAGATGGCCATACGGTAAGATGGCGGTAACGGAGCTGTGTTAGGATGACCAAGATGAGAACAAATTTTGCCCAAAAAAAATCTGCTGCCGCTGTTAACCGCAGGGGTGGTTTTGCGCTGGGCATCATCTTTTTGGTGTTGGCGTTGATCGGCGGGATTTTGGGCGCGATTGCTCTGCTGGGGGGCACCAGTCAAAACAACGCCGGCAGCGCGGATGAGCGGTTGATCACCAACGAAACCGTTTCGATGTTGGGCGGTGCGCAACGTGCCTATCTGGGTATGATGACAACCAACGGCTTGCGGGTGAATCAGGTGTTTGCCTATCGATCAGCGGGTGTAAGCAGCACCATTTTTAACCGACCAACCAATCTGTTGGGCCCGCGCGGCAGTTGGAGTTTGCCGCAACTGAATGTCAACGCCTATGCCGGCACGCCGGCCTGCAACCAGACGTCGTTTTTAAACGAAGCTACCGGGGCAACCAACGGTTGCTTTTTGTATTTTACCAGGGTGTGGAGCAGCAATTATGGGGCAGGCCTAACGATCAGCAGCACTATTCCCGCTGCTGGCGATATCAGTCGAACCGCCACCTATATCGTTTACACACTGCCAATTGCCAACAAAATTGCCGCGCAAATCAACAACGCGCTGTGGGGATCAGGGCTGGGCGTTGCCCTTGATAACACCGCGACCTTAAGCGCCCTGCAAAAGCTGGGACCGCCCACCACTGATGGCGACACAACGATTGTGGTAACCCCTGATGCCGTGTTGGCGGGTGTAACGCCGGAAACCATCGCCCTCGCCAAGTTTCCCTTGGTCAACGGCGCGGTGCGTGCTGAGGGGATGTTGTTGAACGACGTTGGCAATATCTATTTCAAGACTATTGCGGCGTATTAGGATCCGCTACTCCGAGGCCTAGGCCTCGTGATAACCCCCAGAGGCGTTAAGCCTCGACTTCATGATACCCAATATCCGTGCGCCAACGCAGCTGGTTGTTGCCGCCCAAATGCTGCGTCAGATCCTGCATCAATTGGGGGCGGATGCTGGCCACGGTGTCGCCCAGCCGCACCACGGTTAGCACCCGACCACCGTTGTTGACCACCGCGCCGTCAGGGTTGCGCCTTGTGCCGGCGTGAAACACCAGGGTGTCGGGATCGGCCTCTAGCGCCTCTAGCCCTCGAATTTCAGTGGATCCTGCGGAGCCTGTGGGGTATTCGCGATCGCTGACCACCACCCCCAGCGCCGCCTGGGGCGACCAGTGCAGCGTGCGGTTGTTCAGCTGCCCATGCACGCTGGCCAGCATCAGGTCGACCAGATCGTCCTGCAGCCGCGGCATCAACACCTGCGCCTCAGGATCGCCAAAGCGCACGTTGTATTCGATCAGTTTGGGCCCCTGTTCGGTTAGCATCAGGCCGGCGTAAAAAATGCCCTGAAAGGCAATGCCCTGTTTGCGCAGGCCGGCCATGGTGGGTTCAATGATGCGGTCCATCACCACCCCCTCCAATACAGGCGTTGCATCGGCGACGGCGGAATAAACGCCCATGCCGCCGGTGTTCAAGCCCTGATCGCCATCAAAGGCGCGTTTGTAATCACGGGCGCTGGTCATCGGCACCACGTTTTTGCCATCGGCAATTGCAAAAAAACTCAGCTCTGGCCCCTGCATCAACTCCTCAAGCACCAATTCGGCATGATCTTGCATCAGGCTGTCCACCGCGGCCATGGCGGTGTCAAGGTCATGGGCGATGATCACCCCCTTGCCGGCGGCCAAGCCATCGGCCTTTAGCACCAAGGGCACGCCCAAGCGTTGGACCAGTTGTTTGGCATCCTCAACGGTTTTGACCCGATGAAAGGCGGCGGTGGGAATGCCCTGAGCCGCGCATAAATCCTTGGTGAAGCCCTTGGATCCTTCCAGCTGCGCGGCGGCGGCGGTTGGGCCAAAGGCGGGGATGTTCCAGGCCTGCAGGCGATCCACCAGGCCCAGCACCAACGGCACCTCAGCCCCTGGCACCACCAGATCGGGCTTGAATTGCTGGCAAAACCGCACCATCCCATCCACATCATCGCCCGCCATCGGCACCGATTCCGCCATCGCCGCGATGCCAGCGTTGCCGCCCAAACACACCAATTCGTCGCACAGGCTGGATTGGCGGATTTTCCACGCCAACGCATGCTCACGCGCCCCCCCGCCGATCAACAAAATTTTCATCGTAGCGCTCCTAACCTTTGATGATCTATGGTGTGCCACCATAACCGATCATCGGCAGCGTGCAAAGGCGTTAGCGGGCGAACGTGAGTTGGTGGGGTTCTTGTTTATTGAGCAGGCGGGTGGCTAGCTCTTTAACATCCCAATATGGACTGGTTTTGGCAAGCTCTACCAACGCCAGCCATGCCCTTTCGCGGCCTTCCATTTCGAATGGATCTTCTTCTGGCATGGTTTTTCCTGATGCAATATTGGCCAGTTTTTGTACAGCATTTAAGCGTTTTGGTTCGTTTGGATCCCCTGCTACCATCTCCCAGTAGCCAATTGGATTTTTATTGCGCATTTTGTGGTCGGCCAACGATCGGCGCGCAGCCAGCCACATCGTCCCAGTTGACCAAATTTCACCAAGAAAACCCAAAACTGGTGTAAATGGTTGTTGTGTCATGCTGGTGTCTTCAGGAAGCGTGTCAGGGTTGGGTGATCAATCGATCGCCACAAGGGATAAAAACCTATCTTTTTTGCAGAAAAAATCAACCAAAAAATAATGGATTCGCCCTATTTCTCAGAACCGCTGCAATCCCCCCGCCAAAGCCATTTTCTTGCCGCAAATTTCTGTTCTGGTACAATCAGCTTTGGGAGACGCAACATGCATCATGGGAAAACTGCTGCCAACAGGGTGTTACGGTTGATGGCCATGCTGGCGATGATTGCTGGCGTGGGTGGTGGGCTGGCTGGCTGTACCCATGCGCCGCCGCCGCCGGTTTATGGCGATTTAAGCTTTGATGATCAGCCCAAAATGGTGTTTGCGCTTGCTAAGCTGCAAATCGTCAATGGCTACACGGTGCCAGAAGGCGAATCGGGTCATATCGAAACCCAACTGCCGCTGTCGTTGCCGCGCACCATGGCGCGCTGGGCCAGCGATCGGATTCAAACGGTGGGCGAAAACGCGGGTGGTTTTACCGCTGACGCGAACGCCGCGTCCCCGAAAAAACTGGTGTTCAAAATTGTTGAGGCCAGCATGCGCGAAACCCCGCTGGCAAAAAAGGAACAGGGGTTGCGCGGTGACTTTACCAACGAGCAGGCCTTTCGTTACGACGCAACCCTCAGCGCGGTGTTGGAGGTGCGGGATGGTTTGGGCATGAAGGTGGCGGCGGCTGAGGCCAGCGTCAGCCGATCCTCAACCATCGATGAAAAGGCGACGTTGTTGGACAAGGAACGCCTGTGGTACAACATGACCAAGGCGATGATGGCCGATTTGGACAAGGTGTTAACCAGCAACATCGATCAATATCTGCGCCGCTACCTCAGCAATGAACCCTAATCCCGATCCAACCCCGCTGGTTGAGCTGCAAAAACAGCTGTGCCAATACGCCACCCGGTATTTGGGGCGGTTTAACAGCACCTCTGCCAAATTGACTGGGGTGTTGGGGCGGTATATTGAGCGGCACCAGCAACCGCAGCTGCGCCCCTATATCACTGAATTGGTGCAGCGGATGGCCGACAATGGCTTTCTCAACGACGGTGAATTTGCCTTGCATGCCGCGCACAAGGCCTTGGCGGCGGGCAAATCGCGGCATCAGGCGATGGCGTGGTTGTTGCAAAAACAGCTGCCGGCCGCGCTTAGCAGCCAGGCGGTTGTAACGGTCTATGACCAAGACTTGGACGATGGCGATGCCCCGATGGAGCTGCTGGCCGCCCAGCATTTTGCCAGAAAACGTTGCCTGGGTGGCTATCAGGATCTGGATGATCGGGCGGCGCGCTTCCCCAAGGAGTTCGCCAAAATGGCGCGGGCGGGGTTTGCTTCCACATTGTGTCGGCAGGTTTT
Source organism: Alphaproteobacteria bacterium (assembly GCA_044345375.1). Classification (GTDB taxonomy): domain Bacteria; phylum Pseudomonadota; class Alphaproteobacteria; order CAISOG01; family CAISOG01; genus CAISOG01. Next base: position 87,871 of record JBIJBF010000002.1, read on the forward strand.
GCTGGAATCTGCTGTGTAGGGGGGGCGTAAGGACCACCCCGTCAGGCTTCGCCTGCCACCCCTCCGTTATCATTTTGTCAGGCAAAGCCTGACGGGGGGGAGGGGAATAAGTGCGTCGGGTAATTCCCTTCCTGCGGAGGGGTGGCAGGCAAAGCCTGACGGGGTGGTTGCTGCGGAAGGGTTGCTGAACTTTTAATGCGCCTCCCCCCAATTGTTCCCAATCTTCGCCTCAACCACCAATGGCAGGTGCAGCTTCACGGCGGGTTCGGCGGCTGTCGCCATCGCCGCGCAAATCGGTGGCAACAGGCGTTGCAACTCACCTTCCGGCCCCTCAAGCAGCAGCTCATCATGCACCTGCAGCAGCAGGCGGGTTTGGGCATTTTGCTGGCGCAGCAGGGCATCCACCCGCGTCATCGCCCGTTTGATCAGATCGGCGGCGGTTCCCTGCAGCGGCGCGTTGATCGCCGCCCGTTCGGCAAATTGGCGGCGGGCGGGGTTTTTGTCCTGAATTTCTGGCACCAGGCAGCGTCGCCCGAACAGGGTGGTGACATAGCCCTGCTGCCGCGCCGCCGTCCGCATCGCCTCCATATAGTCTTGAATGCCGGGGTAGCGGGCAAAATAGCGTTTGATGATGTCGGCGGCCTCCCCATTGCCCACCCCCAATTGCGCGGCCAGGCCAAAGGCGCTGATGCCATAGATAATGCCGAAATTGACCGCCTTGGCGCTGCGCCGCAGCGCGGCATCCACCTGGTCCAGCGGGGTGTGAAACACCTCAGCCGCGGTCAGGGCGTGGATATCCACCCCATCGCTAAAGGCCTGGCGCAGGCTGGGCACGTCGGCCATATGCGCCAACAGCCGCAGCTCAATCTGGCTGTAATCGGCCGACAACAATTTCCAGCCCGCCTCGGCGATAAAGGCGGTGCGCAGGGCCTTGCCCTCAGCGCTGCGAATCGGGATGTTTTGCAGGTTCGGATCGATGGAGCTAAACCGCCCGGTGCTGGTTTGCGCCAGCAAAAAGGTGGTGTGCACCCGCGCTGATGCTTGTGCCGTGGCCAGTTTCAACAACGCCTCAACATAGGTGGATTGCAGCTTGGCGATTTGCCGCCAGGCCAGCACCTTTTCGGCGATCACATGGCCAGCGGCCGCCAATGGCTCCAGCACCTCAACCCCCGTTTCGTAACTGCCCGATTTGCCGCGTTTGGATGCCGGCAAGCCCAACTCCTCAAACAACACCTCGCCCAGCTGTTTGGGCGAGCCGATCAGGAAGCGTTTGCCGTTGGCCAGCCGATACACCTCCTCAGCCAGCTCCGCCAATTTGGCGGCAAAGCGTTGGTTAAGCTGACGCAAAAAGGGCACATCCAGCCGCACGCCTGCCCGCTCCATCCGCGCCACCACCGCTGGGATCGGGCGATCGACTTGGGCATACACCGCCAGCCCCTGCACCGCCAACAGCGCCTGTTGCAGCTGCGGGAACAGGGTCAGCAGGGTGGCGGCTGGGGTTTCGTCTGGTTTTTCTTCTGGCGTTTCTGGGTGGAAACGTGCGGCGATGCTGGGCAAATCTTGCTTCCCGCGTGATGCGTTGGCGATATAGCCCATCAGTTGCAGATCCTCAACCCCCTCACCCACGATGGTCAGTTCCGGATAAAGCCGCCACAGGCTTTTCCAATCCACGCCAATTTTGGTGATGCGGTTGTCCTGCAGCAGCGGGTTGAGCAGATCGGCCACCGCCTGGCGGGGCAGGGCTGGGGCGGGGGTGCTGTCTGGATCAAGCGTGGATGAGGGGGAAAGCAAATCGCGGATGGGGGCGGCACCCGCTGGATTGCTAAGCGCCACCGATACTTGCTCAGCCGCTTGCATGGCCAGCAGCAGTTGCATCCCCCCTTCATTCTTTAGATAGGTCACCGCCAGCTGCCCCACCTCCGCCACCCCCGCCAACCAATCCGCCAATGTCTGCAGGCTGGTGATGGGGCGATTCACCGCAGGGGTTGGGTTGTTGGTGGGGGAAATGGTTGTTTTTGCGGTGTTTCCTGTTGCAACCGCGCCACTATCGCCGCCTAAGCGGTTGACCAGTTGGCGAAAACCTTGCTCGACAAAAAACGCCCGCAGGCTGTCAGGATTGGGGGCAACGGCTTGAATGTTTGCTAGGGCAATGGGGCAGGGCACATCATCTTTTAAGCGCACCAATTGGCGGGAAATGCGCGCCAGCTCAGCGTTCTCCTGCAACGCTTGCCGCCGTTTGGGCTGCGTAATTTGATCCAGATTGGCCAACAGATTGTCGACGCTGCCAAAGCGGTTGATCAATTCCGCCGCGGTTTTGATGCCGATGCCGGGCACGCCTGGCACATTATCGCTGCTGTCACCAGCCAGCGCCTGCACCTCAACCACCTTGTCGGGGGTGACCCCAAACTTAACCAGCACCTCAGCCTCAGCCAGCGGCAGGTTTTTGATCGGGTCCAGCAGCTGCACATTCGGCCGAACCAGCTGCATCAAATCCTTGTCGCTGGAAACGATGGTGACGCCTTGGCCCCCCCGTTCCGCCGCCGCGGCGTAGCTGGCTAGCAGGTCATCGGCCTCAACCCCCGCCAGCTCCACCTGCGGCAGGCCAAAGGCGGTGGTGGCATCGCGGATCAGCGCAAATTGCGGAATCAAATCCGCAGGCGGATCGGGGCGGTTGGCCTTATAGGCGGGGTAAATATCTTGGCGAAAGGTGGTGCGCCCCGCGTCAAACACCACCAGCAGCGGCACGCCCGGATGGTTTTGCTGCAGCCGCAACAACATGCTGCAATAGCCATAAACCGCCCCCACCGGCACCCCGGCAGGGTTGGTCAAGGGGGGCAGGGCGTGATAAGCGCGAAACAGGAACCCCGACGCGTCCAACAGCAACAACGACGGGGTTTTCCCAGTTTCTATGGGGTTGTTGGCCACCCTTATTTTTTAGGCTGCTCAGCGGGTTTGGCTGCTGGCTCTGCTTTGCTGCTCTCAGCTGGCTTGGCATCGGTCTTAGCATCGGTAAGGGGCTTGCCGTCCAGATCAAAACGCTCAATTTTCGCATCCTTGCGCAGATCCGCGACGATTTTATCGGCCAATTCCCGTGAACGTGATTCTTTCAGCTCAGCCTTGCTTTCTTCAAAGCTGGGCGGGGTTGATGGTTTGCGCTCCTCAACCTTAATCAAATGCCAACCAAATTGGCTTTGCACCGGCGCCTTGCTGACCTCACCCACCTTCAGGCCAAAGGCCGCCTCCTCAAACGGTTTGACCATTTGACCCTTGCCGAAAAAGCCTAAATCGCCACCGCTTGAGGCCGATCCATCTTTCGAAGCCTCCTTGGCCAGGGCGGCAAAATCCTCACCCTTTTTGAGGCGTGCCAACAGCTTGTCGGCCTCCTCCTTCGTCGGTACCAGAATATGCCGTGCCCGCACCTGATCCTCGGCCTTAAAGCTTTTGATCGATTCGTCATAGGCCTTTTTCAGCACCTCATCGGTCAATTGCTTGTCGATTTGGCGGTGCACCCAAATTTGCTCAATCACCCGATCTTGCAGCAGGGCGATCTGCTTGCGCACCTCAGGATCCTGCTCAAATTTTTCTGACTTGGCCTTGGCCAACACCAGTTTGCCATCCACCAAGCGATCCACCAGACGGGGGTACAGGGCTGACAGCGGCTGCTGCTGGGCAAAGGGGGGCAGTTGGGATTGCAACGCCTCCAAATCCGCGCGCGTAATCGCCGTGCCGTTCACCTTGGCGACAACTGGGTCGCTGGCCAATGCCAAGGGCTGGCCAGAAAACCACAACACCGCCACCACCGCCGTTGTCACCGCAGCGGCAACCAAGGATTGCCGAACATGATGGGGTTGAACGCGGCGGGCACGGGAAAAAACGGTGGACATCAAACAAACTCCTTCAAGACAACGGGAACGGAACCAACAGGTGCCTTCATCTATAGAGCAGGATGGTGTGCATGGCAACCGCGCTTGCTAAGCCATGCCGGCCTTAAAAAGGCCTTGCGGGTGGGCGCAAGAGTGCTTACAAATAAGCAAGTTTTGGCTTACAGGGCTTTCGCCGTAGCAATGGCTGTTGTTTTTGCGCGGCATCACATTTTTAATTGGCAAAATCAAAATCATGACCACCGCTGCATCTACCAAACGGCCAGTTCATCACGATACCCCATCCAACGCGCCTAAAGTGATTGATTTCTTGGGCAAGCGCAAAATCGCGGTGGGCTTTTCCTTATTTCTGACCATCGGCGCGGTGTTGCTGTTGCTGCTGCGCGGGCTGAACTTTGGCATCGATTTTGCTGGCGGCGTGTTGGTTGAGGCAACCCTGCCCGCCAAGCCGGACTTGGCCAAGATTCGTGATCAGCTGAATCAGTTGCAGCTGGGCAGCGTGGAATTGCAGGAGTTGGGCGATGCCAATACCCTGCTGATCCGCCTGCGCCTGCCCAAGGATCAGGAGGCGGCGCAGGGTTATGTGCTGACCCAGGTCAAAACCGTGCTCGGCGATGGCGCGATCTATCGGCGGGTGGAAACCGTGGGGCCCAAGGTGGGCCAGGAGCTGATCGGCAGCGCGGTTTGGGCGTTGGTGTTGTCGATGATTGGGATTGGCATTTATGTTTGGGCGCGTTTTGAATGGCAATTTGGCGTGACCGCCTTGGTGGCCACCCTGCACGATATTTTAACCACGGCTGGGATGTTGGCCTTGTTGGGGCGGGAGTTTAACTTGGTTGAGGTGGCGGCGCTGCTGACCCTGGCTGGCTATTCGATCAACGACACCATCGTGGTGTTCGACCGTGTGCGCGAAAATCTGCGCAAATACAAGACCATGCCGCTGGCGCAGCTGTTGAACATGAGCGTCACCGAAACCCTTTCCCGCACCATTATGACCGCCAGCACGGTGATGCTGGCCACGCTGGCCATGCTGTTTTTTGGCAGTGAGGTGACCCATACATTCTGCCTGGCGATGGCCTGGGGGATTCTGATCGGCACCTATTCCTCCATCTATGTGGCCAGCGCCGTGCTGCTCTACCTGCCGCCGCTGCGCCCGGTGGATGTGCAGGCGCGGTCTGTTGGTGATTCGCGATAAAGATAGCGATTTGCGATAAAGAACCACACCGCCCCCCACTTAAACACCTAAGGGCACCCCTCCAAGAGGGAGGGGAATTGATGCGGCCGTCTTATTCCCCTCCCTCTTGGAGGGGTGGCAGGCGAAGCCTGACGGGGTGGTTTTGCCTGCCTGAATCTTCCAAAAAAATGGCCCATCTCGAATCTGAGATAGGCCATTTTTGATAATGTTTGAAGGTCTTTCCTGGGAAAGAAACCCTACTGCGAGTAGAACTCAACCACCAGATTGGGTTCCATCTGCACCGGATAGGGCACCTCAGCCATTTTGGGGGCATGCAGGAATTTGCAGGTCATCAGCTTGTGGTTGACTTCCAAATATTCAGGCGTGTCACGCTCAGGCGATTCAACCGCTGCCAACAACACCTCAAGCTGTTTGGAGCTTTCCCGCACGCTGATGACATCATTGGCGGACACGAGATAGGAGGAGATGTTGACGCGGCGACCATTGACCTGGATATGGCCATGGTTCACAAACTGACGTGCCGCAAACATGGTTGGCACAAATTTGGCGCGGTAGACCACCGTGTCCAAACGGCATTCCAACAGGCCAATCAGGTTTTCTGAGGTGTCGCCCTTGCGGCGTTGCGCCTCAGCAAAAAAGCGTCGGAATTGCCGTTCCGACAGATTGGCGTAATAGCCCTTAAGTTTTTGTTTGGCCATCAAATGCACACCAAAATCCGACAATTTGCGGCCACGGGTGCCGTGTTGGCCTGGCCGTGTTTGGCGGCGGTTGTGTGGGCTTTTGGCGCGTCCCCAAAGATTTAAGCCCAGGCGACGATCAATTTTGTATTTAGCAGCAATCCGTTTGGTCATGACCGATCCAGCGTTCCTTGTTTGTATCAACAGAATAAGAAAAAGACTGTTGGAGATTTTTGCCCCAATGTCAAATGTTTTTGCAAATTTTTCGTGGGAGGCGGGTTAGGCCAGCACAAAACGCCGCCCGCAATAGCCACAATCTTTCCATCCCGCCGCGGTCAGGTTGATAAACACCCGTGGGTGGCCGAGTACGCCGCCGCCATCGCAAAACACCTTGGCCGTCGTCGCCGTCACCTTTTCCGCAAATAGGGGGTCATCAACCGCAGCAGGGGGGGTGGGGTGCGCCGATGCGGTCGGCTTTTTGTCGGTCTTTTTGGCTGCAGGAGTTGTGGTGGTAGGGGCTGAAGCCGTTTTTTTAACCGGTGGCATAGCATGACGCCTTTTTGCTCATGGGAGGATAAGGGCAGAAAACTTTAGCGGCTGGTGCCCGCAGCCAGAATCGAACTGACGACCTAACGATTACGAATCGTTTGCTCTACCAACTGAGCTATGCGGGCTTAACACCACGCAAACTAACGCTTTTGCGACAGGGTGGCAAGATCAGGAATTGGTTTTGGGGGGAATTTATCGTCATTCCACTTTAAAAACTTACAGTGCTGCAAATGTCATGGGGTCTGCGATACGGTGCTCATGTACGCGTAGGTACACTCCGCTCCGTTTCTCGACCTCATGACATTTTCGCAGTCTGTAACTTTTTAAATTGAAACGACTATACTTTAAGCGGGCAATGTGCGCAAAATTTCTGCATCAATTTTGCCCAAACATGTTCCATCACCACTTAATCAGGGAATTTTCCTTATGTCTTCAGCTGCCCCCAAAATTCTGATCGCCGACGATCTTTCCCCCGCTGCGGTTGCGGTGTTTGCCAAGGCTGGGTTGCAGGCGGACGTCAAAACCAAATTGCCGGTTGAGGAGTTGATGGCGATTCTGCCCGCCTATGAGGGGTTGGCGGTGCGTTCCAGCACCAAGGTGACCGCACAGGTTTTGGCCGCCACCACCAACTTGCGGGTGATTGGCCGCGCGGGGATCGGGGTTGACAATATTGATGTCAAGGCCGCCTCAGCCTCCGGCGTGGTGGTGATGAACACGCCCTTTGGCAATTCGGTGACCACGGCGGAGCATGCCTTTGCGCTGTTGATGGCCTTGGCGCGCCAACTGCCAGCGGCGGATGCCAGCACGCGGGCGGGCAAATGGGAAAAATCCCGCTTCATGGGCGTTGAATTGCTGGACAAGCTGTTGGGCGTGATCGGTTGCGGCAACATCGGCGCGCATGTCGCGGTGCGCGCCAAGGCCTTTGGCATGCGGGTGTTGGCCTATGACCCCTATCTCACCAACGAACGTGCCGCCCATTTGGGGGTGGAAAAGGTTGAGTTGGAGGGTTTGCTGGCCAACGCCGATTTCATCACCCTGCACACCCCAATGACCGAAAGCACGCACCATCTTTTGAACGCCACCACCCTGGCCAAAACCAAGCGCGGCGTGCGCCTGATCAACTGTGCCAGGGGCGGCCTGATCGACGAACAGGCGTTGCAGGATGCGCTGGCCAGCGGCCAGGTGGCGGGCGCGGCGCTGGACGTGTTTGAAACCGAACCGGCGCGGGAGCATCCGTTGTTTGCCGATGAACGGGTGATCTTCACCCCGCATTTGGGTGCCTCAACCGCTGAGGCGCAGGAAAAGGTGGCGGTGCAGGTGGCTGAGCAAATGGTCGACTTCCTGCTGCATGGCGCGGTCAGCAACGCCGTCAACCTGCCCTCGGTCAAGGCGGATGAGTTGGAGCATTTGAGCCCCTATCTGAAATTGGCCGAGCAATTGGGGCAATTGGCTGGCCAAATTACCGGCAAGGCCATTCAGGCGGTGGAATTGGCCTATGAGGGGGCGGCGGCGCAGTTGAACACCAAGGCGCTGAGCAATCTGGCGATTTGCGGCCTGCTTAGCCCGATTTTGAACGATGTGAATCAGGTCAACGCGGCGCAACTGGCGGCGGCACGCGGCATCAAATTGCAGGAGGTTAAGCGGGAGCGCAACCCCGACTTCCAAAGCCTGATCCGCCTAACCGTGACCACCGAATCAGGAAACACGACCTTTGCCGGCACCATTTTGGGCGGCAAGCTGCCCCGCATTGTTGAGCTGGATGGGGTGCATATCGAGGCTGAGTTGGGGGCGCAAATGCTGTACATGCGCAACGCCGACCGCCCAGGCTTTATTGGCGCGCTGGGGCAATGTTTGGGCCAGCATGGCATCAACATCGCAACCTTTCATTTGGGGCGCACCGGCCCGCAGCAAACCGCGATTACCCTGCTGCAAACCGATCAACCGGTGCCAGCTGATGTGGTGAAATCGTTGCAGCAACTGCCGCATGTGGAACGGGTGGTCACCCTGTCGCTAAGCGCGGCTTAGCGGGGCGGGGGTTCGCATATTATGGCGTTGATTGTGCAAAAATTTGGCGGAACCTCAGTCGCCGATGTCGACCGCATTCGCAACGCGGCTTTGCTGGTGCAGGCAAGCGTGGCGGCGGGGCATCAGGTGGTGGTGGTGGTTTCCGCGATGGCCGGCACCACCAACCAATTGTTGGCCTGGTGCAACGATCTTTCGGCGTTGGATGCCCCCGAACATTGGGCCAATGCGGATACCGTGGTGGCCAGTGGTGAGCAGATTACCTGCGGCCTGATGGCGCTGGCGCTGCAACAACTGGGGGTGCCGGCGCGCAGCTGGGCGGGATGGCAGGTGCCGATCACCACCACCGACAGTTTCTCCAAGGCTACCATTACCGCGATCAACCCCGATGCCCTGTATGCGGATTTGGCGGCAGGGTTGGTGGCGGTGGTGGCGGGCTTTCAGGGGGTGACCGTGGGGGGGCGCATCAGCACGCTGGGGCGGGGTGGATCGGATTTGTCCGCGGTGGCGCTGGCGGCGGCTCTTAAGGCCGATCGCTGCGATATTTACACCGACGTGGATGGGGTCTACACCGCCGATCCCCGCATCGTCACTGATGCCAGAAAACTGGGGCAGGTGACCTATGAGGAAATGTTGGAGATGGCCTCAGCCGGGGCCAAGGTGTTGCAAACCCGGTCGGTGGCCCTGGCCATGAAATACAACGTGCCCCTGCAGGTGCTGTCGTCTTTTCGCGACATGCCTGGAACTTTTGTCGTAGAGGATGAGAAAAAAATGGAACAAGAAGTCGTAACCGGCCTAACCCACAGCCGTGATGAGGCCAAAATCACCCTGTTTGACGTGCCGGATCGCCCAGGCGTGGCCGCCAGCATCTTTGGCCCATTGGCTGAGGCGGAAATCAACGTCGACATGATCGTGCAAAGCGTGTCGCCGGATGGCCGCCAGACCGACATGACCTTTACCGTGCCCAAGGGCGATTTAACCCGCGCCACCGCTGCCCTACAGGCCGCCCACCCAACCATCGGCTATGAAAAGCTGGTGGCGGATGCCAAGGTGGTCAAGGTGTCGGTGGTGGGGGTTGGCATGCGCAGCCACGCCGGGGTGGCGGCCACCATGTTTGCCTGCCTATCGGCCAAGGGCATCAACATTCAGGTCATCTCCACCTCAGAAATCAAAATCAGCGTGCTGATCGCTGAGGAATATCTGGAACTGGCGGTACGCAGCCTGCACAGCGCCTATGGCTTGGATGTTGCATCTGATCCTGCTGTTTAAGCGTCCTTAAGGTTTTGCGTCGGTTTGTTGTCATACGGCCGTTGTATGATGTGCGTGAACGACGTCAGGCTAAGAAAGGATCAAGATGGAACGCTACATCGCCTTGTTAAAAGAATTCCTGCAGGAGCTCACAGCCTCGTCAGAGGTTTCTGCTGAGGCGCTTTTTGCCGAAACGCAGGCCAAGGCAAAGGGCGGGGATGTGGTGGCGCAACGAAATTTGGGTGTGCTCTACGCCCTTGGGGCTGGGGTTGGCCAAGACGCGGCCAAGGCGCTGCACTGGTTTCAATTGGCGGCGTATAGCGACGATGCCGTGGCGCAATATATCTTGGGCGTGATTTATGAGGAGGGGGCGGGGGAAGACAGCGATCCTGCTGAGGCGCTCAAATGGTATCGTAATTCGGCCGAGCAGGGGTATGCAACCGCGCAAAACTGTCTTGGTTGGATGTACCGTTGGGGCGTTGGGGTGCCCCAGGATTACGCTGAAGCGGTCAAGTGGTACCGCAAAGCCGCGAAGCAGGGGGATGCAAAGGCGCAAAGAAATCTTGCTGTCATGTATTATGAGGGTTATGGGGTTCGCAAAGACGCTGCAAAGGCGATGGTATGGTTCAGAGAGGCGGCAGAACAAGGAAATGTATCTGCGCAATTCTTGCTTGGAGCTATGTATTCCGCAGGTGGGGAAGATTTGCCTAAGAACAATATCGAAGCGGTCAAATGGTACCGCAAAGCCGCTGAGCAGGGGGATGTATCCGCGCAATTCTTGCTTGGGACTATGTATTTCGTAGGTGACGGATTGCCTCGGAACGATATCGAAGCGGTCAAATGGTACCGCAAAGCAGCGAAGCAGGGTTATGCATCCGCCCAACACTCGCTTGGGGTTATGTATGAGTGGGGGTGGGGCGTTCCCAAAGACGCAGCCACGGCGGTCAAATGGTACCGCAAATCAGCGAAGCAGGGCGATAGGTATGGACAGAGAGATCTTGGCCTGAGTTATGCCAATGGCCATGGGGTGCCCAAGAACAAGGAAAAAGCCTATATCTGGTTGGAGCGAGCTGTTGCACAGGGGAAGGAGGATGCCTGCAAAATGCGCGATGAAATTGCCGCCCAACTAACCCCAGCGCAGCTTGCCCGTGCGAAAAAGGCGGCCAGCCAGCCTTTGGACGTGGAGGTGTTCGACGCTGAATCAACCGCTTGACCTGTTGGGTGATCCCCGCTTTGATAGGTCATGCGCAGCATCCGTCCCTATCTGATTTCCTGGTTGATTTTGAACCTGCCCTTGGCCCTGCTGGCCGTGCTGATGGGCGGCGGGGTTCGGCCTAAGCTGTTGGTGCTTTTGTCGGCGGTGCTATCCGCCGTGGTGTTGGCGCGGTGGCGTTTGGAGCGGCAAAAACTGATCACGGCGATTGCGCAGGATCAGCCGCTAACCGCTGGTTGGTTGCGCCTGAATGAGCAGGCTGAGGTGGCGATTGCGGGGATGCGCAGGCTGCATCAGCAAAAAATTGCCGAATCCTTGGCGGCGGTGGCGCACTGGCAAAGCCTGTTGAATGAGATCAGCCAACCGGTGCTGCTGACCGATGAGATGCAACGGATTACCTATGCCAACCCCGCCGCCCTGACCGCTTTCGGTGACCATGTTGTTGGCCTGTTGCTGGGCCAGGCGATTCGCGCCAACAATCTGTTGGCAGCGGCTGAGGCGTGCTTTCAGGATAAGAATCCGCGGGATTTGGAGGCCAGCTTGGTGGATGGCGATGCCCTGTGGATCTACCGCATCAGCCTGCGCCTGATCGCCCCAGTTAAAAAAGCCTATCAAGCCGCTGGCGCCAGCACTTCGCCCAATTTGCTGGTGTTTGCTGAGGATATTACCGAGCTGCGGGCGCAGGAGCAGGCGCGGGTGGATTTTGTCGCCAACGCCAGCCACGAGCTGCGCACCCCGCTGGCCAGCGTGCTGGGCTTTGTGGAAACCTTGCAGGGCCCCGCGCGGGAGGATGTGGCGGCCAGAGATCGCTTCCTGACCATTATTCATGAGGAGGCCGGCCGCATGGCGCGGCTGGTTAACAGCCTGCTAAGCCTTAGCCAGGTTGAGCAGAACAGCGAGCTGCCGGATGAGCTGGTGGATTTGGTGCCGCTGGTGCGGGAGGTGGCGCAGAGTCTGGAAATGCAGTCCAAGCAACGGCAGATGCCGATTGTGTTGGATCTGCCGGATCAGCTGACGGTGGTGGGCGATGATGATCAGTTGGCGCAGGTGGTGCGCAACCTGCTGGACAACGCGCTGAAATACGGCAGGGGCGGCACGCCGATTGTGCTGAAAGCCAGCCAAGATGCCAGCCAAGATGATAGGGTGTGGCACATTCGGGTGACCGATCAGGGCGATGGCATCCCCCCCGAATCGCTATCGCGCCTGACCGAACGGTTTTATCGGGTGGACAAGGCGCGGGCGCGATCGGTGGGGGGCAGCGGGCTGGGGCTGGCGATTGTGAAGAAAATTCTGCAGCGTCACGGCGGCGATCTGGTGATCGACAGCACCCTGGGGCAGGGCAGCGTGTTCACCATCCAGCTGCCGGTCGCGGCCGGCACCGCTGTACCGATCCAGCCAGATCAGCAGGATCAGGACGCGGCCTGAGTTTAGAAGTCAAGCTGCGTGGCATCAATCCCCAAGCCCTTCGCGATTTTTTCGCGGCTGGCTTTGCGGATGGTTTTTTTGGCCTCCAACTGCGCGTAGGAGCCTTGGGTAATGCCCATACGGCTGGCCACCTCAGTCTGGGTCAGCTCAAGATATTCCCGCCACGCCCGTGCGGCTGAGCAGTCATCCGTCAACGCCCGATCCACCACCGCTAGGGGGATGGCTGGTTCCGCCCTCATTGGCTTGTTGTGCAACAAGCTTTGGTAGTCGGCAAAGGGCAGCACGGCAAAAGCGGGATGGCCATGTTGGTCACGCAGAATTTGCACGGTATCAATAGGTATGTTCATCACGTTTTTTCACCTCCTCAATTGAAACAATGCGCACCGCGCCATCGTAATTAAAAAACACCCGAAAATTGCCAACGCGCAGCCGATACTGGCAGGCGTGATCAACCAGCACCCTAACGTTGCTGCAGTTTGGCATCTCAGCAAGTTTGTAACACGCGTCAATAATAACCCTGCTGTCCGCGCCTTGTAACTTACGCAACTGCTTGGCAGCTTTGTGGGTAATTTCAACGTCGTTCATGGGTTTTATTATGGGCTAATTATTGGTTTTGTCAAGTTCTATCCAATAATAATTTTACGCCAGCATGCGGTACCAACACCACAAAAATCCCGCTTGCGCCGGTTGGGCAATGGCGGCACAATCGCCGGCATGACCCAGATATCTTATTCCGCTGACGCCGTTGTTGCCAATGGCGGCTCAACCGCCCATACCACCCTGCCGCCCTATCTGTTGGGGTTGAACGAGCCGCAACGGCAGGCGGTGGAAACGCTTGAGGGGTCGGTGCTGGTGCTGGCGGGGGCGGGCACCGGCAAAACCAAGGTGTTGACCAGCCGTATCGGCCATCTGCTGCTGGCGCGCAAGGCCTTTGCCAATCAGGTGCTGGCCGTGACCTTTACCAACAAGGCGGCGCGGGAAATGCGCGAACGGCTTAGCCATTTGGTCGGCGGCGTGGCGGAGAGTGTGTGGCTGGGCACCTTTCACAGCCTGTGCGTGCGGATTTTGCGCAAACATGCTGAGGCGGTGGGGCTGGCGCCCAGCTTTACGATTCTGGACGCCGATGACCAATTGCGCCTGATCAAAAAATTGCTGCCCAACTACGCGCTGGACGAAAAACGCTACCCGCCCCGCATGCTGGCCGCCACCATTCAGCGGTGGAAGGATCGCGGGCTGCTGCCCCACCAATTGACCAGTGCCGATTTGGGCAGCGCGGTTTATATGAAGATCCGCGATTTGTACGCCGAGTATCAGGCACGCCTGCAAAACTTAAACGCCTGCGATTTTGGCGATTTGATCCTGCTGTGCCTGCATTTGTTCAAAACCGATGCTGAGATTTTGGCGCAGTACCAACAGCAGTTCCGCTATATTTTGGTGGATGAGTATCAAGATACCAACGTCGCGCAATATATGTGGCTTAGGCTGCTGGCGCAAAACCATCGCAACCTGTGCTGCGTGGGGGATGATGACCAATCGATCTACAGCTGGCGCGGCGCTGAGGTGGGGAATATTTTACGGTTTGGCGAGGATTTTCCGGGCGCGGTGATTATCCGGCTGGAACAAAACTACCGCTCAACCCCTGAGATTTTGCAGGCGGCCAGCGGGTTGATCGCCAACAACGAGGGGCGTTTGGGCAAAACCTTGTGGACGGAGGCCACCACCGGCACCCCAATCGCGGTCTGGCATTTGTGGGACGATGCTGAGGAGGCGCGCAGCATTGGCGATCAGGTGGAACTGCTGCGTCGTGAGGGTCATTTGTTGGGCGATATGGCGATTTTGGTGCGGGCGGGCTTTCAAACCCGCAGCTTTGAGGAGCGGTTTTTGGCGATCGGCTTGCCCTATCGCGTGATCGGCGGGCCGCGCTTTTACGAACGGGCTGAGGTGCGTGACGCGTTGGCCTATCTGCGCCTGGTGGTGCAGCCATCCGACGACATGGCCTTTGAGCGCGTCATCAACACCCCCAAACGTGGGTTGGGGGAGGCCAGCCTGCAGCTGCTGAACCAAACCGCGCGCAGCCTGCAGATTCCGCTGTTGGGCGCGGCCACCCAATTGGTGGATACGGAGGAGTTAAAGCCGGCGGCGCGTAAAGCCCTGCAATCTTTTGTCGACCAGATTCGCCGTTGGCGCAGCCAGATTGAGGCGCAACCGCCCGCCGAGTTGGCCGGCATGGTGTTGGACGAATCCGGCTACACCGCGATGTGGAAAAACGATCCGGCGCCCGATTCGGCCGGTCGCTTAGAAAACCTGAAAGAACTGCTGCGCGCGATTGAGGGTTTTGACACCATCACCGGTTTTCTGGAACATATCGCCCTGGTGATGGACAACGCCAGCGAGAATGCTGAGGATATGGTCACCATCATGACCCTGCACGCCGCCAAGGGGCTGGAATACCAAACCGTGTTTTTGCCGGGGTGGGAGGAGGGGTTGTTCCCCCACCAAAAAGCCCTGGACGAAACCGGCCCGGCGGGGTTGGAGGAGGAGCGGCGCTTGGCCTATGTTGGCATTACCCGCGCCAAAAAATCCCTGACCATCACCCATGCCGCCAACCGCCGCGTGCATGGGCAGTGGCAGCAGAACGCGCCATCACGGTTTTTGGAGGAGTTGCCCGCCCAGTTGGTTGAGCTGCGCCAAAGCTTTCAGCAGGGCTCGCAACGGTTGGAATCGGTAGGGCAAGGTTCAGGCCAAGGCCAAGGATGGGGGCGCAACCGTTTTGGTGGTGATGGGGGAGGGGGTGGCGCGCGCCGCGGCAATGACGGTGGCGGCTCGAACAGCTATGCCAAACAGTTGCTTGGCCAGAACCGCAGCAACAGCTATGCCCCACCATCTGGTGTTGCCTTAGCCCCGCGGGCGGATGGCCTGGCAATCGGCGCACGGGTTCGCCACGAACTGTTTGGTCAGGGCATCGTGACGGCGGTTGACGGCACCAAACTTGAGGTGCGCTTTGACGGCATCGGCAGCAAAAAAGTCATGGCCGGCTTTGTCCGGGCGGTTTCGAGTGGGTAGGGACCGTTGGTAGTTTCAGTGGAGGAGGTGTCAGCAAGAACCACCCCGTCAGGCTTCGCCTGCCACCCCTCCGCGGGAGGGGAATTTAGGGCATCCAATATCCCCCCCCCTAACCCCGCAGTTTGGCGCCGGTTTGGGTGATGGCTTGGTGGGTGAGTTTGGTGACGATGGCTTGGATTTGCGCCTCGCTAAGGGTTTCTTGTTGGGGTTGGATGGTCAGGCTGATCGCCACCGATTTTTCGCCAGCCGCCAGCGGGTGGCCGCGGTAGACATCAAACACCTCAACCGCCGCCAACAGCGGTTCGCGGGCGGATTCAATGGCCTTTAACACCTCACCCACCGCTTGGTTGTCCTGCAAAATCAGGGCGATATCGCGCACCACCGGCTGCAACGGGTTCAGCGCAAATTCGGCCTTGCGGGCATCCTGCATGGCCGGCAGGGGGGGCAGGCGATCCAAGAACAGCTCAAAGGCAACCGCCGGTTCGGGCAGATCAAGGAACTGCAACAATCTGGGGTGCAGCGCGCCGGCCAGCGCCACCGGCGGCTTGTGCGGCACCAGATAAAAGGCGGCGGCCTGACCCGGGTGATAGGCCGGATGGTCGGTGAGGGGTTGAACTTTAAGCGCGCTGGCCTTCACCCCCATTGCCGCAGCCAATGCCAACAAATCGGCCTTGGCATCGTAAAAATCCACCGCTCTTGGGCTGCTGGCATGGTGACGGGGGCCGGTTTGGCCAAGGCGCAGGCCGGCCAGCTGCATCTCCTGCTGCGGGGTTTTGTCCAGCTTGGGGGTGGCGCTGTGGTAAATCGGCGCGATTTCAAACCAGCCGCCATCCGTTATGCCGTGGTTCAGGTTGCGGCCAGCCGCCTGCAGCAGGCCGATCAAAACGGTGGGGCGCATGGTGTTCAGGTCGCTGGCGATCGGGTCGGTTAGGCGCAAATCGGGGTTCAGCTGTTTGTTGCTGGGCAAAAACCGTTCGGCCACCGCGCCATCAACAAAGGAAAAGCTGATGGTTTCGGTCAACCCACGGCTGGCCAGCAGCCGACGGGCGGGCAGGGCGCGGCCAAGCCAATCGGGTTGCAGCTTGGTGATTTGCGGCATGGCCGGAATCGGCGGCATGCAGGCGGGCACCTGGCCATAGCCATGCAGCCGCAACACCTCCTCAACCAGATCCTCAGCAATGGTTAAATCGGGGCGCCAGCTGGGGATGGTGACCAGGCACACGCCGTTTTTGGGCGGGCTGACCACGCAGCCCAGCGCGGTTAAATAGGCCTCAATGGATGCCAATGGCAGCTCCAAGCCGCCCAGTCGCTGCACCAAATCATGGGCAAAATCGATCTGATGCGGGGTGTAAAAGGCCAAATCGCCCGCCACCACCGCGGCGGTTGCCTGCCCCCCTGCTAGGTTCAGAATCTGATCGGTGATCCAATCCAAGCCGGTCAGGGTGCTGGCGGGATCAACCCCGCGCTCAAACCGCTGGCGGGCATCGCCCTGAATATCCAGCGCGCGCCCTGCCCGCGCGATGCGGATGGGGTCAAACCAGGCCGATTCCACGAACACATTGGTGGTGTCAAGACTGCAGCTGCTGTTCTGCCCGCCCATAATGCCGGCCAGGCTAACGATGCCGCTGGCATCACAAATCACGGTTGCGCCGGCGGGAAGGGTATAGTGTTTGCCGTTCAGCGCCGCAAATTCCTCGCCCTCATTGGACAGGCGCAGGGTCAGCTGTTCGCCCACCAATTGATCGGCATCAAAGACATGCAGCGGCCGGCATTGATCGATGTTCAGATAGTTGGTCAGGTCGACCAAAATGGAGTGCGGGGTGATGCCAATTGCCAGCAACCGCTGTTGCAGCCAATCAGGGCTGGGGCCGTTGCGCACGCCGCGGATCAGGCGGCCGGTAAACAGCGGGCAGGGCAGGGGGGAGGTTTCTGCAAAGTCCAGCACCACGCTGATCGGGCAGGGCTGCGTGGCGGTGATGCTTGGCGGTGTTTGTGATGCAAAGCTGCCGATGCCGGCCGCGGCCAGATCCCGCGCCAGCCCGCGCACCCCAAAACAATCGGGGCGGTTGGGGGTTAGATCCAAATCGATCAACGGGTCATCCAGCCCCAAGACCTCAATCAATTTGTGACCGATCGGGGTGTCAGCCGGCAGCTCCATGATCCCATCATCCTCGGTGCCCAACCCCAATTCGCGCGCTGAACACAACATCCCCTCAGACGGCACGTCACGAATTTTGCTGGCCTCAAGCTTTTTGCCGGTGGATGGAATCACCTGGCCAGGCAGCGCCAGCGCCACCACCAACCCCTCCCGCGCATTGGGCGCGCCGCAGACGATTTGCAGGTTGCTGCTGGCGGTTTCCACCACGCAGACCTTCAGCCGATCGGCATTGGGGTGCGGCATGGTTTTAACGATCCGCGCCGTGGTAAAGTCGGCCAGCCCAGCCGCGCGATCCACCACCCCATCCACCTCATGGCCGATATTGGTCAAGCTGTCGGCAATTTCCGCCAAACTGGCGGTGGTGGCCAGATGATCCTTTAGCCAGTTTAGGGTGAGTTTCACAGCACATCTCCAAACGGGCCAAAGCCGTAGTGACCCAGCCAACGCAAATCGCCCTCAAAAAACGGGCGCAGATCTTTGACGCCGTATTTCAACATGGTCAGGCGGTCAAGCCCCATGCCAAAGGCAAAGCCCTGATACACGGTTGGATCAATGCCGCCGTTGCGCAAGACCGTGGGGTGGATCATGCCGGCGCCCAAAATTTCCAGCCAATGCTCGCCGTCACGGGCAATGCGCCCCTTGGCCTTGGACCAGGCAATATCCATCTCCGCCGATGGCTCGGTAAAGGGGAAATAATGGGGGCGAAAGCGCATGGGCAGGTCAGGAATGCCAAAAAACTTGGTCAACACCGTCTGCAAACAGCCCTTTAGGTGGGAAAAATTGATGCCGCGGTCGATCACAAAGCCTTCCAATTGGTGAAACATCGGCGAATGGGTGGCGTCGCTGTCCTGCCGGTAAACCTTGCCCGGCACCACCATCGCCAGCGGTGCGCCGTGGGTCAGCATCAAACGAATTTGCGCTGAGGAGGTTTGGGTGCGCAGCATGGTGGGCAGGCCGTTGGCGTCACGGCCGTTCAGGAAAAAGCTGTCTTGGCTTTCCCGCGCGGGGTGGTGGGGCTGAAAGTTCAGGCTGCCAAAATTTTCCCAATCGTCCACCACATCCGGCCCCTCACCCACCGCAAAGCCCAGCCCGCGAAAAATCGCCAGCAGTTCGGTGGTGGTTTGGCTGATCGGGTGGATGCGCCCCATCCGTTCGGGGCGCGCCGACAGGGTGACATCGATCGATTCATTGGCCAATCGCGCGTTTAGGGCGGCATCGGCAAGGGTCAGGCGGCGATCGTTAAGCGCGGATTCCAGTTGGTCACGGATGCGGTTCAGCATGGCACCGTGTTCGCGCCGCCCCTCAACCGGCAGGGTGGCCACGGCCTTAAGCTGCTCGGTCAGGCGACCCTTGCGCCCCAACAAATCGACCCGCAACTGCTCAAGCCGATCCAGCTCAGCGCAGCCAGCAATCTCAGCCAGCCACGCGGCGGCATCGGGCGAAGCCTCAATCGGCATGCTGTTGACTGGCGCGGCGCTTGACGTCATGGCCAGCTACGCAGCGGCGCGTTTGGCCTGCTCAACCAATTGCGTAAAATTGGCTGGCTGGTGGATGGCCAGTTCGGCCAACACCTTGCGATCAATCTCAATACCAGCCAGGCCAAGCCCGTTGATAAAGGCGCTATAGGTGATGCCATGGGCACGCACACCGGCGTTGATCCGCACGATCCACAATTTGCGCATGTCGCGTTTTTTGTTGCGACGGTCGCGATAGGCGTACTGCAGACCCTTTTCAACTTTTTCAATCGCAACGCGAAAACAAGTGGAATTACGGCCGCGATAGCCCTTGGCCATATCCAGAATTTTTTTGTGGCGGGCGCGAACCTGAACACCGCGTTTTACCCGTGCCATGATAACTCTCCTATTAAAAACAAAAATTTATGCGTAGGGCATGTAGATGGCCAAACGGCCGGTATCGGTAGAATGCACCACGGTGGTGCCGCGGGCATCACGAATGCGTTTTTGTGGGCGGCAGCGCATGTTGTGGCGCTTTCCTGCATAGGGGCGCAACCAAAGCCCGCTGGCGGTTCTGGAAAAACGCTTTTTGGCAGCGCTTTTGGTTTTCAATTTTGTCATGATATCGACCTACAAAAATTTACAGTTCTGTTTGACCTAATTGCCGTTCATCCACTATAGTCCGTGGCTTACCACAATCAAGATTTCTTACGCGAACGAAACTTATAACCTAGTTTATAAGCGATTAGCAAGATCTTTTTGTGGTCTATTTTTTGCAAACCTTATGAGCCACCCGTTTGATGTCCCCAATTTTTTCTGCCCTTGCTAGTTCGTCGGCACAGTTTCATGCAGCAGGGGGGGTAGAGGGGGCGCCCAGCTTAACAGATGTGCAGGCAGCGATGCTGAGGCTGCACCGGTTTCACTTAGCCACCACGCCGTTGCTGCCATCGCCCGATTTGGCTGCGCAGATTTCTGGGCAGGTTTGGTTAAAGGCTGAGCATCGTCAGGTCACCGGCAGTTTTAAATTGCGCGGCGCCCTGAACCGGCTGTTGCAGTTCAACGAGGCGGAGCGGCAGGCGGGGGTGGTTTCCTACTCCTCAGGCAATTTTGGCATTGCGGTGGCGTTTGGCGGCTGGAATCTGGGCATTCCGGTGACCATTGTGGTGCCCCAAGATGCGCCGGCGGCGAAATTGCACAAAATTCGGTTGATGGGCGCCAAGATTGTGTTGGCCGATCGCACCAGCGACAACCGCATCCAACTGGCCCGTGATTTGGCGCAACAAACCGGCGCGGTGCTGCTGCCCTTTGCGGATCAGCCGCAGGTGATTGCCGGCGCGGGCACGGTGGTGTTGGAAATGCTGGAACAGTTGCGGGCGCAAAGCCTCGACACGGTTTTGGTGCCCTGTGGCGGGGGCAGTTTGACGGCGGGCAGCGCGCTGGTGCTGCAATCCCTTAGCCCCAAAACGCGGGTGATCGCGGTGGAACCGGTGGGGCTGGACGATACCGCGCGGTCTTTGGCGGCGGGCAAAATTTTGGCCAATGATCCGGCGGCGCGCAGCATCTGTGATTCATTGCTGACCCGCCAACCCAGCCCTTTGACCTTCGCGATGCTGCAGGCTGGTCAAGCCGCCAACCAACTGGCCTGCATGGCGGTCGAAGATATCGCGGTGCAACATGCGGTGGTGTGGTTGGCGAAACGGCTGCATCAGGTGGTTGAGCCTGGCGGGGCGATCGCCCTGGCCGCCCTGCTTAGCCAGCCACAAAATTTTGTCGGGCAACGGGTTGGGGTGCTGCTGACCGGGGCGAACGGATAGAGCATTTTCCGTTTTGGGCTTTAGGAGGCTCTTGACAAATTCTTGGTTGAGAGCAATATGGTCTAGTTATTGCAGTGCAACATTTTTTCTGGTTTGTAACTTTTCAAAAAAGATTCTGTTGCGTTGCAAAATTCACCTGTTTTCACAGTTTAAAAGGGGTATTTTAAGATGACCACCAACACCAATAACAACACCATCAATAGCGCAAAATCCAAAGCAGCTGAGGCTTTGTCAGCAACCACCGCTTCCGCTAATGAGGCGATTCGGGGTGCGATCAAAACCGGTTCTGAGTTTGCCCAAACCTCTGCCGATCAGGCCAGCAAGGCCGTCAGCAAAATCGTAAGCTTCACCGCACAAAATGCCAACAAAACCAATTCTACCTTGGTGGAATCTTTTGACGGTTTTTCTGGCTATGTGCGTGAAAACCTGAACGCCATTACCAAATCCAACGCCGATCTGTTGGCTGGGTTTGAGGCGATCACCAAGCAAATCTTCAGCTTTGCGCAAAGCCAATTGGAATCAAGCCTTAGCTTGCAAAAAAGCTTGGTGGGCAGCAAAAATCTGCGGGATGCCTTTGAAACCCAGTTGGAATATGCCAAATCCTCCTATGAGCAGGGCATTAACGAGCTGACCAAAATCTCTGAGAATGTGTTGAAAGTGGCCAACCAGTCGGCTGAGCCTATTCAAAGCCGCATCAACAACACCATCGAAAAAGCCTTTAAATCGTCGATCTAGTTCGATCAACGGTTTTAGGTGATCTTGAAAAGGGCTGGATATTGCTTCCAGCCCTTTTTGCGTTAGACTGGGGCTCAAGTCTTTTTTGCTCATCCATCTTGCCCCCTATCGATCGCCCTTTTTTAAGCATGAAGCCTGTAGAAAACCCGTGGTCGGATGCCGCTGATACGCAGGTAAAGCCACGTGAGCGGGTTAAGAAGCCCTCGCTTTACCGCGTGCTGCTGCTCAATGATGATTTCACCCCGATGGAATTTGTTGTAGAAATTTTGGAGACGGTTTTTGCAAAACCCACCGATGAGGCCCTGGCGATCATGTTGCGGGTTCACCACCATGGGGTGGGGGTCTGCGGCGTGTTTAGCTTTGAGATTGCCGAAACCAAAATGCACCAGGTGTTGCAGCATGCCAAGGCCTGTGGCCACCCCTTGCAATGCACGATGGAGAAACTTTAGCCCATTTCCTCTCAAAAGAAAGCCCCCGTAAAGAAAGTCTGGCACCCATGTTAAGCCGTCACTTAGAGATTACCCTGCACCGAGCCCTTGATCTGGCGCGTAAACGCCACCATGAGTTTGCGACGCTGGAACATTTGCTGCTGGCGCTGACCGATGATCCTGATGCGGTGGCGGCTTTGCGTGGATGCGCGGTGGATATCGGCCGGCTGCAACAGGCTTTGCGCGGCTATATCGACGACGAACTGACCAATTTGGTCAACCAAAAGGCCGATGACCCAAAGCCAACCGCGGGGTTTCAGCGGGTGGTGCAGCGGGCGGTGATTCATGTGCAGTCCTCTGGCCGCCATGAGGTGACAGGGGCGAATTTGTTGGTGGCGATGTTTTCTGAGCGGGAATCGCACGCCGTCTATTTCTTGCAGCTGCAGGAGGTTACCCGTTTTGATGTGGTGAATTTTCTGTCGCATGGTATTGCGAAAGCAGGGGTGGCAGCCGAAACTGCTGGCGCAGCGGAGGAGGGGGGCAAGGCTGAGGAGGGCGACGCCGCCTCTGCCCGCAACCGTCGTGCCACGGCTTTGGAAACCTATTGCGCCAATTTGAACGAGCGGGCGGCTGCCGGTAAAATTGACCCCCTGATTGGCCGTGAGGCGGAGTTGGAGCGAACCGTGCATATTCTGTGCCGTCGCACCAAAAACAACCCGCTGTATGTCGGCGATCCTGGGGTGGGCAAGACCGCGCTGGCTGAGGGGTTGGCGCTGCGGATCATCAACGGCAAGGTGCCGGAAAAATTAAAGGATTCCGTGGTCTATTCCTTGGACATGGGCGCGCTGCTGGCCGGCACGCGCTACCGCGGCGATTTTGAGGAGCGGTTAAAGGCGGTGCTAGGTGAGCTGGCGGCCAAGGAGATGGCGGTGCTGTTTATCGATGAAATCCACACCGTGATCGGCGCCGGTTCCACCAGCGGCGGGGCGATGGATGCCTCAAACATCTTAAAGCCAGCCTTGGCCAGGGGGGCGCTGCGCTGCATCGGATCCACCACCTATCAGGAATTTCGCAGCCATATTGAAAAAGACCGCGCGCTGGCCAGACGTTTCCAGAAAATCGATATCCCCGAGCCGAATCAGGCCGATGCCCTGGCGATCCTGCGCGGGCTTAGCGAGGCCTATGAATTGTTCCATCAGGTGCGTTTTTCGCCTGAGGCGTTGCAGGCAGCGGTTGAGCTTTCCAGCCGGTACATCCACGACCGCAAATTGCCGGATAAGGCGATTGATGTGTTGGATGAGGCCGGCGCGGCGGCGAATCTGGGCAAAAAATCCAGCCGCAAGCGCACCCTGATCGGGGTTGATGAGATTGAAAAGGTGGTGGCCAAAATCGCCCGCATTCCGGCCAAACAGGTCAGCCGTGATGATCGGGAACAGCTGTCGCAACTGGAACGCAACCTAAAAACCATGGTGTTTGGCCAGGATCCGGCGATTGTGGAGCTGACCGCGGCGATCAAGCTTTCACGGGCTGGCCTGCGCGATGGCGAAAAGCCGATCGGCAGCTATCTGTTCTCTGGCCCAACCGGTGTCGGCAAGACTGAGGTGGCCAGGCAGTTGGCGCAATCCCTGGGGGTTGAGCTGGTGCGCTTTGATATGTCGGAATATATGGAGCGGCACAGCATTGCCCGCCTGATCGGCGCGCCGCCTGGCTATGTTGGCTTTGACCAAGGGGGGCTGCTGACCGATGCGATTGATCAGAACCCGCACTGCGTGCTGCTGCTGGATGAGATTGAAAAGGCGCATCCCGATCTGTTCAACCTGCTGCTGCAGGTGATGGATTACGGCAAGCTA
This sequence comes from Alphaproteobacteria bacterium, assembly GCA_044345375.1. Classification (GTDB taxonomy): domain Bacteria; phylum Pseudomonadota; class Alphaproteobacteria; order CAISOG01; family CAISOG01; genus CAISOG01. Next base: position 111,583 of record JBIJBF010000002.1, read on the forward strand.
ACCGACCATAACGGCCGCTTTATCAATTTTCGCAACGTGATTTTGATCATGACCACCAACGCGGGCGCGGCCGATATGGCCAAACCGGCGATTGGCTTTGTGCAGATGAATCGGGTGGGCGAGGATGGGGAGGCGATCAACCGCCTGTTCACCCCAGAATTTCGCAACCGCCTGGACGCCATCATCGGCTTTGCCCCGCTGAACGATGAGGCGATCGTGCGGATTGTCGACAAATTCATCATGCAGTTGGAGCTGCAGTTGCAGAACCGCCAGGTCAGCATCGACTTTTCCGATGACGCCAAAAGCTATCTGGCCAAACATGGGATTGAGCCTGGCTTTGGTGCCCGCCCGATGGCACGCCTGATCCAGCGGGAGATTAAGCAGCCGTTGGCGGATGAGCTGCTGTTTGGTCGCCTAAGCAAGGGCGGCATGGTGCGGGTAACGGTGGTGGATGGGGCGCTGCATTTCGTGTATCCCGATGCGGTCGTGGAGGAACCTAAAAAAACCAGTAAGTCATCGCCTAAAACCACCGACGCTGAGGCGCTTAGCGGATAAGATTTTCCAACAAAATCGCCAGCAGCATCGCCCCACCCGCGAGGGGTTGTTGTCGGCTGAAATGGCGCAGGCAGGCGGCGGGGTTGTGCAGATCCAAACGCCTAAGCATCCAACCCAGCCACCAAATCGGCAGCAGGCCGGCCACCATCACCCCCCAATCGCTAGCCTCCCCCGCCCTCGCCGCCCAGCCCAGCATCCACATCGCCGCCATCAGCCCATAGCAGCCGTACAGAAAAGCCTTGATGTGCCGCCCAAGCAGCAGGGGGGCGGAGTGCAGGCCCAGCCGCTGATCGTCTGCCTGATCGCAACAGGCGTAAATGCTGTCATAGGCCAGCGTCCAGAAGATCGCCGCGGTGTATAAGCCCCAGGTCAGCGGGGTGATCCGCCCATCCATCTCAACCCCTGCCATCAGCGCGCCAAGGTTAAACACGATGGCCAGCCAGCTTTGCGGGATGGGAAGCCAGCGTTTGGCCAGCGGGTACAGCCCAATCAGCGGCACCGCCAGCACCCCGATCATGATGCTGGTGGGCGAGAGTTGCAGCAGCAGGATCAGGCCAAGCCCGGCCAAGCCAGCCAGCAGCAGCAGGGCTTGGCGGGGGCGGATGCGCCCATCGGCCAGCGGGCGGTGGCGGGTGCGCTCAACCGCGCGATCAAAGCGGCGATCCAGCAGGTCGTTGACGATGCAACCGCCGCTGCGCGTCACCACCGCGCCCATGACAAAAATCAGCAGCAGGTAGGGGGTGGGGGCAGGGTGGGGGCTGGCGTACAGCGCCCACAGAATGGGCAGCAGCAGCAGGTAAATGCCCGCCGGCCGATCAGCGCGCAACAGCTGAATCCATCGATTGCCGGTGCGGTGCATGGGTCTTAGCCTGAGTTAAAAACGATTACGCCGAGGCTGCCGCCAGTGTTTGTTGTTGGTGTTCCTGTTTCCAACTGGGGGCAATGTCAGGCTTGCCGAAATAATAGCCCTGCAGGGTGGATACGCCAAGTTCTTTCAGCAGCTTGGCTTGCTCAATGGTTTCCACCCCCTCAGCCACCGTTTTCATCGATAGATCGCCGGCCAGGCCGATAAAGGTGGTTAGCATGCGGATGGAGGCGGCATCGTCGGGCAGCAGTTTGACAAAATCGCGGTCAATTTTCATGATATCCACCGGCAGATACTGCAACTCACGGAATGAGGTAAAGCCGGCGCCAAAATCATCCAACGCCACGCGGCAACCATGTTTCTTCAGGGCGTTGAGAAAGTGGCTGGATTGCTCCAAATCCTCCAACGCCGCGCTTTCGGTTAATTCCACCACCAAGCGTTTGGCAAGGCTTGGCTCCGCGGCCAAATATTTCAGGATCTGTTGCAGCCAGCGGCCATCGCCGATATTGGCGGCGGATACATTGATCGCCAGCTCAACATCCGGATAGGCGCGCAGGTCGGCAAAGGCCATGTCCATCACCGCCAAATCCACCTGGCGCACCAGGCCCATTTTTTCAATCGCCGGGATAAATTCGGCCGCCGGCATCAGGCTGCCGTCGGTGTTGCGCATCCGGATCAGGCATTCATAGGAGGAGACGGTGTGCGAATCGGCGCGCACCAATGGCTGATAGGCCAGGCAGAGTTGTTTGTTTTGCAGAGCCTTGCGCACGCGGTCTTGCAGCGCCAGATTTTGCGTGTGCAGGGTTTTGTCGGTGTTGGTGGCCTTGAATTTGGCAAAGCTGCTGGGGCCGCGGCGTTTGGATTGCAGCAACGCGGTTTCGGCCCTGGTCATCAATTCGGCGGCGGTGATGCCATGGGTGGGAAACACCACCCCGCCGATGGAGGCGCTTAGCGGAATCGGGCCATGCTCGGTTTGAAACGCCTCATCCCCCACCACCTGAATAAAGCGGTCGGCGGCGGTCGCCAACTCCTCCTCCGTGCAGTGGTACAGGATCAGGCCGAAGCGGTCGCCATCCACCCGCCCCATCAAATCGGCGATGCGCAGCTGGTGCAGCAGCCGTTGGGCGATGCGGTTCAGCAATTTGTCGCCCACCGCGGCGCCGTAATACTCGTTGATCGCGCTGAACTGATCGATGCCCAGCACCAAATAGGCGCCGGTGGTGGAAAAATGCTGCACGTATTTGACCGCCTGTTCCAGCATTTCGCGCAGGCGGCGCTTGTTGTAGTGCCCCGTGACCTCATCATAATCGGCAAACTGGCTGAGTTTCGCCTCCTGCTGTTTCAAATCGTCAATATTGCGCAGGATGCCCAACACGCTTTGCAGCTGGCCATGCGCATCAAAAACGGCTTGCCCGCGTTCATGCACCCACACCGGTGGGTTGCTGCTGGCGTGCAACAGATATTGGCACTCGTAGCGGTTGGCGTAGGGGGTGGCGGTGTCCGTGGAGGCCTGATGCAAAATCTGGCTGAAAATTTGTTGGCGCTGGATGCGGTCTTGCTCATTCAGCCGCAGGTTCAGGTGTTCCATGCTATGCACACCGGCCAAATTGCCCTTGAACAGCTCGTCCGCATCGCCCAACAGCTGCAGTTGGTCGTTTTCTTGGCGCCATTGAAAGGCCACATCGCCCGCGGCCTGCAAACTGGCGGCGATCAGCTCGGCATCGTTATCAGGATTCGACAGCAGCGCGCCATGGACGGTTGTAGGGCTAAGGGGGGGCAGGGTAAACGGGTGAGTCTCTTGCATCAAAAACCAATCCTAGGTGGTCATTCGTGTATGATGGCGAACAGATCGGTGTTCAAAGGTTGGTTTGATCCAATTGCAACCATGGGTGGCGATTTCGCGTTTTAATGACCCAATTCTGGCATAATAAGCGTTAAATTTGTCTTAACATGGGGGGATGTAGTTTGCCTTACTAATTCCCCTCCGCCGAGGGGAATTAAGGGTGCGACTTATTATTTTTTAAAAACAAAGAGTTTGCCAGAACAGGCTCGATCATTCCCCTCCCGCGGAGGGGTGGCAGGCGCAGCCTGACGGGGTGGTTGTTTCAGAAGGAACACGAGGCGGAGGGGTGCCCTTAGGCGTTTAAGGGGGGGTGGGGTGGTCCCTAGGCGATGATGTCGGGCAGGATTAGGGAGCGCACCTGCTCAATCTGATCTTTCAGCGCCAATTTGCGCTTTTTCAGCCGCTGGATTTGCAGTTGGTTGACGGTCAGATCGTCGGCCAGCCGATCGATGGTATCATCCAAATCGCGGTGCTCCGCCAACAGATCGCCCAACTGCTCCTGTAAATCCTTGCCCATCCCTGCCCGCCTAAGCCGTTAAAATTGGTAAAGACGCAATGCTAGCATTGGACGCGGGCTGGGGGAAGGGGGTTTTTTGTTGGGTGATGCAAAGCACGCCTTACTGCCAATTAACATAAGAACATTTAGGCTTGATTTGATTGAGATCTGTGTTCCTAGGGTTACCAAGGTATTTCTTG
>JBIJBF010000003.1:0-114937 GCA_044345375.1 Alphaproteobacteria bacterium
ACACCCCTGAGGTGGGCGGCAAGGTCGACAAAAGCCGCCCGACCCAAGTTGGGCGGGCACTTTCGCAACTTGGCATTGAACATATCGCCGCGTATTCTCCTGAGGCTAGAGGGCGGTCTGAGCGGATGTTCGGTACCTTGCAAGGCAGGCTGGTGGCTGAGCTGAAGCTGGACGGCATCACCACGATGACAGAGGCCAATCGCTATCTGCGGGAGATCTATCTGAAACGGCACAATGAACAGTTTAGCGTCAAGCCAGAAGACGAAACATCGGCCTTTACCCCCATCGTCGGATTCGACCTGGCCAATGTGCTGTGCATTCAAGAAGAACGCGTGGTGGCCAGCGATAATACCGTGCATTATCAAGGCTTAAAGCTGCAAATTCCGCCCAGCCCCTATCGCCACCATTACGTCAAAACCCAGGTGCGCGTCCACCACTACCCCGACCATAGCCTGGCCATCTTTCACGGGCCAAGGGAAATCGGCCGCTATCACCCAGACGGCACCCTGCAGCAGGAACCAAAGAAATTCGCCGCTTAAGGGCTGCTGCTCTGGTCCGGCTACGCCCTCCCGACACAGCACCCCTTAAGCCTCAGCCCATCGGACATTTGTATTCGTCATTGACAGTCGGATTTTTTGTTGAAGAATATCAACATGCTGAATGGCCTTTCCCCCAAATATTTGCGAATTGCCTTGCACCGATCTGGGCTGTGCCTGTTGTTGCTGTTGGGGCTCAGCGGTTGCGCGGAAACCCAGTTGGGGGCGCAGCTGGGCAAACGGTTGATGGGCAGCAGTCAGGTGGCCAGCCGGCCGAGTTACAAGGTGGGGCAGCCCTATACGATTAATGGCGTGACCTATGTCCCGCGCGAGGATTACGGCTACAACACCAACGGCACCGCCTCATGGTACGGGTCGGCCTTTCACGCCAAAAGCACCGCGAATGGGGAGGTGTTTGATAAGGAGCAGTTGACGGCGGCGCACACCACGCTGCCCCTGCCCACCATTGCCCGCATCACCAATTTGGAAAACAACCAGTCGGTGGTGGTGCGCATCAACGACCGTGGCCCCTATAAAAAAGATCGGGTGATCGATGTTTCGGAACGCACGGCGGAGGTTTTGGGGTTTAAAGACAAGGGAACCGCCTATGTCAATGTGACGGTGTTGGAGGAGCAAAGCCGGGAGATCAAACAGGCGATGCTGAGCGGGCGCAACCTGCAGCTGGCCGATTTGCCACCGCCCCCGCCCTTGGTGGCGCCAACCGATATCAACGCGCCCGCCCAGCGGGTGGATACGGTGCGCACCAGCGGCATCAGCGCGGTGGCGCTCAATAAGACAACTGGTCAGGGGGAGGGGGGGGGTGCGCCGCCGCCGTTAATGATGGTTCAAGATGGCAACGCTGCCCCCCTGCCGCCACCGGTTGATACCACCAGAAATAGCCCGATTGCGGCCTATACAGCGGGCAGGCCGCCAGCGGCTGCTGCTGTGCCAGTTTCTCCTGCGCCAACAGCCGTTGCGGCGTCCAATCCTGTCGCCAGCTCGGTTTCTGTGCCGGCTGCCTATGCGCCGCGCCCACCGGTGGCCCGAAGCGTGGCCAAGAATGTGGCAAGGGGGCCAGCCTTTGTGCAGGTCGGCAATTTTAAGCCAGCGGTGGCAGCGCGGGTTAAGGACACGGTGGCACCGATTGTGGCTCCTGATAGCCACAAGGTTTTGCTGGTCAGCACGGCGGGCAGTGCCAAGGTGCGGCTGGGCCCCCTGACCCCAGCTCAGGTGCCAAAAGTGCTTTCAAGGGTGCGTGCGATTGGATTCCAGCAGGCGGCTGTTGTTTATGAGTAAATTGGCAGGGGGGTAGTCTTAGGAGGCCTGCAACACACGGAATCCGTGTTGGTTGTGGGGCTGATTGACCTGGTTGCGCTTGGCGGTGCCGCTTTCCGCAGCGCCCATGCTTGCCAAGGCCAATGTATCAAGACTGTTGATCAAAATGGGTGCCAACAGGCGAACCTGTTGCCAAAAATGGCCCATATGGTAGCCATCAGACTCCTCAATAAGAGCGTCTAGGACAAAATTGCGCAGTTCCTGCAGCAGGGAAAAATTTACTGGTTCGGTGGCCAAGGTGTTCAGGCGTGCGCAAAAAGCCTTTTGCTCTGCCTTTTGCATCGGGGGCGGAAACATCTCCTCAAGCTCCATACAGGCCAGATTTAGGCAGCCCCTGGCCAAAATAAAAGCGATTTGTTGGCGGTTTTCCACAATCAGGTTGGTTAGGCCGCCAGCTGGTTGCAGGTTGGACAAGCTGTCTAGCGCGCGCAGGCTTTGTTGGCCTTCCTGCAGGTCTTTCATTTTTGCCTTGCCCTCGCTATGCAGAACGATTGCCCGATAGGCGGCATGTTCATCGCTAGATAGGGGAAAACGTTGCTGGTTCGCAAGATTTTTTAGCTCAACGACCAACCGATGCAAAGTTAACACGTCATAACCCCATGGTAAAAAGATTGGGCAGCAAGATTGCGGCTTGAAACGGCAGAGGGACTATAAAAACTGTGGGTAGGATAAGCAAGCACTATCATCGCATCTTACTTGGAAAAGTCAGCTCCTAGCAGTGGTGGGTATACAGCAAGCTGAACATACAATTGTGTTTATTTGTGGACAGACCTTAAAAAAACTGCGTTTTTGGGCGTGCTTTGAAATTTGGCCTGAAATTTGCATGAAGGCTTGGTATGAATATATCTATTTCTTCATCGGTGTTAACCACCCAATCCACCTTAGGGGGGATCCCCAATCTTGATGGTGGTGTGTTGCAGCAGTTTGATGCCTTGCTGGCGGATTCCCCGTTTGTGCAGATTCTGCAGGGGCTGAACGCGGCACAAAATTACGTATTTCCCAAAACGGCGCTCACAATGGGAGATGTGGCGGGAGATGTGGGGAAAGACAAAACACAATCCAAGCAAGAAGCACCGCAACAGACTGGGGAAGCAATTCTTGCCGATGTGTTGCAGGGTGCGTTGCCCAAAACACCTTTATCAACTTTGGCCACAACCACGGTCAAACCCAATGGTTTAAACGATTCTTTGAACGGGGATGAAAAAGGCCAAGATACGGTGGATGCAAAATCCAACGCCAAGCTTGAGGGCGATGGGGATCAGACGGCTGAGGCGCTGTCGTTGATCGCGGCCTATCCCGTGATGATGCCGCCCGTAATGTTGGACAACACCAATCCGGTTGCTGAGAACAGCATGGTTGATCAGCAGGGTGGGGCAGGTGCTGGTGCTGGTGCTGGTGTTGTTTTGGGCAAGGTTTCGGACACCGTGTTCCCCACCGTTAAGCAGGGGCTGGATCAGGCTCCCAGCCTGCCAATCGATAGCCCAGCCGCCAGAGTGGTGGCTGTATCTGAGCCTCAGTTGGTGGATTCTGCTGCCTCGCAGGATGCTGCAGCTAAAGCTTCCCCTAAAGTGGTTGATACGGCTGCTGCGGGTCAGGCTGTTGGCGTGTCAGCCACGGTGCCTGCAGAATTGGCCGCAAGGATTGACAGCAACCCTGTTACGGTCGCCTTGACTAAGGCAAACCCTGCCAACAGTTCTTTGCAAGACGGTATTTCGAAAGACGCGCCTGTGGAAAAACCGCAAGCCGCTTCTTCCATCACCGCGCCCAGCATCGCCCCCTCAATCATCCCCTCTATCGCAGCAGCGGTTCCAACAACCATGGCGCTGCAGGAAAGTCAGCAGGTGTTGTCTAAGTTCGCCAAGCTTGACAGCAATGCGATGGAAACCCCCTTAACTAAGGCAGTGAAAACCGCCAATGCGCCCAAAACATTCACAGAAAAATTGGCACAGCCTGAACAGCCAAACACCGTTAAAGAAAGCAACGAGAACAGCAAGGCGGCAGAACCGGTGGCAGAGCCCAGTTTTGGCCAGATGGTGGGAATCGCGCCCGCAACACCCAATTCTGCATCGTTAAACACCAACACGGTTGTTTCCCCTGTTCCTATCAACAAAGCGGATGGGTCGACCGCTGCGGTGCCAGAGCAGGTCACGGTGGCGATTCGTCGCGGTGTGAATGAGGGCAGCAGCCATATGCGTATCCGCCTTTCGCCGGACGAGTTGGGCGGAATTGATATTCGCATGGAGGTGGACGCCGATCACCATGTGCGTGCCGTGCTGACCATCGATCGCCCTGAAACCTATGAGTTGCTGCAGCGCGACAGCGAGCAGTTGCGGGCGTTGCTGGCCGATAGTGGGCTAAAGCTGGCCGACAACGCGATTCGCTATGAACAGCGCGATACCAGCATCCCTTCCCAAGGATTGGCCAGAGATTGGTTGGATCAGAGTGGTCAACAATCTGGGCAACAATTCGGACAGCAAGCAGGTCAACAGGGCTGGCAACAAGGTTCGCAACAGGATTTTGGCAGCGCCGCCTATGCCCAGCCTAATAGTGTATTGGCAGATGCCAGCATTTCGTCCAATCCCATCAATAACAACCAGGCCGTCAACCATGATGGCCGCCTTAACCTAAGCGTCTAATAGAGAGAAGGAGATTGTGGTATGACTGTGAACACTGGAACCGCCAATTTGCCTAGCGTTAATGCTCAGGCCGCCACAACCACCAATACGGGCACGGATAGTTCTGCCTCGACCGCCAAACTGTCGGCAGATCTAAACACGTTTCTAAAGCTGTTAACCACGCAGTTAAAAAATCAGGATCCAACCAACCCGCAAGATCCATCGCAATTTACGCAGCAGTTGGCGCAATATTCGCAGGTCGAACAAACCATCCAATCCAACAGCAATTTGGAAAAACTGCTGGCCTCGCAAAACCAAACCATTCTTAACGGCGCGGTTTCCTATATCGGGAAATCGGTGGTTACAGAGGACAACAAATTGGTGTTAAGCGGGGGGCAGGCCAAATTTTCTTATGCGATTACCGGCAATCCAGCCTCAGTACAACTCACCATCAAAAACGGTAAGGGAGAGGTGGTTAGGCAGATTGATGCGGATAAAACCAACGACACCTACAACCTGACATGGGATGGCAAGGATGACGGTGGCAATGCGCTGGCATCAGGCGTGTACACCGTGTCTGTTGAGGCAAAGGATGCCAAAGATGTGGTTACCAGCGTTTCAACCAAAATTGTTAACAATATTCAAGGTCTAAAATTTGTAAACGGTAGTCCAATTTTGTTATCGCAAGGAAAAGAAATCACATTAGATAAAATATTAGAAATAACTTCCGCATAAAATTATTTTTCCAACATCTATTATTTGGAGTATTGTTATGTCGCTTTATGGAGCTCTTTCTGCTGGGATTACGGGTTTAAGTGCGCAATCTCAATCTTTGTCCACCATCTCAAACAACATCGCCAATACCAGCACGATTGGTTATAAGCGGGTGGAAACCCGTTTTGCCGAATTGGTCACCGATACTGCTGGCGCGGCGGCCTATTCCCCAGGGGGGGTGCGAACCAGCACGGCCAATATGATTGACGCGCAGGGCTCTGTGGTCTCCTCAACCAACAACACCGATTTGGCGATTTCTGGTAGTGGTTTTTTTGTGGTTCGGGGCAGTTCCTCAGCCGCCAGCGGATTGCCGATTCAATACACGCGGGCGGGGGATTTTCGTCCAGATGCAGCGGGGTATTTGGTCAATTCCAACGGCTATTATTTGCAAGGTTGGGCATTGGACAATGCAGGGAATCGCCCCGTTGGTTCCAATGATATTGCGACTGTCCAGCCCATTAACACCACCAATATTATAGGGCAAGCGAAAGAGACCCAAAATTTGGCCTTTGGGGCGAATTTGGATTCCAGGTTCACCGCCAGTGCTCTGGTTCCCTCCTCAACCGCGCCTGTCGCCTCCAAAAGCACCAGTGATCTTACCGTTTATGATTCATTGGGCAACAACCAAAAGGTGCGTCTTACATGGCACAAGGTTGGGATTGATACATGGCGCCTGACCACCAGTTTGCCCAATGGGGGGGGCAGTTTGGTTGCCAGTGCGCCCACCCCGCTGATCGATGATTCTGGTGCTACCAACGCCGTCATTGTCAGGTTTAACACCGACGGCACCTTGAACGGTATTGAACAGGCGGCTGCGGGTGGTCTTACCGGCAACGGCACCTCGGTGCTGGTGGGTGGCAAAATGAACATGACCTTTGACTTTAGTGCCTCTGGCGCATCAGCGTCGCAAACGATTGCGTTTAATTTTGGTACGGCTGGCGCCCTTGGTACCGGCAAGTCGGATGGCTTGGGGCAATATGCCCAACAATATGGTTCTTCCCCCGTGGTTCAGGATGGGGCAGCCTTTGGCAAGCTAACCGGCGTTTCGATCGATACACTGGGTGTTGTGTCGGCTTTGTTTAGCAATGGGCAAACCCGCAAAGTTTATGAGATTCCGCTGGCGGATTTCCCGAATCCCAATGGCTTGCAGGCCGATCGCGGTGGTGTTTTTAACGCCACCACCGAATCTGGCGCGGTGGATCTTAAGCCATCAAACTCAGCGGGGGTTGGGCAGGTCTCCCCAGGATCGTTGGAATCCTCCACCGTGGATATTGCCCAGGAGTTTTCCAACATGATTATCACCCAACGCGCCTTTTCCGCCAACGGTAAGGTGGTAAAAACCGCGGATGAAATGTTAACTGAGCTGTTGCAAATCAAATAATTCACAGCCAACAATAGAAACAGATCCCTTGAAGTCTTGTCCATTTTTGGGCAAGACTTTTCTTTTTGTTGGTTGTTTGCCGTTATGTATCCCACCCTGTATGCCCGCTATGTTGCGCTTTCCCAATTGCAGGCGTTGGCGGCGGGGCTGGCGGATATTTGCCAGCAAACCAAGACCGATACGGCTTGGGTGATCGGCCTGAATGGCGGGCTAGGAGCCGGAAAAACCGCCTTTGCCCGTGCGTTTTTGCAGGCGTTGGATGCTGGGGTGGTTGAGGTGCCAAGCCCAAGCTTTACCCTGGTTCAGCCCTATGAGCTTAGCAGCGGCGCCAGTTGGCTGCACGCCGATTTGTACCGCCTGACGACCAGGGAGCAGGCGTTGGGGTTGGGGCTGGTGGAGCAGCTGCCGCAACTGCAAGGGGGCGGCCTGTTGCTGGAATGGCCCGATCTGTTGGCCGATGATTTGCCCCCGAACCGCCTTGGGATCGTGCTGGATTTTGTTGATGGCGATCAGGTTAAGGATGAGGCAGGGCAGGGGGCTGAGTTGCGGCACCTGGAGTTTCACCTGCACGGCAGCTGCCAAGCGCTGTTTCTACCAATCGCCCAATTGATCCAAACCCATTGCCCCCAACATGATCCATCCAACCGTGCACAACAACGGCAGGCGTTTTTGACGCAGGCGGGTTGGGGCGATGCCGCTATCAGCGCGATGGGTCAGGATGCCTCGTTCCGTCGTTATTGGCGGTTGCATCAGCAGGATAAGGGGGCTGCGGTGTTGATGGACGCCGCGCCGCCGATGGAATATGTGTGGAAGTTCGATCAGGTGGCGCGCTTGCTGCGCGATGCCGGTCTAACCGTGCCAGCGATTGACGCCGTGGATGATGCCCATGGCTTTTTGCTTGAGGAAGATTTTGGCCAGCTGACGGCGACGCTGTATGTGAATGGCGCGGATGCTGTGCAGGATCGTGCAAAATTGACGCAGGTGTTGAGCCTAGCGGTAGATAGCCTGATCCGGCTGCATCAGTGTGCCAGCTTGGCCGACGACAGCGGTTTGCATGCCTATAGCAATGATCGGATGCTAAGCGATATTCAGGCGTTTTTGGACTGGTACATGCCGGCGGTTGGTCTGCCCGTCTTGTCCTTGGCTGGGCAACAGCAGTGGCGGCAGGCCTGGGGGGGCACGATTGCGGCGCAGCATGTGGTGCCGACCACCGTGATCTTGCGCGACTACCATCTCGATAACCTAATGATCCTGCCAGATTTAAGACTGGGGGTGTTGGATTTTCAGGATGCGATGACCGCGCCCCTAACCTATGACCTGATTTCGCTGCTTGAGGATGCCAGGCGGGATTTCCCGGCGGATGTTGTGGCGGAACAGGTGGCGTGTTACTTGGCGGCCTTTCCACAAATTTCCGCACAGGACTTTGCGCAAGCTTGGGCGGCGGTGGCGGCGGTGCGTCATACCCGTATTTTGGGGGTGTTTGCACGGCTTTGGCACCGTGATGGCAAGCCCATCTATCTCAAACACCTGCCGCGGGTGTGGGGGCAGCTGGCGGCGGCGCTGGCCCATCCAGCCTTGGCAGGGTTGGCGGCGTGGTTTGAGGAATATGTGCCAACCACGGCCAGAACCATCGAGCCGCGGTAAAAATCATTTTGGGTGGTCAGCAGGCCTTGTCAGCTGCTAAACAAGGCGGTATAGCTGGAATCCGTTTCGTATGTAAAAAAACAATTTTAAGGAGAAGTTCGATGGCCGTACGCGTTGCAATTAATGGATTTGGTCGCATTGGTCGTATGGTGGCGCGGGCGCTGATCGAAAGTGATCGCAACGACATCGAAATTGTGTTTATCAACGATTTGGGGCCGGTTGATGCCAACGCGCATCTGTTGCAATACGACTCCGTGCACGGCCGCCTGCCGCAAAAGGTGCGGGTGGTTGACGGCGGCCTGGATTTTGGTCGCGGCCGGGTTGAGGTGTTGGCGCAGCCAGATCCCACCAAATTGCCCAGCGGCGCCAAAAACATTGACATTATGCTGGAATGCTCAGGCCGCTTTACCAAGCGGGAGGATGCGGCCAAGCATCTGGAGGCGGGCGCCAAGCGGGTGCTGGTTTCCGCGCCGGCTGATGGAGCCGACCTGACGGTGGTGTATGGCGTCAACCATGACAAGCTCACCGCCGAGCATTTGGTGATTTCCAACGCCAGCTGCACCACCAATTGCCTGGCGCCGGTGGCCTTTGTGTTGCACAACGCCATTGGCATCGTGCATGGCTACATGACCACCATTCACAGCTACACCGGCGATCAACGTCTGGTGGACACCCTGCACAGCGATTTGCGCCGGGCAAGGGCAGCGGCGCAATCGATGATTCCATCCACCACCGGGGCGGCCAAGGCGGTTGGCCTGGTGCTGCCTGAGTTGAAGGGCAAGTTGGATGGCACCGCGATTCGCATCCCCACCCCCAATGTGTCGGTGGTGGACTTTAACTTTATCGCGCCGCGCGATGTGACGGTTGAGGAGGTCAACAACGCGATTCTGGCGGCGGCCAACGGCAGCCTGAAAAATGTGTTGGAGGCGGTGGACGTGCCGCTGGTTTCCAGCGACTTTAACCACAACCCGCATTCCAGCTGTTTCGATCTGACCCAAACCCAGGTGGTGGATAAGCGGTTGGTGCGGGTATTGTCGTGGTACGACAACGAATGGGGCTTTTCCAACCGCATGTTGGATACCGCAGTTGCCATCGGCCAAGTGATGCAGCAATCGCAGGCAGCCGCCGCGGCCTAAGTCACCCTCTTTTTACCGCTATTTTGGAGAAATCTTATGCGCCTAACGCAAAATGTACGCCGTATTCTGACCGATTATTCCAGCGAGAATCTGGGCACCCAAACCAATCTGGCGCGGATCCTGATGCATGGCAAATTGGCGGGAACCGGCAAGATGATCGTTTACGCGATCGATCAGGGGTTTGAGCATGGGCCAGCGCGGGCCTTTCAGGTCAATTCGGCCAGCTATGACCCGCATTACCATTTCCAATTTGGCTTGGACGCGGGGGTCAGCGCGATTGCGGTGCCGCTGGGCATGCTGGAATGCGCGGGGCCCAGCTTTGTTGGCGCGATCCCGACCATCCTGAAGATCAACAGCTCCAACAGCCTGTACCGTGACAAAACCGCGGCCGACCAATCCTGCAACGCCACCGTGGCCGATGCGGTTCGCCTGGGCTGTTCAGCGGTTGGCTTTACCCTGTATCCCGGTTCCGATCAAAATCTGGAAATTCTGGAGGAATGCCGTGAGGTGATTGCTGAGGCTAAGGCCTATGGCTTGGCGGCGGTGATCTGGTCCTACGCCCGTGGTGGTGATGTCAGCAAGGAGGGCGAATTGGCGCTAGACGTGATCGCCTATGGCGCGCATTTGGCCTGCCAATTGGGGGCGCATGTGGTCAAGGTTAAGCCGCCCACCGCGCATATTGAGCTTGAGGTGGCGAAAAAAGCCTACGCCAGCGTCAAAAAAGACACCTTGGCTGAGCGGGTGGCGCATGTTAAGGAATCCTGCTTTGGCGGCCGCCGTCTGTTGGTGGTGTCGGGGATGGAGGCCACCAGTGAGGAGGCGGTGTTGAACAACATGCGCCAGGTGGCCGCTGGCGGCGGCAACGGCACCGCGATTGGCCGCAACCTGTTTCAACGCCCACGGGCTGAGGGGTTGGCGGTGGCTGGGCAATTGGTCGATATTTTCAAGGGAAAACGGTAAAAAAACCGGCATAACCGGCGGTAGCAGCCTATTGAAGATTGACCAGCCGCTGGGGTCGCCCTAAAGTTTTTTTAATTTGGCTTTAAATTTTTTATGATGAGGATCTGATGCAAGTTCAAACGATTGCCGTTGACGGCTTAACCCACCAGTACAAAATCACCGTGCCGCAGGATGTTGTTGAGGCTGAGGTGCAAAAACGGCTGGATGAGATCGGCAAAAACCTTGAGGTTAAGGGGTTTCGCCGGGGGAAAGTGCCTCGTAGCATTGTAAGTCAACGCTACGGCAGCGCGGCTGAGCAGGAGGCGTTGGAGCAGTTGTTGGATTCGCAAAGCCAGGCGGCGCTTAAAGACAAAGAATTGCGCTCGATCTCGCGCCCCAAGGTGGCTGAGGTGAAGTTTGAATCCGGTCAGCAGTTGGAGTACACCCTGACGGTTGAGGTGTTCCCCACGATTTCCATGCCAGATTTTGCGGCGATTCAGCTGGAGAAACCGGTGGCGGTGGTTGCAGAAGCGGCGATTGACAAAGAATTGGCTGAGCTGGCGGCAGAGTATGGGGAATTCAAACCCTCAACCCGGCAGCGCACCGAAAATGGTGATACGGTCAAAATGCGCTTTGTGGGCAGCCGCGATGGGGTGCCGTTTGAGGGCGGAACCGCCGAGGATTTTACCATTGAAATTGGCTCAGGCCGCTTTATCCCTGGCTTTGAAGATCAATTGATCAACCGTACGGTTGGCGAAACCTTCTCCTTCCCAATTACCTTTCCTGCCGATTATGGCTCTGCCGCACTGGCCGGCGCCGAAACGGAATTTGAGGTGACGATTAAGGAGATTCTGGAGAAGGAGGCCGCCGTTCTTGATGATGCGTTTGCCCAGAAAGTGGGCGAGCCTGATCTGGCGTCTCTGCGTGAGGGGATTGCGGAGGATTCAGCCAAAGATTTGGACAAGTTTAGCCGCAACCATATGAAAAAAGAACTGTTTGATCGCTTGGATGCCGCAAGCGATTTCCTGTTGCCCGCATTCATGGTGGCGGAGGAGTTGGCGAACTTGAAACACACCTTTGCGGGTCAGGAAGGAACTGAGGAAAAACCGAGCGATGAGGAAGCCCAAAAATTGGCGAATCGTCGGGTGAAGCTGGGTTTGTTGCTGGCTGAGATTGGTCGTATCCAAAATATTGTGATTGAGCAGGATGATTTGCGGCGGGTGTTGACGGCTGAGGCGCAGCGCTACCCAAGACAAGCCAAGCAAGTGATCGAATTTTACCAAAGAAATCCATCCTACCTGCAACGTTTGACCGCACCAGTGCTGGAGGACAAGGTGGTGGACTATATCCTGACCCAGGTTACGGTTACGGAAAAACCGGTGTCGGCTGAGGAGCTGGCCGCGCTTGCGGAGGATGTGGGCAACAGCTTGTTGCCGTCCGCGGTTGCTGGCGATGCTGATGATGCGGTTGACCATGATGCGCACACGTGCAACGATCCAAGCTACCACCACCACCACCATTAAGCCGCCGTTTTCCTAACGATTCCCTAAAACAAACTAAGGTTGACATCATGAATCCCCTTGAAACCCATATGAGTTCCTTAATTCCCATGGTTATTGAGCAGACCGCCAGGGGGGAGCGTTCGTTTGATATTTATTCAAGGTTGTTGAAGGAGCGGATCATTTTCATGGTGGGGCCGGTGAACGATGCCGTCTCCTCAGTGATCTGCGCGCAGCTGTTGTTTTTGGAGTCGGAAAACCCCACCAAAGAAATCTTTTTCTACATCAATTCCCCGGGTGGGGTGGTCACCTCTGGCTTGGCGATTTACGACACCATGCAATATATCCGCTGCCCGGTGGCGACGGTTTGCATGGGTCAGGCCTGCAGCATGGGTTCCCTGCTGCTAACCGCCGGTGAAAAGGGCAAGCGTTACGCCCTAACCAACTCCCGCATCATGATCCACCAGCCATCTGGTGGGGCGCAGGGGCAGGCAACGGATATTGAGATTCAGGCGCGTGAGATTTTGTTGCTGCGTGAGCGTTTAACCCAAATTTATGTGGATCACACCGGCCAAACTTTTGAAACGGTTGCAACGGCGTTGGAGCGCGACAAATTTATGTCGCCGGTGGATGCCAAGGCTTTTGGTTTGATTGATGAGATTTTGATCAAACGTCCAGATCTGCCCGATGTCCAAGACAAGGCCAAGGGATAGGTTTGGTGGGTGTTGTGGGCTTAACACTTTTTTAAGTGTCGGTGGTGTTAGAATCACAAAGCACATGATTGGTTTGATTTTTTCTGCCTTGTGGGCGGGGTAATTGATTAGAAAGGCAGGCTTACGATGGCCAAATCCAGCGGAACTGACAACAAAAGCACCTTGTTTTGCTCATTTTGTGGCAAAAGCCAGCATGAGGTTAAAAAACTGATTGCCGGCCCAACCGTGTTTATTTGTGACGAGTGCGTTGAGCTTTGTAACGATATTATCCGGGAGGAAAGCCGCGCCACCACCGGCAAAGTGCGGGAGGGGGTGCCAAGTCCTGCCGAGATTAAAAGCACGCTGGATGAGTATGTGATCGGCCAGGACCATGCCAAAAAGGTGCTGGCGGTGGCGGTTCACAACCACTACAAACGGATCGCGCAGAATGCCAAGGGCGGCAGCGAGGTGGAGCTGGCCAAGTCGAACATCCTGTTGGTTGGCCCAACGGGAAGCGGCAAAACCCTGTTGGCGCAAACCTTGGCGCGCATTCTGGATGTGCCCTTTACCATGTCGGATGCCACCACCCTGACCGAGGCGGGTTATGTGGGTGAGGATGTGGAAAACATCATCCTGAAACTGTTGCAGGCCTCAGACTATAATGTTGAGCGGGCGCAGCGCGGGATTGTGTATATCGATGAAATCGACAAAATTTCGCGCAAATCCGACAACCCCTCCATCACCCGCGATGTGTCGGGGGAGGGGGTGCAGCAGGCCCTGCTGAAAATTATGGAGGGCACGGTTGCCTCGGTTCCGCCCCAGGGTGGCCGCAAACATCCGCAGCAGGAGTTTTTGCAGGTGGATACCACCAACATCCTGTTTATTTGCGGCGGGGCTTTTGCGGGGTTGGAGAAAATTATCTCGCAGCGCAGCAAGGGCAGCTCGATCGGCTTTGGCGCAACGGTGCAGGCGCCTGAGGATCGTCGGGTTGGTGAGATATTGCGGCAGGTAGAGCCTGAGGACATGTTGAAATACGGCTTGATTCCTGAGTTCGTTGGCCGTTTGCCGGTCATCGCCACCCTGCAAGACTTGGATGAGCGCGCCCTGGTTGACGTGTTGACCAAGCCGAAGAACGCTCTGGTCAAGCAGTATCAAAAACTGTTTGAAATGGAATCGGTGGAATTGGAATTTGGCGAAGATGCCCTGCTGGCCATTGCCGAAAAGGCGATCGCCCGCAAAACCGGTGCACGGGGCTTGCGTTCTATTCTCGAGAGTCTGTTGCTGGATTCGATGTTTGATCTGCCGTCTGAGAAAAATCTGCAAAAGGTCTATCTGTCTAGGGAAACGGTGGCTGATGGCACCAAACCCTTGCATGTGTTGGCAGAGTTGGCGCAGACATCGGCTTCGTAAAAAGGGGGTGGGAAAAAATGTTGTGGGTTGGCGGACGGTTTGCTTGAAACTGGCCGTGCTTGCTCCCATGTTTTCTACAGCGTTATGGCACGACGCATTCAAGATCAATCTTAACCCATAAGGGAAGCCCTGATGATCGAACCCTTTGATACGGTGGATTTTACCTCGCTTTATCCGGTGTTGCCGCTCAGGGACATTGTGGTGTTCCCGCATATGATTGTGCCCCTGTTTGTGGGTCGTGAAAAATCGATTCGTGCGCTGGATGAGGTGGTTAAGGACAACCGAAAAATCCTGTTGGTGACCCAAAAAGATGCCAAGGACGATGAGCCGACGGCGGCCAATATCTACCGAACCGGCACCCTGGGCACGGTTTTGCAGCTGCTGAAACTGCCGGATGGCACGGTCAAGGTGTTGGTTGAGGGGGGCGCACGGGTCAGGGTTTTGGATATTTTGGAGGATGAGCTGTACTACCGTGGGCGGGTGGCGGCTTTTCATGAATCCTTTGATCAGAATATTCAACCGCTTGCACGCGCGGCGGTGGCGCAGTTTGAGCAGTACATCAAACTCAACAAAAAGGTGCCGCCTGAGGTTTTGAACAACGTTAACCAGATTGAGGATGCGGCGCAACTGGCGGATACGGTGGCGGCCTATCTAACCCTGAAAATTCCTGACAAGCAGGCCTTGCTGGAAATGCCATCGGTGCAAGAACGCCTGGAAAAGGTCATTTTCTTTATGGAGAATGAGATTGGGGTTCTGCAGGTTGAAAAACGTATCCGCAGTCGGGTTAAGCGGCAGATGGAAAAAACCCAACGCGAGTACTATTTGAACGAGCAGCTTAAGGCGATCCAAAAAGAATTGGGCGAGGGGGAGGATGGGCGTGATGAGATCGCTGAGCTGGAGAAGAAAATTGAGGCGCTTAAGCTGAACGCTGAGGGCAAAGAAAAATGCAAGGCTGAAATCAAAAAGCTGCGCAGCATGAGCCCGATGTCGGCGGAATCCAGCGTGGTGCGCAACTACTTGGATTGGATTGTTTCGCTGCCGTGGAGCAAGCGCAGCAAGTTAAAACAGGATATCCGCCACGCCAAGGCGGTGATGGATGCCGATCATTATGGGTTGGAAAAGGTGAAGGAGCGGGTGCTGGAATTTCTGGCGGTGCAGCAGCGCGTTGGCAAAATGAAGGGCTCGATTCTGTGTTTGGTGGGGCCGCCAGGGGTTGGAAAAACCTCGCTAGGAAAATCGATTGCCAAGGCCACGGGGCGCAATTTCGTTCGGCTTTCCTTAGGGGGGGTGCGGGATGAATCGGAAATTCGGGGGCATCGCCGCACCTATATCGGCTCAATGCCTGGCAAGATTATCCAATCGATGAAAAAAGCCAAAACCAAAAACCCGCTGTTTTTGTTGGATGAGGTGGACAAATTGGGCGCGGATTGGCGCGGCGATCCATCCAGCGCGCTGTTGGAGGTGTTGGATCCTGAGCAAAACAACAGCTTTAACGACCATTATTTGGAGCTGGATTACGATCTTTCCGACGTGATGTTTATCGCCACCGCCAACACGCTGAACATGCCCCAACCGCTGTTGGATCGCATGGAAATTATCCGCATTCCAGGCTACACGGAGGATGAAAAGCTGGCGATTGCGAAAAGCCATTTGATTCCCAAACAAATGGCGGCTGCTGGCCTGAAGCAGGGGGAATTGCTGATTCAGGATGAGGCCTTGCGACGCCTGATTCAAACCTATACGCGTGAAGCGGGGGTGCGGAATTTGGAACGCGAATTGGCCAATTTGTGCCGCAAAGCGGTGAAAGGGATTTTGGAGGATCCCAAAAAATCCAAAATCGTTGCATCGGCCAAAAATTTGAACAAATACGCTGGCATTCCACGCTTCCGCTATGGCGCGGCGGAGACTGAGGATGGCATTGGCGTGACCACCGGCTTGGCCTGGACCGAGAGCGGTGGGGATATCTTGCAAATTGAGGCGGTTACCCTGCCTGGCAGCGGCAAGGTGAAATGCACCGGCAAGTTGGGCGAGGTGATGCAGGAATCGGTGAGTGCGGCCGACAGTTTTGTGCGATCCCGCAGTGCGCTGTATGGCATCAACCCCAAAATCTATGCCAAAAAAGATATTCATGTGCATGTGCCAGAGGGGGCAACCCCCAAGGATGGTCCATCCGCGGGCATTGCGATCTGCACCACCCTGGTGTCGGTTTTAACCGGCATTCCGGTGCGTCGTGACGTGGCAATGACGGGGGAGATTACCCTGCGTGGCCGGGTGTTGCCGATCGGTGGCCTGAAAGAAAAGCTGCTGGCCGCCTTGCGTTCGGGCATGACAACGGTGCTGATTCCAGGGGAAAATGAAAAAGACCTTGAGGACATTCCGGATAAGGTCAAAAAGGAGCTAACCATTATTCCGGTGCATACGGCGGATCAGGTTTTGGCGATTGCATTGACACGCCCCCTGCTGCCGATTGTTTTGCCGGATGAGGATTTGGATGCCCCGGCGGTTGACAGCAAGGCCGTGGCCCCATCGCAACCTATTCTTGAAAACACCAAGTCGATACTGCCGCATTAGCGGGAGTAGGCTGTTTTTTAGATAGTGCTATAGGCGTGTTTTATCCCATAAAGATTTTTGGCAGGCGTTTCGCTGTGAGATGCGATTTTTCTGCCTTAACAGCCATTTTTCTCTTTTGCCTATGGGCTGATTGTGGTAAAACTCGGGCATCTTAGGCGCGCTGTCTAAGGGATTTTCATCTTTAGCTTTGAAAGGGTATGATCGTGAACAAAACTGATCTGATCGCTCAAGTTGCCGACTCAACCGGCGTTACAAAAACCGAAACCGGCAAAATCATCGATGCCGTGCTGGAAAGCATTCAAAGAGCGTTGACCGCGAATGAGGAGGTTCGTCTTATCGGTTTTGGAACTTTTGCCGTTTCTGAACGTAAGGCAAAAGAAGGCCGCAACCCACAAACCGGTGCAAAAATTCAAATTAAGGCGTCCAAACAGCCTAAATTTAAGCCACATACCGCTTTGAAAGAAGCCGTGGATCAATAGGGCGTCTTGCATGGCGTAAGACTGTTGATGGGAATTGGACATCGTGTGGCTTTGTTGCTGCGCGGTGTCTTTTTCTTTGCATGTTCGGTGCATGTTTGTTACACTAGCCCTGCTGCTTGCAGCTATGGAAATAAATGGCTTGTGTAATAAGCGTTGCGGACCCGGGGGCGGAACCCGGCACCTCCACCATTTTTACCAAAGGATTTTGGGGGTGACTTAGGCTTTGACGGGGCGTGGTAAAGACTTGTTTTTTCTCGGCATGATACCGCCGTATCGGGTCATTTTTATAAGTGCCAATGATAATCAGCCGGCAGCAATGCCGGTGGCGCTCGCTGCCTAGTCCATGGCTGAACCCCCCTAAAGGGTAGTAGGCCGGCGGATTAGATAGCGCGGTTTGGGGAGGCACCGGGCAACAGAAGCCTCCCCGCCTAAACTGTTTTGCCCGCTCTTGTGTTTTGCCCGCAAAGCTGGCATAGCTGGTGGATTGTTTTGCCAATCTAGCTTTTTTGTATCTATTCCATGATCAAGTCTATCTGCGTCTACTGTGGCTCAAAAGGGCCCAACAAACCAAGCCACGGTCGGGTTGCGGAAGAGACGGGCAGGGCGATTGGCCTGTTGGGGCTGAAGCTGATCTACGGCGGCGGCGACACCGGCCTAATGGGGCTTACCGCCGATACGGCGATGGCCGCGGGGGCTGAGGTAATCGGCATTATCCCGCAGTTTTTGTACGATATTGAGGTGGGGCATCGCGGCATTACCGACCTAAAGGTGTGCAATTCGATGCATGAACGCAAAACGATGTTTTACCATCTGTCGGATGCGTTTTTAATCCTGCCGGGCGGCTATGGCACCCTAGACGAGCTGTTTGAGATTTTGACTTGGAAATACCTGGGGCTGCATGACAAGCCCGTCATTTTGGTGAATCCAGGCGGGTTTTGGGATCCCGTGATGACCTTGATTGAGCATTTGTACAAAGAAAAATACCTGTTGCGTGTCGTGCCAACGGTGGTCAACACGGTGCCTGAGGCGTTTGATGTGTTGGGCTTTGACGTGCGGGCGATGCTGGCCGCTGGCTAAGCATATAAAATAAAAATTGTGTTTTGTTTCTTGTGGTTAGGGTCTTTGCCGTGTCTCCATTATCTGCAGATATGAATCCCCAACATGTGGCCATTATTATGGATGGCAATGGCCGTTGGGCCAAGGCGCGTGGCCTGCCGCGCACGGCGGGGCATCGTCAGGGGGTTGAGGCGGTGCGGCGCACGGTTAAGGCCGCCATCCACCACGGCATTCCCTTTATCACCCTGTTCGGTTTTTCGTCGGAGAATTGGTCGCGGCCACAGATGGAGGTGACCTTTTTGGTAGCGATGTTGCGCCGCTATTTGCGGGCTGAGGCGGCTGAGCTGCATCGCCAGGGGGTGCGCCTGCGCATTATTGGTGAGCGTGACCGCTTTCCCAAAGATATTGTCGCCCTGATGACCAGTGTTGAGCAGCAAACCGCGGGCAACAGCCGCCTGAACCTGACCCTGGCGCTGTCCTATGGCGGTCGCCAAGATGTGGTGCAGGCGGTGAAACAAATGGTCTGTTTGGTGCAACGCGGCGAGCTGCAGTTGGATGCGATTGACACCACCAGTTTTGGCGGCTTCTTAAGCACCCACGATCTGCCCGACCCCGATCTGATCGTGCGCACCAGCGGCGAAATGCGGGTCAGCAATTTTCTGCTGTGGCAGATGGCCTATGCCGAAATGGTGTTCAGCGACGTGCTGTGGCCCGATTTTGCTGAGCAGGATTTTGCGGCGGCGATCGCCAGCTATGGCAAACGCGAGCGACGTTTCGGCGCGGTGGTGGGATGATCGCTGCGGGGAAATTTCAGGATTTGGGGAAAAGGACGCTGACCGCGGTGCTGCTGCTGGCGGCGTTGGCGGGTTTGTTGGAGCTGGGAGGAAGATGGCTGCTGGCGGCGCATTGGCTGGTGGTATTTCCCCTGATGTTGTGGGAAACCGTGGCGCTGACCCGCCGTTGGTGGCCGGGCCGCCGGGTCGCTCACCGCGTTGCGATGGTGGGGGTGCTAAGCCTGGTGCTGGGTAGTTATTTTGGCGCGGTGACTTGGTTTTTGTGGGATGCGGGTGATGGCGCGGGGTTGTATCTTGTGTTGGTGTTGTTTATCGCCATCATCGATATGCTTGCCTATTTTGGCGGGCGCCTGATCGGTGGTCGCAAATTGGCGCCGTCCATCAGCCCGGGAAAAACCGTTAGCGGCGCTCTTGTCGCGGTGCTTGGCTTCGGCGGGATGATGGTTGTTTTGGGTGCGTGGGCAAGCTCCTCGACCAATGCACCTGTTTGGGATGGGCTGTTGATCGGTGTGTTCGGGATCCTACTGGCCGTTTTGGCGCAGGCTGGGGATTTGCTGGAATCCTATTTCAAAAGGCTTTGCGGGGTTAAAGATAGCGGCCGCTTGCTACTGGGGCATGGCGGGGTGCTGGACAGGCTGGATGGCCATTTGCTGGTGATGCCCGCGGTGTGCGCCTTCATGATTTGGATGAGTTTGCATTGGCAATGGGCCCAAGAATGACCAAAACCCTTTCCATCTTTGGCGCAACCGGCACGGTGGGGCGCAAGGCGGCGCAGGTGGTGGCGGCTGATCCATCAGCCTTCTGTGTTGAGGTGTTGACGGCGGCGCAGGATGTGGCGGGGCTGGTGGGGTTGGGCGGCGAGCTGCAGGCGGCGCATCTGGTGCTAAGCGATGCCGGCCGCTATCAGGAGTTGCGCGACGCGGTTCATGCGGCTGGGTTGAACTGCAGCGTGGCGGCGGGGGGTGATGCGATGTTGGAGGCGGCGGCGCGCCCGGTGGATTGCGCGGTGTCGGCGGTGGTTGGCTTGGCCGGCCTGCCCACCACTTTAGCGCTGGCGGCGCATGCCAAGGTGCTGGCGGTGGCCAACAAGGAAAGCGTGGTGTGCGGTTGGCCGCTGCTGCGCGAGCAGGCGGCGCGATGCCAGACCCAACTGATCCCGCTGGACTCTGAGCACAACAGCCTGTTTCAATTGCTGGAACATCTGCCCAAAACGATGTGGAGCGGGGTGACGATCACGGCCTCAGGCGGGCCCTTTCGCGGGATGGATCGCCAAGCCCTGGCCAGGGTCACGCCAGCGCAGGCGCTGCGCCACCCGATTTGGCGGATGGGCAGCAAGATCAGCGTCGATTCCGCCACCCTGGCCAACAAGGGGCTGGAGGTGATGGAGGCGGCGTGCCTGTTTGCTCTCTCCGCCGATCAAATTCAGGTGCTGGTGCATCCGCAGGCGCAGGTGCACGCGATGGTTCGGCTGCGCAACGGCAGCCGCCTTAGCCTTAGCAGCCCACCCGACATGCTGTACCCCATGCAGCAGGCGTTGTATTGGCCGCAGCCGTTTCAGGCACCCGCCGCGCAGGGCGATTGGTGCCCTGAGGGTGTGTGGGAATTTTTGCCGGTGGATGATTCTGCCTTTCCCGCGGTCAGGCTGGCCTATCAGGCCTTGCGGGCGGGTCAGGGGGCGATGGTGGCCTATAACGTGGCGAATGAGGTGGCGGTGGCGGCGTTTTTGCAGGGGCAGCTGAGCTTTTTGGGGATTAGCCAGATGATTGAGGCGGCGATGGAAATGGCGCTCGCGGATTTTCCCCTTGCAAGCTTGGCCAGCCTGCACGATATTCAAGAATATGATCAATGGTTGCGGCAAAGGCTTGGCGGTTCGTTGCAGCCCACGTTAACCGCCTTAACCGGATAGTTTTTTTAGAGGCATTTCCAATATGTTTGAAGCATTTTTGTCGGTTTGGCAGTTCGTTGAACACTATGTGCTGCCCTTTATCGGCATTATCACGGTGTTGGTGTTTGTGCATGAATTTGGCCATTTTTGGGTGGCGCGGCTTTGTGGGGTGCGGGTTGAGACCTTTTCGATTGGCTTTGGCCGCGAAATTTTTGGCTGGAACGATCGCCACCAAACCCGCTGGAAATTCTCCATGCTGCCCTTTGGCGGCTATGTCAAAATGTTTGGCGACAGCTCAGCCAGCAGCAGCCCTGACAGCCAGTTGTTGGCGGGGATGAGCAAGGAGGATTTGGCGGTTTCCTTTCATGGCAAAAAACTGTGGCAAAAATCGCTGATCGTGTTCGCGGGGCCGGCCTTTAACTTTATCTTTGCCTGGGTGGTGCTGACCCTGATGCTGATTTTCATCGGTCAGGTGGTCACCAAGCCCTTGGTGAGTGAGGTGGTGGCCGGTTCGGCGGCGGAACAGGCGGGCATTCAGGTGGGTGATGAGATTCTCAAGCTTAACGGCCGCCGCCTGCTGCGCTTCCAGGATTTGCAGCGTGAGGTGCAGGTGGGGCTGGATGCGCCGGTTGAGCTGGAATATCGCCGCGGAAGCGAGATTTTGGTAAAAACCGTGACCCCCCAATTAAGTGAGCTGGAAGACAATTTTGGCAACAAACAAAAGATTGGTTTGCTGGGTTTGCGCGCCAATGCGGTGGATGTGGTGCCGATTGCGGCGGCGGATGCGCCATCCCAGGCTGCCTATGAGATTTACCGCCTGTCGGCCAACACCCTGACCGCGATTGGTCAGATTATTCGCGGCAGCCGATCGGCCAAGGATTTGGGCGGGCCGCTGCGCATCGCCCAGATGTCGGGGGATTACGCGACCGTCAGCCTAGATCAGCTGCTGTATTTCCTGGTGCTGCTGTCGTGCAATTTGGGGCTGATCAACCTGTTCCCGCTGCCAGGCTTAGACGGCGGTCATTTGCTGTTTTATATCGTTGAGGCGGTTCGGGGCAGGGCGATGGCGCTAAAGGTTCAGGAGTACAGCATGATGGTGGGGATGGGGCTGATTATCTGCCTGATGCTTTTTGTGACCTATAACGATCTGCGGATGTTTAAAATTCTTGATTTCGTTGGTCTTTAGGCGTTAGGTTGGCTCCATGAAAGCTTTTTCTCTCTTCCGCGTCCTGCTGCCTGTGGCGCTGTATTTTTCTCTGCTTGCGCCGCTTTATGCCGCGGATGGCGATGCGCCGCAGGCTTTGCGCACGGTGCAGGTCAGCGGCAATGAGCGGGTGGAATCGGCCACCATCACCACCTATGTCGCGATCAAGCCTGGTGATATCTATGATCCCGTGAAAGCCGACGAAAGCGTGAAAAATCTTTACGCGACCGGCCTGTTCAGCGATGTGTCGATCCGTCAGAACGCGGATGCGTTGTTCATTGTGGTGCGTGAAAATCCCTTGGTCAATCAGGTGGTGTTTGAGGGCAACAAGAGCCTGAGCACCGAAAGCCTGCAAAAGGAAATCTCCCTGAAACCCCGTGGGGTGTTTACCCCCGCGCAGGCGCAGGCGGATGCACAGCGGCTGGGTCAATTGTATATTCGTGATGGCCGTTACGCCGCCAAAATTGTGCCCAAAACCATCGCCAAAGATCAAAACCGGGTGGATGTGGTGTTTGAGGTGGATGAGGGCAAGCCAACCTATATCCAAACCATTCAGTTCTCAGGCAACAAGGTTTTCAGCAACAGCACCTTGAAGGAGGTGGTGATGAGCCGGGAAACGGCCTGGTACCGCTTTTTGTCCACCAGCGACAGCTATGACCCCAACCGCTTGAGCTATGATCAGGAGTTGCTGACCAAATTTTATCAGCAGAATGGCTATGCGGCGGTTACCGTTGGCGCGCCGATTGCTGAGCTGACGCCAGCGCAGGATGGCTTTTTGGTAACCTTTCCGTTGGTTGAGGGGCCGCGCTATCAATTCGGCAAGATTGATTTGCAGCTGGCGATCCCTGAGGTGTCGGCGGATCAGCTGCGCCCCCTGATCAAGCTGAACAGCGGCGATTGGTACAACGCGAAGGATGTGGATGCGGTGGTGGTGGCGATTGGCGACAAATTGGGCAGCCTTGGTTACGCGCTGGCCGATGTGGAGCCGCAGACTGAGCTGGATCCGGTGAAGCTGACGGTGGCGTTGAATTTCGTGGTAAAGCCATCGCCCAAGGTTTTTGTGGAATCGATCACCGTGCGGGGCAATACCCGCACCTCGGATGAGGTGGTGCGCCGCGAATTTCGTCTGGCGGAGGGCGACGCCTTTAACACCGCCAAATTGAAACGGTCGCGCGAACGGGTGAAAAACCTGAACTTCTTTGAAAAGGTGGATGTCAACACCCTGCCCGGCAGCGCGCCAGATCGCGCCAAAATTGAGGTGGATGTTGCCGAAAAATCCACCGGTTCGATCAATTTGGGGGCAGGCTACTCCACCTCTGAACAGCTATTGGCCAATTTTAGCGTGGGCGAGAAAAATCTGTTGGGGGAGGGCAAGGATTTGCGTTTGGCCACCCAGCTGTCGACCAAACGCCAGGAATACAATCTTAGCTACACCGAGCCGTATTTCTTGGATCGCAACATGACCGGCGGCTTTGACCTGTTCCGCACCACCAGCGATTACCGTCAGGAAAGCTCGTACAAGGAAACCCAGACGGGCTTGGGCCTGCGCACCAGTTATGAAATCGACGAACGCTGGTCGCAGCAGTTGCGCTACCGTGTTTCGCAAAGCGAAGTGCGTGACGTTACCGATACCGCGTCGCTGTATATCCAAGATTTAAAGGGCACCTATATCACCTCAGAGGTCGGTCAATCGCTGTTGTATGACCGTCGGGATAACCGTATTCAGCCAACCAGCGGCTATTTTGCCAAGCTAAGCAACGACTTGGCGGGGGTTGGCGGCAATGTCAACTACCTGCGCAACAAGCTTGAGGCGACCGACTATCAGCAAATCACCGATGGGGTGGTGCTGGCGATCGGGGCTGAGGGGGGGGCAATTTTTGGCTTGGATGGTGATGTGCGCATTCCTGACCGCTTTTTCCTAGGTGGCCAAAGCTTTCCTGGC
Organism: Alphaproteobacteria bacterium; assembly: GCA_044345375.1. Classification (GTDB taxonomy): domain Bacteria; phylum Pseudomonadota; class Alphaproteobacteria; order CAISOG01; family CAISOG01; genus CAISOG01. The sequence goes on from JBIJBF010000003.1 coordinate 23,893, forward strand.
TTTCGTTCCGCCGGTTTGGGCCCAAGAGATACGGGCAGTGATAACGGCTTGAACGAGGCACTTGGCGGCAACTACTACTATTTGGGGCGCAGCGATCTGGGCTTTCCGTTGGGCTTGCCCAGCGATTTTGATCTGCGCGGGCATTTGTTTGGGGTGGCAGGAACCCTGACCAGCGTGGATGAAAAAAGCGCGACCATTCGCGATGATGGCTCTTTACGAGCATCGGTTGGGATTGGTATAGCTTGGGAATCGCCCTTTGGTCCGATCCGTGTGGATTATGCCAAGGCGTTGGTCAAAGAAAATTTTGACCGCACCGAAAATTTCTTATTTAACTTTGGAACGCAATTTTAATGAAAAAACTTTTCTTCTTTCTGGCCGCCATTCTGGCGCTGCAGGCTGCAACTCTATCGGCGTGGGCTGAGGACACTTCATCTTCTGCCAGCGCCGCTGCGTCTGGTCAACATGCCCTAAAATTGGCGGTGGTGGATGTGCAGGAGGTGTTGCGAGCCTCTAAGGCTGCGACCAAGTGGCGTGAGCAGTTGGAGGCGCAAAAAACGGCTCTGCAGAAAGACCTGTCGAAGGAGGAGTCTGGCTTAAGGGATCAGGAGCAGGAACTGGCCGGCAAGCGCAGCGTGCTAAAGGCTGAGGCTTTTGAGCAAAAGCGCAAGGAATTTCAGGAGAAAGTTGCCGCTTTCCAGAAAAAGGTTCAGGACAAAAGCCGCGATTTGGATCAAAAATTTGCCAATGGCAACAACCAGGTGCGCAAAGCCATGCTGGAATCCGTGGCCGAAATCTCTGAGAAAAACGGATTTTCGATGGTGTTTTCCAGGGCTGACCTGCTGATTTTTGACAAAACCTTGGATGTCACCGATCAGGTGGTTAAGGCGATCGATCAAAAGCTGCCTGAAATTAAGCCAGAAAGCACGACGACAGCGGCTCCTGCATCCGCGCCTGCTAAGAAATAGGGTTGATTGATGGCAGATCCGCGCTTTTTTGAACGCCGCGGGGGTCCAAGCGGGGGGCAAAGGCTGGCGCAGCTTTGTGCCGACTTGCCGGTGGATTTGCCAGCCGATCAGGGCGACCTGCTGATTGAGGATGTCGCGCCCTTGGATCAGGCCAGATCAGGAACACTGACGTTTTTCGACAACATTGCCTATCGCCCCCAATTGGCCAGCACGCAGGCCTCAGCCTGTTTGCTGACCGCAGAATATGCATCAGAGCTGGCGGCCGGTGTGGTGCCGTTGATCACGCCACAGCCCTATTGGGTGTACGCGATGATCGCCGCGCGCCTGTATCCTGAGCCTGTAGCTGGTATGAGCGCTGTTCATCCAACCGCGCTGATCGATCCCACCGCCGAACTTGGACAAAATTGCGTGATCGGCGCCTATACGGTGGTGGCGGCAGGGGTCAAGTTGGGGGATGGGGTGCGCCTGGGCAACCATGTGGTGATCGGGCAGGGCGTTGTGATCGGCGATGATTGCTGGCTTGAGGATGGGGTGGTGGTTAGCCACAGCGTGATCGGCCACTCCGTCAAGATCTACCGCGGCGCCAAGCTGGGGCAGCCTGGCTTTGGCTACGCCTTTCATCAGGGGAATTTTACGCCGGTGCCGCAATTGGGGCGGGTGTGGGTGGGGGATCGGGTAGAAATCGGCGCCAACACCACCATCGATCGCGGCAGTGGCCCCGACACGGTGATTGGGGAGGGTTGCATCATTGATAATCTTGTGCAAATCGGTCATAACGTAGTGGTTGGCCGTGGATGTGTGCTGGTTGCTCAGGTTGGTATTGCCGGCAGCACCAAATTGGGGGATTTTGTGCAGATCGGCGGGCAAGCTGGTTTGGTTGGGCATTTGTCGATCGGGGCAGGCGCAAAAATTGCCGCACAAAGTGGTGTGACACGCGATGTCCCTGCTGGTATGGTGATGGGCGGCAGTCCAGCGGTTGAGATGCGGTTGTTTGGTCGCCAGGCGATTGCATTGGCCAAGCTAGCTGGCCGTAAGGCTGCAGAAAAAGGCAAGAACGAAGGGTAAGGAAGAGATCATGACAACAGCACAAGTCGTTGCAACAGCGCAATCATTGGCCGTAGCGGCACCAGAGCAGGAAGCAAGTGTAACGCAAGCCGCACTGGCACCAACAATGGAAGGTGACCGTTGCGACATCATCAAAATTATGGAGATGATTCCCCACCGCTACCCGTTGTTGATGATCGATCGGGTGCAGGCGATCAAGCCGCATGAGAGCGCGTTGGGGATCAAAAACGTTACGATTAACGAGCCGTATTTCAGTGGCCATTTTCCCAAAATGCCGGTGATGCCTGGCGTGCTGATCATCGAATCGATGGCGCAAACCGCCGCCGTTTTGGTGGTCTACAGCTTGGGCAAGGAGTTTGAAGGGAAATTGGTGTATTTCATGTCGGTTGAGGATGCCAAATTCCGCCGGCCGGTGATGCCTGGCGCGCAGTTGGAGCTGCAGGTGCAAAAACTGCGCAGCCGCGGCAATGTCTGGAAATTCACCGGCGTTGCGCGGGTTGATGGGGTGGTGGTGGCTGAGGCCACCTATTCCGCCATGATTGTGGATTCGTAAAACTTAAAGCTTAAGGCGTATTGATTTTGCTGCAAAATATTCATCCCACCGCTATCGTCGATCCTGCCGCCAAGCTGGGCGCCAATGTAAAAATCGGCCCCTATTGTATGGTGGGGGCGGATGTGGTGTTGGGCGATGATTGCGAGCTGAAAAGCCATGTTTCGGTGGATGGCGCGACCACCCTGGGGGCTGGCTGCACGGTGTTTCCCTTTGCTTCCCTAGGCCAACCGCCGCAGGATTTGAAATACCGCGGCGAAAAATCACGGCTGGAAATTGGCGCGCGGGTGAATATCCGTGAATATGTTACGATTAACACCGGCACCGCAGGCGGCGGCCTGCTGACCCAGGTGGGCGATGATTGCCTGCTGATGGTGGGGGTGCATATCGCCCATGACTGCATCGTGGGCAACCGCGTGGTGATGGCCAACAACGCGACCCTGGCCGGCCATGTCACCGTGGGCGATGATGCGATTATTGGCGGCTTATCCGCGGTGCATCAACATGTGCGGGTTGGCGCCAACGCGATGATCGGCGGCCTTACCGGTGTTGAACATGACGTGATTCCCTATGGCCTGGTGATGGGGGAGCGGGGGCATCTGCAGGGGCTGAATTTTGTGGGCCTAAAACGCCACAATTACTCGCGGGAGGAGATGGCGGCCTTGCGCAGCGTTTACGACAAGTTGTTTGACGGCAACGGCACCGTGCAGCAAAAGCTGGAACATCTGCAAACCGGCGTTGAGCAAAGCCCGGCGGTGCTCAAGCTGTTGGATTTTATCAGCGCGGAATCCACCCGATCCCTTTGCATGCCCAAATCGGTCAATGGGCGCAACGCGGCGGCATCATCCAGTGTGGCTGCCTGATAGCGGAGTAGAATTGTCATCCTTCTAATTCCCCTGCTATATCTGCCGCTAAGAACCACCCCGTCAGGCTTCGCCTGCCACCCCTCTGCAAGAGGGGAATTTTACGGCGTTCGCTAAGGAACCAAGTGCACAACCAAAGATTGCCCACTCATTTCCGCAGGTTTGGCCAGCCCCATGATCGCCAAAATGCTGGGCGCAATATCGGCCAGCCCCGCCGCGCCATCGACAGCCCGTGCAGCCAAGCCAAGGCGATGCTGGCCATCCACCAACACCAGCGGTACGGGATTGGTGGTATGCGCGGTGTGGACAACCCCGGTCTCCTCATCCACCATCATTTCCACATTGCCATGATCAGCGGTGATCAGCAGCACGCCGTTTTGCGCGGCAAGGGCAGATTCCAACTGTCCCACACAACGGTCCACCGCCTCAACCGCTGCCACCGCCGCGGCCAAATTGCCGGTATGGCCCACCATGTCGCCATTGGCGTAATTCACCACAATCAGGCTGTAGGTGCCTTGCGCAATCGCGGCCACCAATTTTTCGGTGAGTTCTGGCGCCGACATTTCGGGCTGCAGATCATAGGTCGCCACCTTTGGCGATGGCACCAGCAACCGATCCTCGCCCTCGCTAGGCTCATCCCGCCCGCCGTTCATGAAAAAGGTGACGTGCGGGTATTTTTCGGTCTCGGCGGCGCGCAGTTGCTTTAGCCCTGCGGCGGCGACCACTTCGCCCAAGCCGTTCACAATCGTTTCTTTCTGGAAAATCACGCTGTACAGCGCGTTCAGCGCGGGATCGCTGTAATATTCCACCAGCCCCGTCACGTCGCTGAATCGCACAGGATTCGGCCGCGCAAAATCGGTAAAGTTCGGGTCGATCAGGGCGCGCAGGATTTGCCGCACGCGGTCAGAACGGAAATTGCCGATCAGCAGGCCATCGCCAGCTTGGATGCCGGTATAGCCATCCAGCACGGTGGGCAGCACAAATTCGTCGGTCAAGCCAGCCTGATAGGCGGCCTCAATCGCAGCCTGAGCATTGCTGGCCACCGCGCCCTGTGCCGCCACGATCGCCTGATAGGCTTTTTCCACGCGGTCCCAGCGGTTGTCGCGATCCATGCCGTAGTAACGCCCGCCCAGCGTTGCGATCCGCCAGCCCGTTACACCTTTTAGCTGCTGCTGAAATTGGCCCAGATAGCCAAGGGCGCTTTGCGGCGCGGTGTCGCGGCCATCCAGCTGGGCGTGGACATTCACGAAAACGCCAGTGGCGGTGATGATCTTGATCAGGGCGACCAAGTGGTTTTGGTGGCTGTGCACCCCCCCGTCCGACAGCAAGCCGAACAGATGGATGGTGGGATTGTCGGGATTGGCGGCCTTAACCGCCGCAAGCTGCGCCAGCAGGATGGGGTTGCTGGCCAGGCTGCCGCCGCTAATCGCCTGATCGATGCGGGGCAAATCCTGATAGATCACCCGCCCGGCGCCAATCGTCATGTGCCCCACCTCAGAATTGCCCATTTGCCCGGCGGGCAGCCCCACATGCAGCTCAGAGGCCTGAATCAGCCCATGGGGATGGTTGGCGATGATGCGATCCCAATTGGGGGTGTTGGCCTGGGCGATTGCGTTGTTGGCCCCCTCCCTGCGATAGCCCCACCCATCCAGAATACACAGCACCACAGGCGTCACGGGGGGCTTAGACATCGCATCGCATCCATCAATCAGGGTTTTAACTTGCGCCGACGCTAACGCAAAACCGGGCGCTGTTCAACTGGGTCAACACGCGGTGGCAGCGGTTTGGCGGCCGGTTTTGGCGATGGCTCGGGGTGACGAGCGGTGAAATCTTTAATTTAAAGTCAAAAATTTGAAACACTATTGACATAAAAACAAAAATTAACAACAATTAAACGTTTATTGTTAACTTTTATTTGTTTAAGGTAATTATGATGAGTTTTAAAGTTCCGAATTGGGTTACAAGGGCGGCCTTAAGTTTCGCAACGGTAGCGACGGTTTTCGTTAGTGGTGGTTCAGCGCTTGGGCAGGTGGCGGAGGCACAGCTGAATCCAGGGGATCTGCCACAGGGTACGACACCAACGTCAGAAATGGTTGAGGTTTCGACGGCGACGGCAGGGAATGCGGCGACGCCAGAGAAGCCTGAGGATGTGATCACCGAACAAGCAATCGCAACTTTTGCAACAGATCAAAGGCTGCCAAGTTATGATGTTCAGGTGGTGGATCTGGCGATGACAGAAGTTGCGGCCAAATCAGTTGTGCAAGAACCCGTGCCGCAAGGGGGGGATATTGGTCAAGAATCAACAGTAATAGAAGAGAGTGGTGCATCCGGTGCAGCCTTATTGGGGGGTGATATTGCGCTTGGTTTGAACACTGGTGCTTCAAACTACAGCCTGCCACCACCAGCATTATCGGCAAAACCGGTTGTTTTGGCGAATAATTCCCAAACAAACAGTGCGCCCACAGATGTTGTTGAGGGTGTAACTTTTCGTCAACAAGCATTCATAACCCAACCAGAAAATGTTTCCGTAACAAGGTCTCCCGTGGTTACGGGTTTGGAAACAAAGATAGAGAAGCAGGTTGTTCCAGTATCATACACTGTTACACAACCAGGCGTAATAAGCGAGGTAATAGTCGGTCGGCCGGGTAATTTTAATGATTTTCCAAAAGCAATACAAGATCTTGCGGGAAAAATTCAGCAAAATGTTAAAAATCCTGATTTAAATACTATAAAAAGATATTTTGAAAACAACATTTCGCCGCAAATTCAGATAGATGTTAGTAAGGTTATTGCTGAAGATCCAAGTATAATTAATAAATTAACGCAAGAACTACAATCTAAGCAAACAAAAATTATTGTATCAACAGCATCTAAAACAAATTCTATAACAAAATACGAGGAAGTAGATATAATTAATACGATACCTGTGATTGGAGAACTAAAAATAACAAATTTAACTACGGAAAAAGATCGAGTTAATTTATCTTGGCAAAACTCAAATATGGTACGATTGGGAGCAGTCGGTTTTGGTCCATATGGGAGTGCTGGGGAACGAAATTTTGCTTTTCGCAGTGTGGCCGCAATAGATAATGTTATCTATGACCAAAGGTTTACTGGAATTAATCTTCCAACTGGTGAGCTGGGTGTTGCCGGACAGTTGCCCTTAGGCAAGGAAACCACCGCTTTTTGGAGGGTTGGTGCAGATATAGTGGCGCCATTTTCACAAAAAAAGGTAACATCCACGATTCCTTTTAGCACAGCGCTCTCGATCGAGAATGTCAGCGGGTCTAAGGTTTTTATTGGAATCGAACCTGGATATGCAATTAACCCTAAGCTTACAAGCGGCGCCCAAAACTTGACGCAGGCTAAAACGGCCGTTAATGCTGGGTTTGTGTGGAAATTAGGAACCGTTGGTTCTCTTAACGATCTCACCCTCGGAGGATCATTGGGCGAAATAGGAGAAAGTTTAGGTGCAGGCGGTGGGCGATACATTGAAGTTAATATGAGTGCCGTTTTTGGTGCCGCTGCTTCTGGTTCCTCGGGAAGAACGCCATGGGCTAAACGGCAGCAGCAGCAGGCAATACAATTTATACAAGTTAAAATGTTTCCTGAAAACACTTTTGCATATGTTGGGTTTGAGCCTAAACCATTAACTGACAAACTAAATACGCCAGAAAAAAAAGATGATATCACAGATATGGAGATGTACCGTATTTACAGCAGTCTGTCTCCTGTGGGCACTGCGAGCAGATAACCCCACACCCAACTCCCCCCCCCTGTTCTGCCGTTAAAAGCAGGGCAGGGGGGTTTTTTTAAAAGGGTCTATATTTGTGATGGACAACCACCCCGTCAGGCTGCGCCTGCCACCCCTCCGCGGGAGGGGAATAGGGTTGAACCCGCCCAAGGAGGAGAATTAAAAACCTAAGCCGCCTTCGCAATATCCGCGGCCAGTTTTTTGGCTTTGTCTAGGGCTTCCTCGATGGTGCCGACCATGTAAAAGGCGGCTTCGGGCAGGTCGTCGTAATCGCCGCTCAGGATGCCTTTAAAGCTGCTGATGGTGTCGTCCAGCTTCACAAAAATGCCGGGGGAGCCGGTGAACACCTCAGCCACATGGAAGGGCTGGGAGAGGAAGCGTTGGATTTTGCGGGCGCGGGCCACCGTGAGTTTGTCGGCGTCCGACAATTCGTCCATGCCCAAAATCGCGATGATGTCCTGCAAGGATTTGTAGGATTGCAGGATTTTTTGCACGTCGCGCGCCACCTGGTAATGCTCAAGCCCCACGATATTGGGGTCCAAAATGCGGGATGTGGAATCCAACGGGTCAACCGCGGGATAGATGCCCTGCTCAGCAATCGAACGGTTCAACACGGTGGTGGCGTCCAAATGGCTAAAGCTGGTGGCGGGCGCCGGATCGGTCAAATCATCGGCCGGCACGTAAATCGCCTGAACCGAGGTGATCGAGCCCTTGTGGGTGGTGGTGATGCGTTCCTGCAACTCACCCATATCGGTGGCCAGGGTTGGCTGATAGCCCACCGCGGATGGAATGCGCCCCAACAAGGCCGAAACCTCAGACCCCGCCTGGGTAAAACGGAAGATGTTGTCGACAAAGAACAGCACGTCTTGCCCATCCTCATCCCGGAAATGCTCAGCCAGGGTCAGGCCTGACAGGGCCACCCGTGCCCGCGCCCCGGGGGGCTCGTTCATCTGGCCATAAACCAGAGCCACCTTTGACCCCTCGTTCGAGCCGTGCTCATCAATTTTGATCACGCCGGCGTCCTTCATTTCATGGTACAGATCGTTGCCCTCCCGCGTGCGTTCACCCACGCCGGCAAACACCGATACGCCGCCGTGCGCCTTGGCGATGTTGTTGATCAGTTCTTGAATCAGCACGGTTTTGCCAACCCCCGCGCCGCCAAACAGGCCGATCTTGCCGCCCTTGGAATAGGGGCACAGCAGGTCGATCACCTTAATGCCGGTCACCAACACCTCAGTCTCCGTCGCCTGCTCAGTAAACAGGGGGGCATCGCGGTGAATGGATGCGGTTTGCTTGGCGTTGACCGGGCCCAAATCGTCAATCGGCTCACCAATCACGTTTAAGATGCGCCCCAGGGTTTCCTTGCCCACCGGCACGCGAATCGAATCGCCGGTGGCCTGCACCTGTTGGCCGCGCACCAACCCCTCAGTCGCATCCATGGCGATGGTGCGGACGATATTGCCGCCCAAATGTTGCGCCACCTCAAGCACCAAACGGTTGCCGTTGTTGGTCAGTTCCAGCGCGCTTAGAATTGCCGGCAGTTCCCCCTCAAACTTCACATCCACCACCGGGCCAATGATTTGGGCGATGGTGCCCAGCGCAGTGGGGTTAGCGGCTGGCTGTGCAGCGGTTTTGGTTTTAGGGGCTTGTTTTGGGGCGGGCGTTTTCGCTTCGGTCATCAATTTTGTCCTAATCATCAACAGTTGGCGCAAAAATTTCGCAATTGCTGTTGGTATAACGGGTTTTTCCCAAAAGGTTAAGTCAAAAAATTGCCTGCTGCGTGGCGCGGCGAAATCGGCTATAAAGGCTGCATGAGCAAAGTTGCCTTTCATGGCCATATGGCCGATTTGTCGCCGCCATCACAGGTGCATCCTGCGGCGGCAAAGCCTGAGCTGGCGGATGGGGCGGACAAAGATGCGGCCTTTAGCGGCCACCGCGAGCGCCTGAAACAACGGTTCTTAACCGCCGGCGCCGATGCCCTGGCGGATTATGAGCTGCTGGAGATCCTGTTGTTCAGCGGCATTCCACGTCGCGACACCAAGCCGCTGGCGAAAACCCTGCTGGCGCGCTTTGGCAATTTTGCCGGCGTGTTGTCGGCCGATGTGGCGGAGTTAAAGCGGGTGCCAGGCATGACCAACAGCGCCGCCGTCTCCCTTAAGGTGGTTCAGGCCAGTTTGGGCAAGTTTTTGTCGGCGCAACTGCGTGGGCAGGAGGTGTTCACCAATTGGCAAAAACTGCTGGACTATTGCTACACCAAACTGGCCTATCTGGAGGTTGAGGAGTTGCATTTGTTGTTTCTGGACAGCAAAAACCAGCTGATTTGTGATGAGGTGCACCAAAGGGGCACGGTGGATCAGGCCGCCGCCTATCCGCGCGAAATCCTGAAACGCGCCCTGATTCTGGGCGCCACCGCGATTATCATCGTGCACAACCACCCCAGCGGCGACCCCGAACCCTCAACCCAAGATATCCGCCTGACCAACGAATTGGCCCTCGCCGCCCGGCTTTTGAACATTCGCCTGCATGATCATTTGGTGATTGGCAAAAAGGGCATTATTTCTTTTAAATCTTTGGGCTTGCTGCAGGAATAGGGGGGGCGGTGATGAACATAAAACGGCTTACGACAGCAGATGTTGGGATATTGGAACAGTATTTGGCGCCCTATCAGGCGGAATGCATGTATATTTGCAGCAATATCAAAGCTGGCGGCATGGAATATGCGGGCCAGGATTTTCAAGGCGAGTATTTCGGCTGTTTTCGCGGCAGTTCAGAAGATTTGGATGGCGTTTTGGTGCATTATTGGAACGGCAACATCATGATGTATGCGTCTGACACCCAAGTGTTAGAGCAACTGGTTGTGTTCTTCAAAACTTACGCAACCCGTCCCGTGGTCGGGGTTCTTGGCCCTGATAGGCAAGCAGAATATGTGGTGAATAGCCTTGGTCTGCAACATGCGGCCTTCGCGAGTAATCGGAATGAAGGCTTATACGAACTGGATCTAAAGAATTTGGGGGCGATCAAGCTGCCGAATGATGTTGCTGTTGTCAGCATGCAAGATGTTTCAATGGATTTGTTGCTGCAGTGGCGTCGTGCCTATGCCATTGAGGCATTGGGGGCAGATAATGACAGCGCTCTTGAAAAACGGGTTGCCGAAGAGGTTGATCGACAGATTCGTGGGCAGGATTGTTGGGTTTTGCTGGCGGGGGGAGTTCCCGTATCCCTAAGCGGTTTTAATGCGCGCCTAGCAGAGGTGGTGCAGGTGGGACCTGTGTGGACACCGCCAGAGCACCGCAACCAAGGCTTTGCCCGGCTGTTGTTGGCTTGGGTGTTGGCTCAAGCAAAAACCAAGGGCACCAAAAAGGCGATATTGTTCACCGATACGCCAGCGGGCATCAAAGCCTATCGCGCGATAGGCTTTGAAAAGATTGGTGAGTACCGTTTGGCTCTGTTGAAAAAGCCTGTTCATTTGGCTGCCCCCGCCGCCTAAGCTTTAAGGTAGGCTTAGGCGGCGGGGGATCTCAGCTAAGAAAGGGCGTTAACTCCCCTGGCGACGCAGAAAGGCTGGGATTTCCAGATCCTTTGATGGATTGCCAGACGAAGGGTTGGGGGCAGCGCCCTGTGGAGAGGCGGCTGCGCCACCGTCATTGGCTCCGCCAAAACTGGGCTCAACCCCTGCTGGTTGCCCTGAACCCGCTGGATTACGGCCTAAACGTGGGAAAGCCGCGTTGGTAACCCGCTCAAATAGACTGGGAGAGCGCCCGTGCAGATCATCGTTATAGGCTTGTTCGTCATGGTTGCCTTGGGCTGGCGCTGCCTGCTGATGGGCAGCCGATGGACGTGCACTGCTGGGCATGATGCGCGGTTCGGTTGCGGCGGGTGGGATAAAGGGATCATCCACCTGCGGCAAGCCGCGCTTAATCGGCGCAACATTGGCCGCGGCTGGTTGGGGCGCAGGGGATGGCCGTTCAGCGGCTTGTCTGCCCTCAGCATAGCCTTGGTTTTGTGAGCCTTGATTCTGCTGGCCACCAACGATCTCATCCCACCCCTCATCAGCGGCATGCGTGTAGCCAGATTGTGCGGATTCTCCACGGTTTGCCCCTTCACGATTGGTCTGGGCCACCCGTTCTGCAAAGCCGCTGACCGCACCAGTGTTGGCGGGTTGACGGGCGCCAAAGTCGGGCTGACGCGGTTCATTGGCTGGACTAGGCGCTGGCGCAGCAGTCTGCCCATGTGCTTGCTCGGGCGGAAAATCGCCGTAAGCACTGGGGCGATAGCCACGGGAAGAGGCGCCGCTGCTGGGTTGCTGAGACGCCTGCTGTTGCATTTGCGGTTGAAAATTGGGTTGAATGGGGGCGGCGGCTGCAGCTGGCCTGCGGAATGCTGGCGCAACATTGCCCGAAAAGTCGGTGTCGCCAATCGCACCTGGGCCACGATGGGTGGCCTCAATACCGGTTGCCACCACCGAAATGCGGATTTTGCCCGCCAGTTTTTCATCAAAGGTGGCCCCAAAGATGATGTTGGCGTTTGGATCCACCTCCTCCCGAATGCGGTTGGCGGCTTGGTCGGCCTCAAACAGGGTCATATCCAACGCGCCGGAAACATGAATCAGGATGCCTTTGGCACCGCGCATCGACACATCATCCAACAGGGGGTTGGAAATCGCCGCCTCGGCCGCGCGAATGGCGCGATCAGCCCCATCGGCCTCACCCGTGCCCATCATCGCCTTGCCCATCTCGCTCATCACCGTGCGGATGTCGGCAAAGTCAAGATTGATCATGCCAGGCATCATAATCAGATCGGTAATGCCGCGCACCCCCTGGTACAGCACGTTATCGGCGGTGCGGAACGCATCCATAAAGGTGGTTTGTTCGTCGGCAATGCGAAACAGATTTTGGTTGGGAACGATGATCAGCGTGTCAACAAACTGCTGCATCTCCTCAATCCCAGCCTCAGCCAGGCGCATCCGGTGGGCGCCCTCAAAATGAAACGGCTTGGTGACCACCCCAACGGTTAGAATGCCCTGTTCCCGTGCCGCGCGCGCAATTACGGGGGCAGCGCCGGTGCCGGTTCCGCCGCCCATCCCCGCGGTGATAAAGACCATGTCGTAGCCCTGAATCGCCTCCAACACATCCACAATCGCCTCCTCAGCCGCCTCACGCCCAACATCAGGGCGGGCACCAGCGCCAAGACCCTTGGTGCGTTTGGTTCCCAGCTGCATCCGCAAGGGAGCCTTGGATTGCGACAGGGTTTGCGCGTCGGTGTTGGCCACCACAAAGTCCACCCCCTCAAGATTCAGGCGGATCATGTTGTCAACGGCGTTGGTACCACCGCCACCCACACCAACCACGGCGAGACGAGGTTTCAGCTCACCTTGAGCGTCAGGAATATTCAGATTCAATGACATGGACACGGGCGAAACCCCCTAAAATGATATATGGATGGAAACCAAAAACGGCCAAAGCAGTGTCGTTAAGCCTTTTTAGCAACAGCATTAGTTATCCAACGAATTTTGCTGATGTTCAATCGCTTTGTAAAGCAAAAGTCGGATGAAATTTTTTTGAGACCTTTGCGCGGAGGTTTTTAGGTTAGAGGTTGCGACTAGCCAATTGGACAGAAGCTTTTTCCCACAGCTTTTCTAAAGTGCTACACGGGTACACATAGAAAGCTTTATGGATCTGAGAGATAGCGCTTGAGCTAGGCAGATTGCGGCCGTATGGCGCGTCGTTATCAGAATCGTCTAAAACTTTGGTCAGCAAACCTAAGCAGACCATAGCTGGGTTTGCTTTCATGTGTTCGTTTGTATCGCGGTCTTGGGATACAACAATTTCCCATAAATTTTTATAGTCGATCTGAGAAGATGTGGCATTCACTGGCCATGCATCAGCGAAATTACACCCAACTGGAGGAACAAAAGCATCATCCCTAAGTTCCTCGTAAGCCTGCGCAAGCAGCTCACGCAAGGCGGTAAAAACCTCTGGTTCCTTTACCCATGGTATAAGCGTTTCAAGCGCTGTACAGCGAATGATAAAACATTCTGGCTTATCATTGGGATCATCATTTTGGATGACCTCAATCATTGCGCTGCGAACCTCAGGGTGCTCTCCGTAAGGTATAAGGGATTTTGCTGCTGCTTCGCGAACCCATAAATCATCGTCAGTTTTTAGGGCTTCAATCAGTGCGCTCCTGGCTTCAGGATACTCTCCGTAAAATTTAAGGGATTCTGCCGCTGCGTGGCGAACACAGAAATCCGGATCGGTTTGCAGTGTCTCAATCAGTGCGCGGGCAGCCCAACGACTAGGCGTTTTGGGGCGCGAAAAAGCGTGAGCCGCTTGCGTGCGAAGCCAAAGATTCTTACTGTTCTGCATGATGTCAACAAGTACGCATTCAACCCCCGGATAGGTGTTGTAACGCGTAAGAGCTTTAATCGCTGCTTCGCGCACCGACCAATCCCGATCCTTCTGCGCCGTGTGCAACAGTTGATCGATAGCTTGGTCATCCTTATCTCCGTAATAAGCAAGGAATTCAACCGCTTCCTTGCGTTCCCACGTATGATACTCTTCTGCGCCTATCCACGGAGCATAATAAGAACCATTCACTATGTTGATCAGTTCCTTGATAGCCTGATCGGTATAATCTTCGAACCGCCTAAGGGATTCAGCCACCTTTTCGCGAATCCATGTTTTCTCCTCCCTATTCCCCAGTATCTTAAGCAATTCTTGGGCAACCAACTTATCTTGAGGTGGGTAAGGCGCAAGAGCGTCAATTACTGCGTCAACCAACAGCGTCTCCTCACGCTCATATTTCAGTATCTCAAGCAGTGCGGGGGTAACCTCAGGATAATTTCTAAGATTTTCAAGCGATCTAGCCACTTCTAAGCGAATCCAGATTTCCTTATCTTTGTTTTTTAGTATTTCAAGCCGTTCGCTGAGAGACAGATCATCCAGCTTCAAAGGTTCAGTCGTTGTTAGGTTAATTGGGGGGTAAAGCTTTGTGTATGTATAATTCATTGTTTTAAGTAGTTCAGGGATGCTTTGAAGATCATTTTGAAAGTTTGCGAAAAATTTGGCCGCTTCCGTGACAGCCGATGACGGTAACGTAGGGCCAGACTGTTGGATTAAATCCTCAAGATGCTGTTGGTGTTGATTTCTCGGTTTAGCGGGTTCATTCCTTTGATTGTAAAGTTTTGTATATGTATCATTGAGTGCTTGAAGCAGTTCAGGGATAATCTGAGGATCATTTTGAATTTTTGCGAAAAATTTGGCTGCTTCCGTGATGGCCCATGGCCGCAACTTAGGATCCGACTGCTGGATTAAAGCCTCAACCTGTTGGTGTTGATTTTTCATATTTTTTCCTGATTTGTTCATAATGCGTAAACAAACTTATTGATAGATTCAATATATTACAATACATAATATTTACATATTTAAGGGGCTTATTTGTTTGGCTTGCTGCCCTATAGAAAACCAACCCTGTGGCTGTTGCGGCGGCGTTGGGCTCGTGGATAGTCGCTAAAGCGTACGAGCAAAGCGCCTTAGCCGCAGTGTTGCAGACGGGGCGGTAAGAATCTTGCGTAATGTCTTGCCAAAGCAGGTCAAGATGGGGTAACTGTTAAAAAGTTTCCCTAGTTATTGCATTGGATTTTTTTCTATGCCTTTGATTTTTCGTAATTTTCGCGTCTGTGTTTCCGTTATTTCGTTGACCGCTGGTCTGTTGGCCTCAGCCTCCTTGGTGGCGCATGCTGATATTCAGCAGGGTTTGACCGCCTATCAGGCGGGGGACTATGCCGCGGCCATTCAGCAGTTTGAGCCTTTGGCATCTAAGGGCAATCCATCCGCGCAATACGCGCTGGCGGTGATTTATGTTAAGGGGCAGGGGGTTGCGGCCAATCCTGAACGGGCGGCGATTTTGTTTGAACAGGCGGCCAGCCAAGGGCACACCCCATCCGCCTTGGCGATTGGGGTGATGTATGCGCGTGGGGTTGGGGTGGCGCCTGACTACGCCAAGGCTCTGGTGTTTTTGGACAAGGCCGCGGCAACGGGCAGCGCGCAGGCCAAAAGCAATTTGGCCGATCTGTACCGTGAGGGGTTGGGCACAACCCGTGATTTGCGCAGGGCGGCGACCTTGTACCGTGAGGCGGCTGAGGCGGGGGATGCCAACGCGCAGTACAACTATGGAGTGCTAAGCGCCATTGGGATCGGCACCACGCAAAATTGGCCTGAGGCTTACGCGTATTTGAGCCTTGCGGCCTATCAGAATTCGGCTGAGGCCAAGGATGTGTTAACCAGCATCACCGGTTTGATCAGCCCTGAGGATTTGGCGGCGGGCAAACAGATGGTTGCCACCAAGAATCCTAAAGCGGCTGAGGCTTTTGCTGAGAAGGCTCCGGTTGCGGCTGAGGATTTGGCGGCGGGTGAAAAATCGGCCGATGAAAAACCCGCCAAGAAAAAACGCCATTAGTTTCCTGCAGAGAGGACGGCAGAATTGGGGATTGGCTATTGATGGCGCCGTTGATTCTGCCCTTTGCGGGCAAACAACCCGTGATCGATCCGAACAGCTTTGTGGCGGCAAACGCCAGCGTGATTGGTGACGTGCAAATTGGCGCGGAAAGCAGCCTGTGGTTTGGGGTGGTGCTGCGCGGCGATGTCAACCGCATTCAAATTGGCCGGCAGACCAACATTCAGGATGGCACCGTGGTGCATGTCTCCTCAGGCTCTTTAGGCGTGGTGGCGCGCCCAACCACGATTGGTGATCGGGTTACGGTGGGGCATGCCGCGATTTTGCATGCCTGCGAGCTCCAGGATGAGGCCTATGTGGGCATGGGTGCGGTGGTGTTGGATGGCGCGGTGGTGGAAGGCGGCGGCTTTTTGGCGGCTGGCGCTCTGTTAACCTCTGGCAAGGTGGTGCGGCGCGGCGAGCTGTGGGCCGGCAACCCCGCCAAACTGCTCCGCCCCCTGCGGCCTGAGGAGTCGGCCTTTATCCCCCAATCCGCCGCCCATTACTGGCAATTGGCGCTGGCGCATAAAAACGGTTAGGCCGTTAAAGATATCCTACAAGTTGAATGCTTTTTGGTTTACAGGAAAGAATATTTTCGGTTAAAAATAATTTACAGGCGGCGCAGGGATGCCGCCAAAGGGTTAACGATGTTGATAAAGGGGGTGGAATGTCGGGTGTGAATGGTGTGGTTGGTTTTAGGGTAGCGACTCCAGATAGCAGGACTCTGTCAGATAGTCAGATTCCGTCAGTTCTGAACCTGGTCTTGACTATTGATTATTTGCGCGCGCGACAAGCACAACAAGCTCAGCGATCCAGCTCTCAATCGAACACCAGCGCTGCAAAGCTGCAACCAGAGCTGCCGTCGTTTTGTGAGGAAGAACTGGCTGTTTATAATCCGCCCATTAAGGTCACAGATATTCAAGGGCTTTTTACATTCACGCTGAAAAGAGATCCAACCCCCTTTTTTACCATTGCCAATAACGGATATGCGCCAACGGTAGGGAAAGCGAAAACGCTGGAATTTTTTGATCAAACGAAAACTCTTCATATGACGATAGTGGAGCAAGTATATCAAGAGCCAGTGGTTCATGGTAACACTATACAACTTATTGAGTGCCCAAATGGCACTTTGGTGCCGGAGGAGAGGCTAGCAATTTATACTCTGTCGAGTGGCGACAGAGTAGTTGTTATGAATGCTGATGAATTGACGGTTCAATTTGTGTCTAGCAAAGATTCAGCACTCGCACCACATCAACGATAAAACTCCTGAAAATACCCCGTCAGTTCGCTTAGTGGCAGGCGGGTTTGGGTCATGCTGTCGCGGTCGCGCAGGGTGACGCTGGCGGGCGATTTTTCTAGGCTTTCAAAGTCGATGGTGATGCACAGCGGCGTGCCGATTTCGTCGTGACGGCGATAGGCCTTGCCGATATTGCCGGTGTTTTCCAGCAGGATGCGGCCGATGCCCAGTTTTTGCAGGCTGTTCTTCACCTGCTGCGCCAGTTCCACCAGTTCAGGCTTGTTGCGCGCCAGCGGGATGACGGCGGCCTTGATCGGCGCCAGATGGCGTTTGAGCTTCAGCACGATACGGGTGCCATCGCCCACCGCCTCCTCCGTATACGCCTCGCACAACAGGGCCAGCACGCCGCGGTCAACGCCGGCTGACGGTTCGATGACAAAGGGCACCATTTCCGCATTCGCCTCAGGATCGCGGTAGGTCAGCTTGGTCACCGAATCGCCGTTGGGCAGCACGCGGGCGGTTAATGCCAACTCCTCAGGCTTTTTGGAGTGCGAGCCAAGGTCAAAATCGGTGCGGTTGGCGATCCCCTCCAACTCCTCCATCCCATGGGGAAAGCGGTAGAGGATGTCGGTGGTGGCCTTGGAATAGTGCGACAAATCCTCAAGTGCTGCCACAAACACCTCAAGATTTTCAAGGGTGAGCCCCTGTTCCTGCCACCAGGCCAGGCGGCGTTCCACCCATTCGGCATGCGCCGCCTCATCCACCCCTGGCATCACGAAATATTCCAGCTCCATCTGCTCAAATTCCCGCACGCGGAAGATAAAGTTGCGCGGGGTGATTTCGTTGCGAAAGGCCTTGCCGATTTGGGCGATGCCAAAGGGCAATTTGCGGCTGGTGGCATCCAACACATTTTTAAAGTTGGTGAAAATGCCCTGCGCGGTTTCGGGGCGCAGATAGGCAAAGGAATCCTCGTCGCTCAGGGGGCCAACCGTGGTTTTGAACATCAGGTTAAACGGGCGCGGCTCGGTTAAGTCTTTCGAGCCGCATTTGTCGCATTTGCCCTCTTTAATATGGTCGGCGCGCCAACGGCTTTGGCAGTTTTTGCAATCGACCATCGGGTCAACAAAGGTGGATTCGTGGCCAGAATGGCGCAGCACCAGCCGGTTGGTCAGGATCGAGGCATCCAACCCCTCAACATCATCACGCTCATACACCATCGCCCGCCACCAGGCAGCCTTGAGGTTGTTTTTCAGCTCAACCCCAATCGGGCCGTAGTCATACACCCCCTGCAGCCCGCCATAAATTTCAGAACCTTGGAAGATGAAACCACGGCGTTTGCACAGGGCAACCAAATCTTGCATGGAGGTGGCGGGCATTTGTAAAGAACCTTTGGGCTGTCGATCAGAATAAGAACAGCCTAGGGTAACAGATAGACTTTGCAGAACAAGCCGTTTTTTGTTAGAAAGAAGGGCAATTTAGGAAAAATAATGATGGCAGATTTATACCCAGCCAAGCTGGCGTTGGCGGATGGCACCGTGTTGCGCGGTACTGGCTTTGGCGCGCAGGGCCTGGCGGTGGGGGAGCTGTGTTTTCACACCGGCATGACCGGGTATCAGGAAACCCTTAGCGATCCATCCTTTGCCGGGCAGATCATCACTTTTACCAGCCCGCATATCGGCAATGTTGGTTGCAATACGGACGACAATGAGTCTGGCCGGCCGCGCGCGCTGGCGATGATTGCGCGGCAGCTGCCGACACAGCCCGCCAATTATCGGGCGGAGGAAAGCCTGACCGGCTGGCTGCAACGCCATGGCCTGATCGGCCTGGCGGGGGTGGATACCCGTGCGCTGACCCTGATGATCCGTGATGCGGGGGCGGCGCCCCATGCGGCGATTTGGCATGGGGAGGTGGAGTCTGAGCCGGCGGATACGCTGTTGGTGCAACGTGCCGCCAGCTGGAATGGCCTGAACGGGCTGGATCTGGCGATCACCGTGACCACCAATCAGGCCTATGATTGGCCGAGAACTGGGGGGGATGCTGCGGGCGTTTGGGGTGAGGCGGTGGCACCAGCCAACGGGCTGACCGTGGTGGTGATCGATTTTGGGGTGAAGGCCAACATGCTGCGCCATCTGGCTGGCCTTGGCTGCCGCGTGCGGGTGCTGCCGGCCAATGCAACGGTTGAGCAGGTGATGGCTGAGGCGCCCTCTGGGGTGTTGCTGTCCAACGGCCCGGGCGATCCGGCGGCCACTGCGGCCTATGCGGCGCCGATGATTCGCGGGTTGATCGAACGGCGGGTGCCGATTCTGGGCATTTGTTTGGGGCACCAGCTGCTGGCGCTGGCTTTTGGCGCGCGCACCTATAAATTGCCGCTGGGGCATCGCGGTGCCAACCACCCGGTGCGGCTAAGCGGCCATCAGGTGGGCATTACCAGCCAGAACCACGGCTTTGCGGTTGAGGCGGCCAGCTTAACGGAGCGCGGGCTGAGGGTAACGCAGACGTCGTTGTTCGATGGCACGGTTGAGGCGTTTGACCACCCAACCCTGCCGATTTTGTCGGTGCAGTACCATCCTGAGGCTGCCCCTGGCCCGTTGGAAGGCGGGCGGTTGTTTGCCGATTTTGTCACCCTGATGCAACGCCATCGGGCGGGAGCTGCCCATGCCGCTTAGGCTGTTCGCGATGCTGTTGTTGGCGGTCTTGACCGGCTGTGGTTCGGATGGCAAGTCCGTGTTGGCACCGGTGGTGGATGGGCTGGCGGGCAGTGGCAAGCGGGTGGCGACGACCAGTCATCCGGCGGCCAGCAAGTCTGTATCTGGGAGCGTTGGACAAGATAGCAGGGCGGTCGCTGTGGAGCCCATCAGCACGACGGCAACCACCGATAGCGCGAGGCCAACCATCGAAAAAGTGGAAAGCAAGCCGTTAGCCAAGCCGGTGGTGTTGGCGCCGCTGCCCCCCACCAAAACCCAGCCGACCAAAATCAAGGGCACGCCCGCCCCACCGTTGGAGGAGCATTCGGGTGCAGAAAAAGCGGTGGATGCCGAGCAAAAGGCGGTCAGCTTAGCCCCCAATGTGCCGACTGAGAATGAGCCGCAGACGGTGGCGGCTCAACCCCTCCCCAAAAAAATGGCAGAGGTGAAACCCGCCTCCACCACCGCGCCCCAGCTGTATTGGCCGCTTAAGGGGCGGCTGTTGTCAGGCTATGGCCGCCAGGATGAGGGGCGGTTTAACGATGGGTTGAACATTGCGGCGGCGGCTGGCACCCCGATTCAGGCGGCTGCGGATGGCAAGGTGGTGTATGTGGGCAACGACGTGCCGGCCTATGGCAATTTGGTGCTGCTGGAGCATGCCAACGGCTGGGTAACCGCCTATGGCCATATGGAGGCGGTGTATGTCAAGCGCGGCGAATCGGTGCGGCACGGTGTGATGATCGGGCGGGTGGGCGCCACCGGCAAGGTTGCTGAGGCGCAGCTGCATTTTCAACTGCGCCAAGGCAAACAACCAGTCGACCCCGCGCCCTTCCTGCCTAAGATGACGGTGTCGGCGGCGGGGTAGGGGGGGTGCGCCGCTACCCGTTATAGGGGTTCGGGATGCTCATCTTGGCCAGCAGCTGGATTTCGATCGCCTCCATCACCGCGGCCTCAGCCTCAGTCTCATGGTCATGGCCCAGCAGGTGCAACAGGCCGTGCAGGATTAGGTGGGCAAAATGATGCGCTAGGGGTTTGGCGGCCGCCGTTGCCTCAGCCACCATCACGCCGGATGCCACATACAGCTCCCCCGTTGGGTATTCGGCCAACAGCTCCACCGGCACGCCGATCAGCTGTTCGGGGGGATAGGGGAAGGACAGGATGTTGGTGGGCGCGTCTTTGCCGCGGTGTGCCTGATTCAGCTGCTGGACGAGATCGTTGTCGGTTAGGATGATCTCCACCCGCTGCGCATCCAGCCGTGGCTCAACCAGGCGCAGCTGCTGCCAGATTTGCTGCACGGTGGCGGCGGGCTGATCCAACAGATCGTCCCAAACCGGGTCGTCGATGGTTAGGTTGAATGGGGCAGTTTGAGGATCGGGTGGCATGCTGCTAAGTTTTGGCCTCATAGGCGCGGATGATGCGGCCGACCAGCGGGTGGCGCACGACATCCTGATCGGTAAAGCGGGTTACCGCCACCCCCTCAACCCCTGCCAGCACATCAATGGCTTCGGCCAAGCCCGAACGCTGGCCGGCGGGCAGATCGATTTGGGTTAGATCGCCGGTGATCACCATTTTGCTGCGCTCACCCAGGCGGGTCAGGAACATTTTCATTTGCGCTGGGGTGGTGTTTTGCGCCTCATCCAAAATCACATAGGCGTGGTGCAGGGTGCGGCCGCGCATGAAGGCCAGCGGCGCAATCTCAATCTCCCCCGATTCCATCCGCCGCACCACCTGATCGGATGGCATCATGTCGTAAAGCGCGTCGTAGAGGGGGCGCAGGTAGGGATCAACCTTGTCCTTTAGGTCGCCGGGCAGAAAGCCCAGCCGTTCCCCCGCCTCAACCGCTGGGCGTGACAGGATGATGCGATCCACCTGATTGGCCGCCAGCATCGCAACCCCCATCGCCACCGCCAGATAGGTTTTGCCGGTTCCAGCGGGCCCAACCCCAAAGGTCATGTCGTGCTTTTGCAGGGCATCCACATAGGTTTTTTGGCCAGCGGTGCGCGGCTCGACATAGCGTTTGCGGGTTTTGATGCCGCCGCCCTCGGTAAACAGCTCAGCCCCTGGTAAGGCAGCAGAGGCGCGAATGGCCGAATCAATCTCCCCATCATCCAGCAGCACGCCGCGCTTGGTGCGCTCATAAAGGGTGATCAGCACCTGCCTGGCCAGTTCGCAGCTGGAGTTGGCGCCAACAACGGCCACGCGGTTGCCGCGGGTGGAAAGCTGCACCCCCAATGCCTTTTCGATATGGCGCAAATGCTCGCCATGCTGGCCAAACAGATTGGGCAACAGCGCGTTGTTGTCAAATTGGATATAGACCGGTTCGGCAGGGTTGGCAGGCGGGTGGTGGGGCGGGTGTGGCATGAAACAGGATTGCCTTGATCAAGGGGTTGATTGGCAGAATCCTAGCAACGCCGCCAAGCGTTGGCTAGGGGATTAGGTCAGCCATTTGAGCGCGAAGGTGGCAAAGCCCAAAAAGGCCATAAAGCCGACCACATCGGTAACGGTGGTCACGAAAACGCCGCTGGAGATGGCCGGATCGATTTTAAAACGATCAAGGGTCAGGGGGATCAGGGTGCCCGCCAGCGAGGCCGCCAGCAGGTTGACGACCAGCGCCGATCCCATCACCACGCCAATCACCCAATTTTGGTACCATAGGCCGCTGAACAGGCCGATTAACAGGCCAAGGCTAAGGCCATTCAGCAGGGCGATCAGCAATTCCTTGACCACAAAGCGCCCCCGTGCGCCCTCACCCAACATCCGGGTCGCCATCCCCCGCACCGCCACCGCCAGGGTTTGGGTGCCGGCATTGCCGCCCATGCTGGCGACAATCGGCATCAGCACGGCCAGCGCGATCACCTGTTGCAGGGTGTCTTGGAAAAAGGAGATTACCCAGCTGGCCAACATCGCGGTGGCCAGATTGATGCTGAGCCAGACAAAGCGGGGGCGGGTGGTGGCCAGCAGGCCGGCGGAAAGATCGCTGTCCCCCGCATGCGCCAAGCGCAACACATCCTCGGTCGCCTCAGCCTGCAAGACATACAGCACATCATCCACGGTGATCACCCCGATCAGGCGGCCATCGCTGTCAATCACTGAGGCGCTGACCAGGCTGTAGCGGCGAAAGATTTGCGCCACCTCCTCCTGATCTGTGTTGACCCCGATCGAATGAAATTCTGGCCGCATCACATCGCGCAGCAGGTTGCTGGGCTTGGCGCGCATCAGCTGGGCCAGGGGCAGAACGCCGACCGGCTGATGCGCGGGGTTGACCACGCTGATTTCATAAAACTGTTCGGGCATTTCCGCCCAGTCTTGCAGCGCCAACCGTGCCTGGCCTATCGTCCAATGTTCCGGCATCGCCATCACCTCGCGCCGCATCAGCCGCCCCGCGCTGTCCTCAGGGAAGGTCAGGCCTTCTCGCAGGGTTAGCTGCTCCCAGGCGGGCAGGGCGTCCAACACCGCCTGCTGCTCCTCCTCATCCAGATTTTCTAGCAGGTTAAGCGCATCATCCGATGCCATCTGCTTCAGCGCATCGGCGATCTCGGTGGGGGTCAGATCCTCCAACACATCATCGCGCACGCTGTCGTCCAGCTCAGCCAGCACATCGGGGTCCAGATCCTCGCCCAACAATTCGATCAGGGCATGCCGGTTTCTGTGCCGCAGCTGGGTTAGCACCAGGGCGATGTCGGGCGCTGACAGGTCATGCAGCAGCGCCAACACCACCTCAGCCTCCTCATCCTCCAGCGCGATTTCCACCTGTTTCCAAAGCGGGGGTAGGGGGTCGGCGTGCGGATGCTCCTCAACCACTGGGGTGGGGTTTTCGGGCTCTAAAAGGTGGGGATCGGTGATGGTCATGGCATCAACCCTTGCTGCAGAAGACTAGGTGGTTTCTTTGTCGGTTACTTCTGCGGAATGGTCAAGCGATAGGGTGGGGGTGTGTCTGTTACTTAATTCCCCTCCCGCGGAGGGGTGGCAGGCGAAGCCTGACGGGGTGGTTGTTTTAAAAGTTTGTCAGGCGCAGCCTGCCTCCTTTAGATATTTGTCAGGCACAGCCTGACGGGGTGGTTCTTATCTTGGTGGTGTGATGCGCTGCAGGCAGCACCATGTTTGAATTGTTTGTTACAAGGACCACCCCGCCCTTCGGGCACCCCTCCGCAGGAGGGGAATTTAAGGGGAATTAAGAATTTAAGATGTCGGTTGGCCTGTAAGCTGGGTTTTGTCTGGGCGGTGAACCGCCCTGGATGGCCATTCATCTTGGGGTGGAATTGCTTCCACACCTCTAGCAACCGACCCGCAGAGCCATCGTGGAAACCCGATTGAGTCCCCGAAAAACGGGGGCTCGCGCCCTGCCTATTTGGTTTTGCTCCGGATGGGGTTTACCGCGGCCACGATCGGTTGCCCAATCGGCGGTGCGCTCTTACCGCACCTTTTCACCCTTACCGCCCAAGGGTCGAAACCCAAGGACGGCGGTATCGTTTCTGTGGCACTTTCCCTTGAATTGGCGTTTTCAGCCAACCCCGCTGGGCGTTACCCAGCATCCTGCTTCCATGGAGCCCAGACTTTCCTCTCACCAGCCGAAGCTGAGCAAGCGGCCATCCAGCCAACCGACGCCGCCATCGTGGCCGATCGGCCTGTTTTGTCAAGAGTGGGGGGACGGTTATTCGGCAAAAACCGCGTTGGTGTAGACATCCTGCACGTCGTCATGCTCATCGAGAGCATCCAGCAGTTTCAGGGCGCTGGCGGTGGCATCTGCGGTCACATCGTTGGAGGTAAGGGGGGTTGGGGTCAGGGGCAGCCAGACCAATTTGGCGCTGGCCGGCGTGCCAAACTTTGCCTCAAGCCCATCGCGCAGGGTGGCCAGATCATCGGGGGCGCAAAAGGCCGACAGCATCGCCATCCCTTCCTCATCCTCCTCCTCAGCCTGCACATCATCCGCGCCCAATTCCAACGCCAGCTCGAACAATTGATCGAATGAGATGCGGGCGGGATAGGTGATTTGGCCAGCGCGTTTGAACATAAAGGCCACGCTGTTTCCCTCACCCAAGCTGCCGCCGTTTTTGTTGAAAATGGTGCGGACGTCGCTGGCGGTGCGGTTGCGGTTGTCGGTTGAGCCCTCAACAATAATCGCGATGCCGCCGGGGCCGTAGCCCTCATACCGCACCTCATCATACACCACGCCGCCCTCCTCCCCACTGCCCTTACGGATGGCGCGTTCCAGGTTGTCTTTGGGCATGTTGGCCTCACGCGCTGCGGTGATCGCCGCTCTTAGCCGTGGGTTGGTGGCGGGATCGGCGTTGGATCGCGCCGCCACCATCACCTCGCGCACCAGTTTGGAGAACAGGCGGCTGCGCTTGGCATCCTGCGCGCCCTTGCGGTACATGATGTTTTTAAACTGGGAATGGCCAGCCATGATTGCCTCCAACCTTTTTTGTCGAAAAGCCTAAAAGCTGATGTTGTCGTGGGTATCGCTGCCGCTGGCCGCATCGGGCAGGGGGTTTTTGCTGGGGTAGCGTTGCAGCACGGCATCCAGATCGCTTTGCTTGCAAATTTCCAGCCCAACTGGATGGCGCGGGCGGATATTGGCATGGTTCCAGTGGGTGCGGTCGCGAATGGTTTGGATGGTGTGCTTGGTGGTGCCCAGCAGTTTGACAATCGCGTGATCCGGCACCTCAGGATGCGTGCGCAAGACCCAGGCCACGGCATCGGGCTTGTCCTGACGCTTGGAAAGGGGGGTGTAGCGGGTGCCACCGCTGCGGCTGGGCAACTCAATCCGGCTTTCGCTGGCCCGCAGCTGCGCCGACCCATCGGCCTCGCACCGAGCAATCTCCTCAGCCGACAAAACACCGCTCATCAACGGGTTGGAGCCCTGCAGGCCGGTGGCGATATCCCCATCCGCCAATGCCTGCACCTCAAGCTGATGCAGGCCGCAAAAGGCGGCAATCTGATCAAAGGTTAGGCCGGTGTTGTCGATCAACCAAATGGCCGTGGCCTTTGGCATCAAGGGCAGGGCGGAGGATGCGGTTTTTTTAGGGGCGGTGGCCATCGAGGGATCCTGTTGTTTTTTGTGTGGTTAGCCTTAGAGCCATGCAACAGAGCCCAGCCGCGCAAAACACCGCCAAACCCCGCCCAAGCCGTATCAAAAGCTGTCATGGATGGCTAATGGTTACTGCATTGCTGGGTTTGATGCAATTGAAAAATTGGTGGGGTTGGGGGCGGTGTTCAAAACGGATACATCGCTTTACGAGCTTTACAGAAAATGGCATGGTTTTTCTATAAACTGAGAAAAAATATAGAAAATGACCAAAGATAGCAAAATTAAAAAAAATCAAACAAAAACGACTGAAGTTAAGCCAAAGCAAAAAACGCCAAAACCATTGCAGGTTGCAAAAGAAAATACTGTACCACCTGATCCTGATGTTGACCATGGTGGCAGCCAGCTTAGCCAAGAACTGAACGAATTGTTGGTTGCGGTGGCCAAGGGGCAGCCGTTATTGGCGGGTGATAAGATGGGCGAGGTGGCGACGGTGTATCCAACCCTGGACCAACGATTAAAGGTGATGACGATGCTGTTAAAACAACAGGAGCAGGAAATGGGCGACATGGTAGAAAAGGATGGCGGTGATGGACGAAAAAAAGCCAAAGCCGCGAAAATCCGCGCGGGCTATAGCGCCGATGAACTTCGCGAACTGCTCAGCCGCCATTTGGCTGAGCTGTCAACCAAAAAGCCGGCGGGCAAAACTGCTGGCCAGCCTGAGCGATCAGGAGGTTGAACGGCTGTATTACAGCTGGGCCTTTTGGGCGCGCCCTGAACAGCTGCCGCCGGCCGGTTTGTGGCGGGTGTGGCTGATTCTGGCGGGACGGGGCTGGGGCAAAACCCGAACCGGCGCCGAATGGGTTAGCTGGCAGGTGCAAACCGGGCAGGCCAGCCGTATCGCCCTGGTCGCCGCAACGCTGCATGAGGCGCGCAGCGTGATGGTTGAGGGGGCCAGCGGCTTGTTAAGCTGCAGCCCGCCGTGGAACCGCCCGCGCTATGAGCCATCGAAACGGCTGCTGACCTGGCCCAACGGCGCGGTGGCGCAGTGTTTTGGCGCTGAGGAGCCGGACAGCCTGCGCGGACCGCAGTTTGATGCGGCCTGGTGCGACGAATTGGCCAAATGGCCCCGTCAGGGTGCCTGGGATCAGCTGATGTTCGGGCTGCGTTTGGGGCAAAACCCGCAGGTGGTGGCAACGACCACGCCCCAGCCCGTACCGCTGATCGAAAGCCTGGCAAAAAAGGCTGAGGTGGTGGTGACAAGGGGCAGAACGCTGGACAACCGTGCCAATCTGGCGGCGGGATTTTTGAGCGAATTGGAGCAAACCTATGCCGGCACTTGGCTGGCTGCGCAGGAGTTGGAGGGCGAGCTGCTTAGCGATGCGCCAGACACCCTGTGGCCCGCTAAGATTTTGGCGGAGTCGGTGATCGAGCCGGCGTCTGCGCCGCCGATGGTGAAAACGCTGCTGGCGATCGACCCTGCCGTAACCAGCCATAGCAGCAGCGACGAAACCGGGCTGGTGGTGGTGGGATTGGGGGAGGATGGGGTGTTTTATGTGCTGCAAGATGCCAGCGACCGGCTGCGGCCAGAGGTGCTGGTGGAACGGGTGGCGGCGCTGGTTGCCCTGCACAGCATTGGTCAGGTGGTGGTTGAGGTCAATCAGGGCGGCGACTGGCTGCTGGAGGCCTTGAATAGTGCAACCTTGGATGCCGTGGTCCAGCCGGTGCGCGCGGTTCAGGACAAATGGACGCGGGCGGAACCGGTGGCCATGCTGTATGCGCAGGGTCGGGTGAAGCATGTGGGCCGTCTGCCAACGCTGGAGGCGCAGCTGCGGGCCTGTCGTCGTGGGACTAGGAGCGGAGGAATGGATCGGGTGGATGCGCTGGTTTGGGCGATTCGCAGTTTGAAACAGGCCAGCGTTAAGCAGCGCGGGTTTGCGGTTCGGGTGGTTTAGTTGGTGGATTCATCCAACTCTTGCAACAGCTTGTCTGCATCCTGCCTGCCAAGGATGGTCATGATTTCTGCGGTATCGTCAATCATGCGATAATAGATGCTATGAGATCCGCAAATTCTGCGCCGATATCCTTGGCGGATATAATCCACAGATGGATAAGAAAGAGGGTGTTTTGCAATTTTTTCAAAAGCATCAAACATTTTTTGAAGATAATAATCAGCTTTTTGTAATCCGTACTGCACAAAACCCCATTGATAAATTGTTACAAGATCTTCTTCGGCCTGTTTTTTAAGTTTATACGTTCCCATGAAAACCTAATTTCTTCAACGCCTCGGCCTTAATGTCTTCGGCTGTCATGGTACTAAATTCTCTGTTTTCCGCACTGATCAGTTTTGAACGAATATAATCGATCTCGGTCGTTTCCTTTAACCTTGCGTGACGAATCAGAGCGTTAACGACTTCACTTTTGTTGAAATATTCTTGTTTTTCAACCTGCTGTTTAAGCCAATCATCATTGGGGGTGGTGAGAGAAATGCTTTGTCTTGTCATGATCCTGCTCCTGTAAACAACGATATCTGGTTCTATTATGCACCATATACGCACCACACACAATATTTATCAACCTTATCAAGGAAAATTCCATGAAAGACTGGATTCAACGACGTTTTTTAAGCCGTTCTGCGGATGCTGTGCCAGCGGCCAAGGCTAGCAGGGCGGGGCATTTGATGGTTTATGGCCAGCTGAATCAGCCGCGCTGGACACCGCGGCGCTACGACATGCTGGCTGAGGAGGGGTATCGGCGCAACGTGGTGGCCTTTCGCTGCATTAAGGAGATTGCGCAGGGGGCGGCGGGGGTTCCCTGGATTTTGTATCAGGGCGATCAGGAGCTGGTTGAGCACCCGTTGCTGCGGCTGCTGACCAACCCCAACCCCACGCAGGGGCAGGCCAGTTGGGCTGAGATGCTGTACAGCAACCTGCTGATTGCCGGCAATGCCTATATCGAGGCGGTGGGGGATGGTGACCAGCTGCCGCGCGAGCTTTGGGTGCTGCGCCCCGATCGGATGACGGTGGTGGCGGGGATGTACGGCGTGCCAAAGGCTTATGAATACCAGATCAACGGCCAAGTCTACCGCTGGTCGGCGGATGTGGCCAATGGCGCATCCCCCATCCTGCATCTGAAAAGCTTTCATCCGTTGGATGATTGGTACGGCCTGAGCCCGATGGAGGCGGCGGCCTATGCGATTGATCAGCACAACGAGGCATCCAAATGGAACCAATCGCTGTTGCAAAACGGCGCACGCCCCAGCGGCGCGCTGGTGGTTCAGATGAGCAAGGATGGGGATGCCAGCCTGAGCAGCGAACAGTTTGATCGGCTGAAAGCGCAGCTGGATGAGCAGTACAGCGGCCCTGTCAACGCGGGCAGACCGATGCTGTTGGAGGGCGGGTTGCAGTGGGTGGACATGATGATGAACCCCAGGGATTTGGATTACCTGAACGCCCGCTATGCCGCTGCGCGTGAGATCGCCCTGGCCTTTGGCTATCCCCCCATGCTGTTGGGGATTCCGGGCGACAACACCTATAACAACCAGCGCGAGGCAAGGGTGGCGTTGTGGGAGCAAACCATCCTGCCGTTGGTGCACCAGCTGCGCGACGGGCTGAACAACTGGCTGCTGCGGCAGGCTTACGGGGTGGGGGAGGCGCCGTTGCGGATTGATTACGATCCAGATGCCATCAGCGCCCTGTCGCTGCGCCGTGAACAGCTGTGGGACAAACTGAACAAGGCGGAGTTTCTTAGCACCGATGAGAAGCGTCAGGCTGCTGGGTATGGGGTGATGGGCTAGCTGGGCTTGGAGTTGTTTGGGTTTTTTGGGGCTTGGTGGAGACAATCTGCCAAGTCTTTTTTTGTTTCTTAAGGGGATGTTGTGATGAGACAAGGATTGGTTTTGCTAACCGCGCCAGCGGTTGAGCCGGCCACGTTGGTTGAGGCGAAAAGCTATTTGGGTGTGCTGGATCCGGCCGAAGATGCGCTGATCGGCAATTTGATTACCGCTGCCAGACAGGCGGTGGAGAGCTATACGGGGCGGGTGTTGATCACCCAAAGTTGGCGTCTGACGCTGGACAACTGGCCAGAACCTAA
This sequence comes from Alphaproteobacteria bacterium, assembly GCA_044345375.1. Taxonomy (GTDB): domain Bacteria; phylum Pseudomonadota; class Alphaproteobacteria; order CAISOG01; family CAISOG01; genus CAISOG01. The sequence continues at coordinate 53,621 of JBIJBF010000003.1, forward strand.
GGTTGGGGTGGGATCGGACTGGTTAAGCCTGCAACAGGATTGGCCAGCGCAGTTTTCTGGGAACGGTGGACTGGTGGTGGTTGAGTTGCCCAAGGCGCCGCTGCAAAGCGTTAGCGGGGTTCGGGTGTACGACAGCAGCGGGGTGGCCAGCACGGTTGCGCCGTCCGCCTATGTCGTGGACACCACCACCACGCCAAGCCGGTTGGTGTTTGGCAGCAATATCAGCCTGCCCGCGGTGGGGCAGGTGGCACGCGGCATTGAGATCGATTTTGTTGCCGGTTATGGCGCCTCAGCCACCAGCCTGCCAGCCATGCTGCGTCAGGCGGTGTTGGCGGGGGTTAAGGTTTTGTACGAGCGGTCGGGTGGCGCCATGTCGAGCGCGTTGCGGTTGGCCGAGCTGTTCAAGCTGAAAAGGATATAGAGGATGAGCGACACGGTTTTAACCCTTAGCCTTGCGGGCTTTCCCCCCCTTGGTTTGCCGCGGGTGGAGCAGGAGCTGCGCCCGATTGCCCAACATGCAACCCGCCGCACGGTGAATGGGGCGTTGCAGGACAGCGGTTGGAGCGGCTGGCAGAAATTTGAGACGGTCATTACCTGCGAGTTGCCCCTGCCGCCTGCTTTGGGCGGGATTTGGCCGGGGATGGCGGTCACGGTTGGTTGCGTGTTGCCGCTTTGTGAGCAATTAAGCGGCGCAACCAGCAAAACCTTGGCGAAAACGCCGGTGGCGGGCAGCGTTTATGCGGTGGATGGGCTTGGCAACCCGATTGCGGTGGTCAGCCTTAGCGGCAAGCTGCTGACGCTGGCCAGTTTTAGCGGCACCGCCAGCATCACCTATCGCCCCAGCCTTAGCATGCGGGTGGTGGATTTGCGTCTGACCACCAAGGAGGCGCCGCGTGGCAGCCGTAATGCCGGCGGTTGGCGGCTGGAATTAAGCGAGATTTAGGGGGTCAAAACATGTTGTATTTTGCTTGGGTGGATGCCAACGAGGCTTGGAATGCCAGCCTGCATGCTCTTGAGGATGAGGCGTTGTTGCAGGTGGATCTGCAGCAGCTGGAGGGCAAGCCGGCGCAATTGCAGATTTTGGTGCGGAACCCAGGTCAGGGCTTGCTGAACCCCGCGCGCAAGACCCGCGCCTTTCTGAGCCATCAGGGGGCTGGGCAAAGCGTGCCGGTGTTGATGTTTGCGGGTCGGGTGATTGCGGTGGCGCAGGTGGACGGCAGCGAGCTGGTCCGCATCACCCTGACCGCCCTGCCTAATGACGCGGCGGCGTTGCTGCAGAGCTTTAGCGCTGGGTTAAAGGTGGCGCCCTATTGGGATGATTTGTTTGTCAGCCCCAGCCGTCGTGATGATCCGGATGAGGTGTTAAAGGCGAGAGATGCGGTGTATTGTTGGGACAAGCTGACCAACACGGTGTCGTTAAGCGGCCTGTTTGTCGGCAATCAAAGCCTGAATCTTGGCCAAAATTTTTTCTACGACAGTTTGCAGCAGGAATTGGCTGAAACGCCGCTTAGCGCGGTTGAGATGACGGTGGTGGCCGAATGGGCGCAGCAGGCGCGCGGTATAACCGACGTAACCCGCCGGATTGAGCGGGCCTTTGGCGGGCAAAAAATCAACAGCCTGACCGGCCGGGATTTGGCGGCGCGGTGGCCATCGGCGGCCAAGCTGATTAATCGGCAATCGGGCTATCAGGTGGATCAGGCGCAGTTGCAGGAATATGTGCCGCCAGCTGGTGCCGCCAGTGTGTATCCCACCGCCAGCGTGTCGGTGGAGATGGGGGTTGAGGAGTACCCCTATCCAGCTGGTGTCACCAAGCCTGCGGGCAATAGCCGGCCGTTGTTTGTGAAGCGTTGGTGGTTTAACGCCAAGCTGGTGCTGAGCTGGCATTATCGGCAAAAACGGCGGGAGGAGCTGCTATTCCGGCTGAACCATGCGGTGCAGGCGGTGGCGCCAAGCGGTGGAGCGGTGCAAAAAATTGCGGTGACCATGCAGGAACTGCTGCTGGATACCGCGACGCCGACTTGGGGGGCTGGATACAGTTATCAGCTGGGGGATCAGGTGCGGTTTGGCGCCTTTGTCTACCAATGTTTGTTGGTGCATAGCGCATCCAACAGTTTTGCCAGCGATCTGGCGGCGCTGAAATGGAAGCAATTGGCCGCAGATGCCAGCGCGCTGGGCGCAGGGTGGCGCAGCAGCTTTTTTGTGACCAGCCGTGGCCAGCAGGCGGTACAGCACGCGATTGAACGGGCGCGGGCAGCGCTGGCCAGATCCCTGCGCGCCGTGCAGATTACCGTGCAGGCGCGTTGGGAGGATTTGCAGGGCGTGGGTTTGGATCACAGCCTGACGATCAGCGACCAACGCCTGCCGGGCGGCACGGCGACGGGCAAGGTGGTTGGTCTGCGTTTTTATGCGGATGGCGACAAGGGGCAGGCGTGGGCTGAGGTAACGATGGCTTGTGCGGTGGGGACTGGGGCGGCGCAACCAACGCCGGCGGCGGGCAGTGGCAGCTATACCGCTGATGGCTATGACAGCCTTGGCTGGCAGCCGCGTCAAAATGGCCAGTTGGCCAGTGTTAGCGGTATTGTCTACAACGATGATGTTGCGGGACAGCTTAGCCCGCAGGGATTGCTGTATCCCACCCAGCTGGATGCCCTGGATCTGGTGCGCAAAGTAACGGTGGTGAATGATGCGGAGCAGCAGAACGCCTATCTGTTGGCCAATCAGTATCCGCAGCGGCGCAACCTGCAGGCGGTGGTCAATGAGAAAAAGACCAGCATCAAGCTGGAACTGCTGGACCTGACCGCCGATGACCAACTGCGCCAGCAGATCACCCTGACCATTCCCAATGCTTGGAGTGGTCCTAAGCAAATTGAGTTGTAACCATCATCCAGAAAAGAAAGCGTGTGAGCATGTCAGAGCTGTTGTATATACAGGTTCCCCTGCAAGGGAAAACCCTGTCAGAAATTGGAATTTTTGAGGGCTACGCCAGTGTGTTTGGCGTGATTGATCGCCAACAAGATCAGGTGATGCCGGGGGCTTTTCGCAAAAGCCTGCTGAACGCTGAGGCCAATCGGGCGATGCCAAAATTGTTGTGGCAGCATGATCCCGCGCAGCCGATTGGGGTTTGGCAGATGCTGAAGGAGGACAGCACCGGTTTGTATGTGCGCGGGCAGCTGCTGTTGGATTTGCCGCGCGCGCAGGAGGCCTATGTGCTGCTAAAGGCTGGCGCGATGGACGGGCTTAGCATCGGTTATGAGGTGGTGCAGGCCAGCAAGGATCGCCGCAGCGGTATCCGCCAGCTGTTGGAGGTGAAGTTGTGGGAAATATCGCTGGTCACCTTTGCCGCCAACACTTCCGCAAGGGTTACCGTGGTGAAGCACGGGCAGGGGGATGGGTTGCCCGAAGCGCAATCGCCCCGTTTGTTTGAAAAATTTCTGCGTGATGCAGGATTCAGCCGCCGCCAAGCGGTCGCGCTGACCAATCACGGCTGGCCAGGCCTGAAAAGCTTAGCCAGCCAGCCGCGGGATGCGGCGCTACAGGACACAGAATACCGCCAGCTGGTCGCCAAATTGCGGCAGACGGTTAGCATTCTGCAATCCTAACACTTTTATCAAAACAACAAAGGAATGATGAGATGACGACAGTGTACAACAACGATGCCCCCACCGACGTGTTGCAGGTGGTGGATCAAATGAACCAAGTGTTTGCCGAGTTTAAAGCGCAGAACAACCAGCTGATTGCGCAGGTTGAGCGCAAAAATGCCGCCGATGCGGTAACCGTGGACACCGTAAACCGCCTGAACCAACTGCTGCAAAAACAACAGGACAGAATTGACAGCCTGAGCATCAGCGCCAAACGCAGCCCGCTGAGCCTAAACCAAGGTGGCTATGTTGGCTTGGCCGAGCAGGAGCATAAGGAGGCCTTTATGAGCTATCTGCGCAAGGGGGATGAGCTGGGGCTGCAAGGCTTTGAACGCAAGGCGTTGAGCAGCACCACCGATGCCGATGGTGGCTTTAGTTTGCCCAAGATTTTGGCCGATTTTATGATTCAGACCATTTTTGATACCAGCCCGATCCGGCAGATTGCCAATGTGGTGACGGTTGGCAATGATGCCTTTGAGGTGTTGGCGGATGCGACCGAGGCCGCGGCGGCCTGGGTGACGGAGGCGCAGGCACGGGCTGAAACCGCAACGCCCACCTTTAACAAAATCCGCATTCCGGTTCAGGAATTGGCGGCATCCCCTAGGGCATCGCAGCGTTTGTTGGACGACAGCAGTTTTGACATGGAGGCCTTTTTGGCGGCGGAGGTGGCCGGCAAATTTGCCAGACTGGAAAACACGGCCTTTGTTTCGGGGACGGGCACTGGCCAACCACGCGGTTTCTTAACCTATGCCGCTGGTACCGCCTGGGGGCAGATTGAGCAGGTCAAAACCGGTGTGGCGGGCGCATGGCCGGCCAGCAACCCCGCCGATATCTTGCTGGATTTGATGACCAAGCTGAAAAGCAGCTATCTGAACGGCGCGGCATGGGTGTTGAACCGCAACACGCTGGCCGATATTCGCAAGTTTAAGGATACCACCGGGCAGTATATTTGGCAGCCAGGTTTGGGAACCGCATCCAGCACCCTGTTGGGCTACCCCGTTTATCTGGCTGAGGATATGCCAAGCAAGGCCGCCAGCAGCCTTTCGGTTGGGTTTGGCAATTTTAAACAGGGCTACACCATTGTGGACCGCGTGGGGATCCGCCTGCTGCGCGACCCCTATACCGCCAAGCCGTTTGTGGTGTTTTACTTTACCAAACGCACCGGCGGCGATGTGGTGAATTTTGAGGCAATCAAACTGCTGCAATTCGCGGTGTAGTTGTTAAGTGCATAGGGGGGGGCTGAGCAGCGTTTTGCTTGGCCCCCTTTTTGTTTTTTGGAGGGAGCAAGGCGATGCCTATACGCACGTCTATCATTACGACGCAAAATTTTTCAGGCTACAGCGAGGCCGCTAGTCGGGATGAAAACCCCGATGCTGGCGTGCTGGACTTGGCCAATGAGCAGGGCAGTGATGAGGTGGTGTTGATCGATCCCTATGCCGCGCTGGATTTGCCCGCCGAAATCACGTTGCGTGCCGGTTTGGTTCCGGTCTATGTGGCCAGCACCAACAACGCGCAGGCGCAGCTGTTGGCCAATGGCGCGCCCAGCAACCCGGTGGCGGTCAATTTGTACCAAAACACCGGCCGCTTTGCCGGCAGCAATTTGGTGAATGATGAGGCCTTTTACGCGCAGGAACGCCAGCGCACCATTCAGGAGTTGCGGTTGATCTACAACAATCAGTTTAGCTGGCGCCCCTTTGGCAGCAATGTGGTGTTTAGCGGTTCGGGGGCTAGCGTTAACGGTTATCCGCTGGTGTTGGGCAGCGGCAACAGTGTGTACAGCAAGCCCTTTGCGGTGCAGCCAAGCGGTGGGTTGGCGACGCTGACCCTGTACTACAGCTACAACAGCGGCACCGCGCAATACGGCGCGCAGACCGACAGCGGTTTTGTTAGTAACCCTGCCCATAAGTTGGTTAGCCCAGTGGACAGCAGTTATAGCGGCGCGCCCAGCAGTTGGCAGGCGATTAAGCTTAGCAGCGGGGTTGAAACACTGTACAGCGCGACCCTGCTGAACCGGCAATTCTATCGCGCCTATGGCGGCGACTATGTGGTGGGGATGACCGCCGATCAGGTGCGGCAAAAATGCTTTCGCATCAGCGCGGTGGCCTATAGCACCAGCGGCAACGCCAACACCGAGTTTGACACGATGATGGGGGTGGTGAACGCCAGCTTGTGGGGCAGCGGATCCTGCCGCACCCGTATTGGCCAGCCAAGCGATTTGACGAAATATGAGGATGTGTTGGCGGCGGGCAGCCATCTGGCCAGCGGCGATTTTGCTAGCCCCGAACAGGTGATCAGCCTGGCCAGCGCGTTGCAGCAGGGGATGGCCAAAATCCAGCTGAATCTTGGGTTGGACAGCAACGGCCAGCCGATTTTTGGCCAGTATCAATCGGTGGCCTGGAGCCACCCCGGGGGGGATGCGAGCCTGATTGATGTGACTTTTGTACCAATCGGTTAGCGATTGATTTCATTTTTTTAAGGAGAAAGCCTATGACGATTGTGTTGCGAACGGTTAAGGGCGCGCCCCTGACCATCACGGAAATTGACGGCAATTTTAGCCAGTTGACGGACAGGCTGACGGCGCTGGAGCAGAATCCGCCGCTGGCGGAAAGCATTGGTGCGATCAGCGTGCAGGGCGATCAGCTGAGCATTCTGGGCAATCGGGGCAGCAATTTTGGCCAATTTGCCCTGCCGGTTGCGCAATTGGTGGCGCGTGGGGTTTGGGCAACCGCCACCGCCTATGCCAAGCTGGAGATGGTCAACGCGCCCGATGGCAATGGCTATATTTGCCTAACCGCGCATACCAGCGGGGTGTTTGCCACCGATTTGGCCGCCAACCGTTGGGCTAAGCTGGTCAATGCTGGCACGGCTGGTGTAACCGGTAAGGTGTTAACCGGCGCAGGCCTAACCGGTGGCGGTGATTTGTCGGTGGATCGAACCCTAAGCTTAGCATCGATGCCTGCCAACAGCCTAAAGGGCAACAACAGTGCCAGCACGGCGGTGCCGGTCGATTTAACCGCCGCGCAGGCCGCCGCCATGCTGCCAGCGATGCTTGGCGACAGCGGCAGTGGTGGGGCTAAGGGGTTGGTGCCAGCCCCGGCGGCTGGGGATGCGGCGGCGGGCAAATTCCTGAAAGCCAATGGCACTTGGGCGGTGCCTGCAGGCGGCGGTGGGGGCGGTAGCGTTGGTGGAAGCTCAGGGCAGCTGCAGTACAACAGCGCTGGCGTTTTTGCTGGCGCCACCAATCTTAAGGTGATCGGCAGTGGCGCGGGGTTGAATTTTGGCGGGGTGGCGCTGCAGCCTGCGGCCAGTGCGGGCAGCCTGAATCTGTATGCCAACAACGAGCTTGGCCAGGCTTTCTTAAGCCTGCGCAGCGATACCGCCCCCGAAGCGTTTGTGCAGGAATGTTTGGGGCATCGCAGTGTGGCGATCATTTTGCCCAGCAGCGGCGGGTTGGTGGCCTCATTTGGGGTTAACACCAGCAACGCCGGCAGCATTACCCACAGCAGCAGCGCGGCGATAGGCTATTGGATCGCCAATGCCACAACAGCGACGGCCAATAATGATGTCTATTTTGCCACGGCGGCCAATTATTTTTACCGCAACCTTGGGTTTTACCACGCCGCGACCCTGAACTATCCCGATGCCAGCTATGGCGCTGGCGCGACTGGAACCCGCATCGGCGTTGGGTTGGTGGCCAATGCCGCCAGCAATCTGTTGGCCGGTGATACCCTATTGACCGCTGGCTGTGGTTTTCAGTATTCGACCAACCGTGGGGATAGCAATTGGCAGCTGGTTAGCTTTGACGGCACCACCCAAACCACGGTGAACACCGGCATGGTTTTTGCCCCCGCCAAGCTTTATCAGTTTGAGCTGTTTGCCGCGCCCAATGGCGGCAGCCTGAATTGGCGGATCAAAAACCTGACCGACAACAGCATGCAGAGCGGGGTGGTCACCACCAACCTGCCGCCAGCCAGCACCGGACTGATGATGATGGCGGGTGTGCGCAACCTAGGCGCCAGTATCCGCAACATGCAAATGAAACGCATGTATGGAACTAGCTCTATTTGATGGGGAAAATTGTTTTTAATATTAACATTTAATTAGTAAATCTCATGGATAAAATAACCATCAATAATGCACTAAATCGTCTTCTTGAGCAGGCCGCAAAACGCGGCGCGCAACAAGCCCTGGCTGAGCTGGGGTTGCATGACCGCAATGCTGGAGAAGATATGCGTGATTTGCGGGGGTTGTTGGATGCTTGGCGCACCGCAAAGCGTACCATCGGACAAACCCTGCTGAGAACGTTAACGGTTATGTTGCTGATCGGCATGCTGACGGGCGTTTTGATCAAGTTAAAGATGGTTGCTTCGAACTAATTCATTTGGGAGCAGGAATTTCGGGAGGATGGAGATGACGGATGGATTCGACTGGGCCATTGAAGTTGTTTTGCGGCACGAGGGTGGGTATGTGGACGATCCAGATGATCATGGCGGTGCCACCAATTTTGGCATTTCGCAACGCCAATACCCCGATTTGGATATCAAAAAACTGACGCGTGAGGATGCGATTGCTATCTATCGCCGCGATTGGTGGCAGGCCTATGGCTATGGTCAGATTACAGACATGATGGTGGCCACCAAAGTGTTGGATTTATCGGTGAATATGGGGCCAGGCACCGCCCATCGCTTGACGCAGCGGGCACTGCGCGCGGTGGGGTTGATGGTTTCTGAGGATGGGGTGTTGGGGCCGGTGACGCTGGGAGCGTTGAATCAGGTGATGCCGTCAAACCTGTTAAGCGCGCTGCGGGCTGAGGCGGCGGGGTATTACCGCTGTTTGGCGCTTAAGCAAAAATCTTTTGAAAAATTTCTAACAGGCTGGTTAAATCGTGCCTATGCGTGAATTCATGTTCCTTTCATGAAAGTTTTGTTAGAATAGCCGAATGGTTGATCAATCTGACAATATAGATCCAACGGCTGCACCCCCTGAGGAGGCGGCCGCGCCTATCGATGCGGGCGCGGTTGGCTTTAATCCACGCCGCCGTTCGGCGCTGAGGTTTCAGGCACCGCTTGTAACGGTTAAAGAGGAGGGGGTGGAGACAAGGGAATCCCCATCCGCACAGGACGCGTCGCCGGCTAAAGATCCGCAGCAGGCGGCCGCTTCCGTTGCTGGTGATTCGGTGGAAAAAACGGCCGTGGAATCGGTAACGGTTGTTGAAGATCCTGTTAATCCTGATTTGACCCGTCCGGCCGATTTTCCTAAGGCGACCTCGCCCAAAGAAATGGTGCCTGAGCCCAAAAGGGGCGGGGATGCCCCCCTGGCTCCACCGCCGTCCAGTGTTGTGACCAGGCCATTTGCCGGCAAATCTTTTGTTGGCCCGACGGAAGGGTCAGTGGCGGGTGATCAAAAGGCCGATAGGGCAAGTTCAACCAGCGTGCAAGAGCCAGTGGTTGAGGCAAGCAAGGGTGGCGGGGCTGCCCCAACCGTTGCTGAAACCGCCGAATCGGTGCCCGATTTTCAAGACTGGCTGCGACAGCGGCAGGAGGCGTTGCGAAAAGCGCGCGAACGTGCCCTGAGACGTGAAGAGGCTTTGGGGGATGCGGCCAAAACGGTTCAAGACTCTGCATCCGATTCCCCCAAAGAGGTTGCGGAGCGGCAGGAACCTGTTTTGCAGACGATCGGGAGTCAATCCACCGCCAATGCTGCCGAAAATCAGGGCAATGAAAGCAAAACGGCGGCGGCACCGATCGGCTTTAACCCCAATCGGGGCAAGCGTTCAACCGCGTTTAACATTCCCCCGCCTGCAGATGCGGTGGTATCCACCACGCCTAAGGCTAAGGCCGAATCAACCGCGGCTGAGGAGCCGTTGGCGGCCAGCCGTGCGGCGCCACAAGATGACGGGCCAAATCAGGCTTTTGATCTCAACGAAGCCGCCCTAGGCACGCATGGCACGGTGGAAAAGGTTCTCAGCTCAACCGAACTGATCGAAACGCCCGCGCTGAAAGCGTTGAAAAATTTTATGGATGGCAAAGCGCCGGATAAGGAAAACGCGGCTGCGGTTGCGGTCAAATCCAAGAAAAGTTTTTTTAGCATCAAAAAAATCCGGCAAAGGCTTTATGACTTTGTTTTTTGGGCTGTAAGTTTTCTGGTGCTGGCTGGTGGATGGACGTTGTTTGTCTATGGAATCATGGTGTTGTTTATTGCGATCAACCCCATTCCTTTTGTGGATGCTGGTGGCAATGTGTTGTGGAGTTTTGATGCGCGCTACACAAGCCACTGGATCGGGCTGCGGCAGTATTTTAACGCTGGTGCGGTGATTCCATGGTCGTTGGTGTGGGCGGTGGTGTTGGCTTTTTGTGTGTGGTTGTTGCCTGGAATTGCGCTTTTAAAGCAAGGGATTCAGCCGACCAGCTCGGTTTTCAAGCGTCAGCTTGATCGGCGTTGGTATCAGATAAAGCGCTTGTGGAGAAAGCCCGATGAGGCCGAAAAGGTGTTGTTAAAAACATCGATGGCCGATATTGAGGGGATGTTGACGCAAGCCCGTAAGGAGGCTGAGGCGGATCTGAAAAAACGTAAGGTGGCCGCGGCGGGCGGCACCCCAGGTGGCAGTCAGGCCAATTCTATGGCGCCGGCGGGCCCAAGCCCCGCCGCGATGGCCAGTGCCGCGGCCAGCAGAGGGTCTGGCGGCAATGGATAGGGGGGACGCCTAAAATGCAGGGGGTGTTTGCGCATGGCCAGACGTTGGCGGCCTTTTTGGCGGGATCTTTGGCGGGCGTGCAGGTGCTGGCCCTGGTGATCTTGGTCGGTTGTTTGCTGGCGCATTTGGTGTGGGACTACCGCGAATTGATTTTGCCCGATGTGCTGAATCTTTTGATTTTGGCTACCGGCCTGGCTGTTGCCGCTTTTGCGCCGCTGCCTGATTGCAGCTGGAGCCAATCATGGCAGGGGTTTTTGATCGCCCTGGCCAGCGCATGGGGGTTTTACGAGTTGGTTTGGTGGGTGCGGGGGGAGGAAGGTTTTGGGTTTGGCGACGTCAAGTTGTTTGCCGCTGCAGGCAGTTGGTTGGGGCCAGCCAAGCTGATTGGGATGGTGCTGATTGGATCGCTGGCATCGCTGTTCATCATCGGGTTGCTGGGGCTGTGTTTGCGCCGTTGGCATATACGGGTGGAATTGCCCTTTGGCCCTGGGCTTATCCTAGGCTTTTTGATGATGCTTGCCTTTCCAGAGTTGATTGACCACAGCTTGCAGTGGTTGCTGTTTTAGGTAGCCGCAACGCCTATGTGCCGCGGTTTTTATCAAAAAGGTTGCTTCAATCATCGGTCAGGATCATAATAAAAGATTATAGGATAAAAGCAGATGAAATTTTTGGATCAGGCGAAGGTTTATATTGCGAGTGGGGCAGGGGGGGCAGGCTGCCTGAGCTTTCGCCGGGAAAAATGCGTGGAGTTTGGCGGCCCTGATGGGGGCGATGGTGGACGTGGCGGCGATGTGATTGCGCGCGCGGTTAGCAACAGCAACACCCTGATCGATTACCGCTATCAGCAGCACTACAAAGCCAAAACCGGTGGGCATGGGATGGGAAAAGATCGGCATGGTGCCAAGGGCGCTAGCGTGATCATGAATGTGCCGATTGGGACGCAAATTTATGAGGAGGATCAGGAAACCCTGCTGGCCGATTTGACCGTTGAGGGGCAAGAGGTGGTGTTGGCCAAAGGCGGCAAGGGTGGCATGGGCAACGCGCATTTCAAATCCTCAACCAACCAGGCGCCGCGTCATACCACGCCAGGCAAGCCCTGCGAGGAAAAAACCATTTTTCTGCGGCTGAAACTGATTGCCGATGTCGGCTTGGTAGGGCTGCCCAACGCTGGCAAATCCAGTTTGTTGCGGGCGGTAAGCCAGGCCAAGCCGAAAGTTGCCGACTACCCCTTTACCACGTTGAACCCGCATTTGGGGGTGGTGACGGTGCATGACGATCTTTTTGTGATGGCGGATGTGCCAGGATTGATTGAGGGCGCGCATGAGGGGGTGGGGCTCGGCGTGCGGTTTTTGGGGCATGTGGAGCGTTGCCGCGTGCTGATTCATCTGGTAGACGCGTTGCAAACATCGGTGGTCAAATCCTATCGCACCGTGCGCAAGGAGATTGCGGCCTATAGCGAAGAACTGGCGGAAAAGCCGGAACTGGTGGTGTTAAGCCGGGTGGACATGTTGAGTGATGCTGAGCTTAAGAAGCAGCAAGAAAAGTTAAAGCGGGCGCTCAAAAAACCCGTGTATCTGATGTCCAGCATGACCGGCCGGGGGGTTGATCCCCTGATGCAGGGGGTGCTTGAGGCGGTAAAAGCGGCCAATCGTTTGTCAGATGACGAGGATCGGGAGGCGGCTGACGGCGCTGATACGGGGTGGAGCCCTGTTCCGTGCCCTGTGGTTGCCGCGCGCAGATAAACCGATGTTTCGGCTTGTCCGAAAGGACCACCCCGTCAGGCTTCGCCTGCCACCCCTCCGCAAGAGGAGGGGAATTAAGAGGGCCGTGCAGGGGTGCCCGAAGCGGGACCACCCCTGCAGTTAAGCAATTAGGCCGTGAAGTACTGCTCAAACTCCACCGGATGGGTGGTGTGTTCAAGCCGATAAACCTCCTGCATTTTCAGCTCAATAAAGGCATCGATCACGTCATCGCTAAACACATCGCCAACGGTTAGGAAGGCGCGGTCCTTGTCCAATTCGGCCAGGGCTTCGCGCAGGCTGCCGCACACGGTTGGTACCTTTTTCAGCTCATCCGCTGGCAATTCATACAGGTTTTTGTCCATTGGATCGCCCGGATGGATTTTGTTTTTGATGCCATCCAAGCCAGCCATCAGCTGGGCCGAAAAGGCCAGATAGGCGTTGGCGGTTGGATCGGGGAACCGCACCTCAACCCGCTTGCCACTGGCCGAATTGCTGAACGGAATGCGGCAGCTGGCGGAACGGTTGCGGCTGCTGTAGGCCAACAACACGGGTGCCTCAAAGCCTGGAATCAGGCGTTTGTAGCTGTTGGTGGTGGGGTTGGTAAAGGCGTTGAGGGCTTTGGCGTGCTTGATAATGCCGCCGATGTAGTGCAGGGCGGTTTCCGACAGGCCGGCGTATTGATCGCCCGCAAACAGAGGCTTGCCGTCTTTCCAAATCGATTGGTGGCAGTGCATGCCACTGCCGTTATCGCCCACGACGGGTTTGGGCATAAAGGTGGCGGACAGGCCGTATTGGTGCGCCACCATGTGCACCACGTATTTGTATTTTTGCATCGCATCGGCCATGTTCAACAAGGTGCCAAATTTAACGCCCAGTTCGTGTTGGGCAATGGCGACCTCATGGTGGTGCTTTTCAACCTCAACATCCATATTGGCCAAGGTTTCCAGCATTTCTGCCCGCAGCTCGCTGCCCTGATCCATCGGCGCGACGGGGAAATAGCCGCCCTTGTTCGGGATGCGAAAACCGCTGACGCCCTCAGGGAACAATTTGTCGCCCTCAAATTCTACATCATACAAGCCCTCGTCACTGCGAACGCTGTAAAAGCTGGTGGTTGGGCTGTTTTTGTAACGCACATCACGGAAGACGAAAAATTCAGCCTCAGGGCCAAAATACACCGTGTCGCCAAAGCCGGCTGTTTTCACATACGCCTCAGCGCGGCGGGCGATGCTGCGCGGATCGCGGCTGTAGGGCTTGCCGGTGGAAGGCTCCAACACGTCACAAAACAGAATCAAATTGGTGCGATCTTCGCTGAAGGTATCCAACACGGCGCTGGTCAAATCGGGCATCAACAGCATATCGGATTCGTTGATCGCCTTCCAGCCCGCGATGGATGAGCCGTCAAACATAATCCCCTCCCGCAGCAGTTTCTCATCAACGGTGTTGACCGATTGCGCGGTGTGTTGCCATTTGCCACGTAAGTCCGTAAAACGGAAGTCGACGAAACGAACCCCATGTTCCTCAATTAATCTGAGAACTTTTTTCGCGTCGGACATGGTGGGGCTCCTGTTGGATGGGGGGGTTTGTGCATTTGCACAAACTGTAACAAAGTTTATGCCATGGGTCGGGAGACATCGCAAGAGTATTTTTGTTACGTTTTTAAATAAAAATATGTTTAAAAATTACAAGATATTTTATATAATTCTAAATCTCTTCAGAAAATTTGATGGAAAATTTTAAAAAACTTTTGTTGTCGTGGGGCTATAGGGCGGGGTTGCCCTTTTTAAGATGCCTGCCAGCTGAGCAGGCGCATGATGCCACCGTGCAGTTGATGCGGTTGGTTCCTTGGGGGTTTTTGCCTGTTCAGAATGCCGAATCCGTATCTGTTCATCCATCGGCAATCGATTGTTTGGGGCTGCGTTTTCCTAACCGCGTGGGGTTGGCCGCAGGGTTTAGCAAAAATGCTGAGGGGCTAACCGGCCTGTTTGCCCTGGGTTTTGGCTTTGTGGAGATTGGTTCGGTTACGCCCAAACCACAGCCTGGCAATCCGCGCCCCCGGGTGTTTCGCTTGGCGCAAGATCACGCGATCATTAACCGCTACGGCTTTAACAGCCAGGGGCATGAGGCGGTGTACCAGCGGCTGAGCCGTTGGCGTACGGACGCTGCCAAACATGGGTTTAGCGGCATTGTTGGGGTCAATCTTGGCAAGAATAAAGACAGCGAGGGGGCGCAGGCGATTCAGGACTACCGCGATGGGGTTCAGCGTTTTGCCGATGTGGCCGATTATTTGGTGATCAACATCTCATCGCCCAACACGCCTGGGTTGCGGTCTTGGCAGGCCGCTGAGGCGTTGAAGCCGTTGTTGGAGGGGGTGGGGGAGGCTAGGGCGAAAAGTCTTGTTACTAGGTCGCTGCTGTTAAAGCTGGCGCCTGATCTTGGGCAGGATGAGTTGGAGGCGATTGTTGGGTTGGTGCAAGAATGTGGGCTGGATGGCCTGATCGCTACCAACACCACCATCAGTCGGCCGGCTAGCCTTAGGGGGGGTGCGCGGGCGCAAGCGGGCGGCCTGAGCGGCGAGCCGTTGTTTGAAACTTCAACAGCCGTGCTAAAAACCCTGAGACAATTGGCGGGCGATTCCCTGCCGATTATTGGGGTGGGCGGTATCACCAGCGTGGCCACGGCTGAGGCCAAAATTGCGGCGGGTGCCAATTTGGTTCAGCTGTATACGGGGCTTATGTACAGCGCAAAACTTCTGCCCGATCTTTTGGGCAGCACAAAGCCCTAGCCATCGGCTGATAGATTGGCTAATAGATTAGACACGCCCAATGAACAGGGGATTTTTGCCTTGCTGTCACCCACCGACTTTTTGTTTTATCTCTTCGCGGGCTTTGCCTTGGCGGCTGCGGTTGGGGTGGTGTTGGCGAAAAATCCAGTCTATGGCGTGTTGTTCCTGATCCTAGCTTTTTTGAACGCTTCGGGCTTGTTTTTGCTGGCAGGTGCTGAGTTTTTGGCCTTTATTTTGGTCATCGTCTATTTGGGCGCGGTGGCGGTGCTGTTCCTGTTTGTGGTGATGATGCTGGATGTGAATTTGACCACGCTGCGGGCGGGTTTTGTGCGCCATGTGCCGGTGGCGGTGGCGGTTGGTGGAATTTTTGCGGCGCAATTGGTGGTGGCGCTGTTGGTGTGGGGTCAACAGCAGGTGCCGGTGAAACTGGCTGAGGCTGGCGGTGATTTGGGCAACGCGTTGGCGCAACCAACCAACACCCATTCCATGGGGCGGGTGTTGTACACCGATTATTTTGTTGCCTTTCAGACGGCGGGATTGGTGTTGCTGGTGGCGATGATTGGGGCGATTGTGCTGACGCTGCGCCCACCCCGTGCAGGTTTAAAAACCCAAAAAATTGCCGATCAGGTGGCGCGCTCGCCCCGTCAAAGCGTGCGTTTGGTCAAGGGGCGCGTACCCGCCAAATCTTTGCCGGAATCAGCACCATGATGATCGCACCACCAGCGGTTGGCCCCACCCATTACGCGGTATTAAGCGCGGTGCTGTTTGCGATTTCCGTCAGCGGCCTGTTCCTGAACCGCAAAAACCTGATTGTGATGCTGATGTGTGTTGAGCTGATGCTGTTGGCGGTCAACCTGATGTTTGTTGGCTTTTCGGTGCAATGGCACAACCTGACGGGGCAAGTTTTTTCGTTGTTCGTGTTGACCGTTGCGGCGGCTGAGGCGGCGATCGGCCTGGCTATTCTGGCGGTGTATTTCCGCAACCGTCACACCATTGCGGTGGACGATTTAAACAGCCTGCAGGGGTAAGGGGGCGGGATCATGGATTTTCTGGGCATGCTTCTTCCCATGGCGAAATGTCTGGCCATGGTTGCGGTGTTTCTGCCGTTGATTGCGGGGTGCGGAGCGCGGCTTTTGGTTCCGTCCAAAAACGATCGCTTGGCGCAATTGCTGACCTGCGGCGCGTTGGTTGTATCCGCGGTGTTGGCGAATCTCCTGTTGTTGGCGGTGGTTCAGGGTGGCCATGCGGTGGAGGTGCCTTTAGCCAACTGGATCACGGTGGGCAGCTTTACGGTTAACTGGGCACTGCATTTCGATGTGTTGGCGGCGGTGATGGTGGCGATGGTGACCACGGTTTCGGCCTGCGTGCATATCTACGCGGTGGGCTATATGGCGCATGACCCTGAGGTGCCTCGCTTTATGGGCTATTTGAGCCTGTTTACCTTTTTTATGTTGATGTTGGTAACCGCCAACAATTTGGTGCAAATGTTTTTGGGGTGGGAGGGGGTCGGGCTGGCCTCCTACCTGCTGATCGGGTTTTGGAACAGCAAGGCCAGCGCCAACAAGGCCTCGATCAAGGCCTTCGTGGTCAACCGTGTGGGCGATTTGGGTTTTCTGCTGGGAATTTTTATGGTTTGGGGGGTGTTTGGCACCCTAGAGTTTGAGGGCATCTTTGCGGCGTTATCATCGGGAATCGCATCGCAGCCAGCGATCGAGTTGATCGGTTTGCTGCTGTTGATCGGCGCCATGGGCAAGTCGGCGCAATTTGGCCTGCATGTGTGGTTGCCAGATGCGATGGAGGGGCCAACCCCGGTGTCGGCGTTGATTCATGCCGCGACCATGGTCACCGCTGGCGTCTTTATGATTTGCCGCCTTTCGCCCCTGTACGCGGCCGCGCCCATGGTGGGGGATGTGATCACGGTGCTGGGCGTGGTGACGGCGCTGTTTGCCGCATTTGTTGGGCTGACCCAACATGATATCAAGCGCGTGATTGCCTATTCAACCTGCAGCCAGTTGGGCTATATGTTTTTTGCGGCCGGCGTTGGCGCCTATAACGCCAGCATGTTTCACCTGGTCACCCACGCGTTTTTTAAGGCGCTGTTGTTTTTAGGGGCGGGCAGCGTGATTCATGCGGTGGGGGGTGAGCAGGATATTCGGCGCATGGGTGGGTTGCGGCGCTATTTGCCCTATACCTATCCCTTGTTTCTGATCGGCAGTTTGGCTCTGTGCGGGATTTACCCTTTTGCCGGCTATTTCTCAAAAGATGCGATTCTTGAGGCTGCCTATCACAGCGCATCGCCGGTTGCCGCTTTTGCCTATGTCGGTGGCTTGCTGGCCGCCTTTATGACCGCCTTTTACAGTTTTCGCCTTATTATTATGGTGTTTTTCGGGGCGGAACATGGGGGGGATGCGCATGGCTCCGATCATTCCCATGGCCATCCCCATGAATCGCCGCTTTCCATGCTAATCCCGCTGGCGGTGTTGGCGGTTGGTGCGATTTTAGGCGGGATGTTGTTGCAGCCGTTGCTGCTGCATAACGACCATGGTTTTTGGCAGAGCAGCCTGCTGCTGCCGCACCATGAGGGTGAGGCGCATCCATCCTTGTTGATTAAATTTACGCCTTTGTTGGTGGGTTTATCAGGAATCGGCCTGGCTTGGTTGTTGTATGTGGTGTATCCAACCCTGCCAGCGCGGATTGCGGCGGCGATCAGGCCGCTGTACCAGCTGTCGTTCCACAAGGCTTATATTGATGAGCTGTATGTTTGCCTGATTGTGCGCCCACTGGAAAAACTGGGACGCTTGTTTTGGCGGGATGATGCCACCATCGATCGCTTTGGCCCGAATGGCGCGGCGAATCTAACGGTTTTGTTCGGCAAAATCAGCCTGCGTTGGCAAAGCGGGCTGGTGTATGAATATGTGATAGCGATGGTGATTGGGTTGATGCTGGCGTTGAGCCTGCAAGCCTATAGCGGCGGCGATATCCGCCCGTTGTTGTCGTTGGTTTTAAGATAGGGCGTTTTAAGGTAGGCGGATGTTGACGGCATTAACTGCGGAAATATTGTTGAAGCTGCTGGTGTTTGGCCCAGCCGCGGTTGCGTTGGTTTTGGCCCTGCTGGCGCCCTGCGTTCGGCAGCTTGAGTGCCGCGATTGGGTGGTGCAGAAAATTGGTCTGCTGGCGGTTGTTGCCAGCTTAGTGGTGTCCGCCAGTTTAAGCGTGATGTTTGTTGTGGATAGGTCGGGTTTTCAGTTTGTCAGCCGGATCGGCTTTAACCTGCCGTTTGAGCTCAGCTTTGGCTTGGATGGGTTGTCACTGACCCTGGTGCTGCTGACCAATTTTCTGATTCTGTTGACGCTGATTTCGGGTGAAAACTCTATCAAGCAACGGCGCAGCGCCTTTGTGATCAGCGTGCTTTTCTTGCAAAGCTTTTTGCTGGCGGTGTTTTGCACGCTGGACATCTTTTTGCTGTATGTGTTTTTTGAGGCGATGTTGATCCCGATGTTTGTGATTATCGGGATTTGGGGGGGGGAGAACCGCACTTATGCGGCTTTTAAATTCTTCCTCTACACCCTGGCGGGATCGGTGTTGATGCTGCTGGCCTTGATTTATCTGTACCAATTGGCGGGCACCTCGTTTTTGCCTGAGTTGTTTGCGTCTGATCGTATTGCGGCCATTCCGGCGCATGTGCAGCGGCTGTTGTGGTTCGCCTTTTTTGCCAGTTTTGCGGTGAAAATTCCCCTCTGGCCATTCCATACTTGGTTGCCTGACGCGCATGTGCAGGCGCCAACCGGTGGATCGGTGTTGTTGGCTGGTATCCAGCTGAAATTGGGTGCCTATGGATTTTTGCGGTTGGCGATGCCGCTTTTGCCGCAAGCCACCCAGCAATTGGCCTGGGTGCTGGCGCTGTTGGCGATCATCTCCATCATCTATGCCTCCCTCGTTGCGTTGGCGCAGCAGGATATGAAAAAACTGATCGCCTATTCCAGCGTGGCGCATATGGGGATCGTGGTGTTGGGGTTGGTGGCCAACAATCTTTATGGCCTGCAAGGGGCGATGGTGCAGATGATCAGCCATGGCTTAAGCTCCGCCGCGCTATTCCTGTGTGTAGGCGTGGTGTATGATCGGCTGCACAGCCGTGATATTGCCAGTCTAGGCGGCTTAATCCCGCGGATGCCGATCTTTGGCTTTTTCTTTTTGTTGTTCGTGATGACCGGAATCGGCCTGCCCGGCACCTCAGGCTTTGTTGGCGAATTTTTGGTGTTGTTGGGGGCGTTTAAGGCGCAGCCGGTATTGGCGGTGTTGGCGGGAACGGGCACCATTTTGGGGGCGTGGTACAGCCTGCGCCTTTATCGCGGTGTGATGCTGGGGGATGCCCACCATCCGGAAACCGATCAGGTTCAAGATCTAAATGGGCGTGAGATCACGATGTTCAGCCTGTTGGCGGTTGGTGTTTTGTATTTGGGCATTCAACCACAGGGGGTGCTGGACTTGCTGCAAGTGCCCAGCAACTTCTTGGTAGGCAAGGCTGCAGGGCTGCCGCCGCCAAGTCTGGTGCCAGACTTTTTTAGAGAGATGTTGCAATGGCGATGACGCTTAGCCTTCAAGACATGATGCGCACCCTGTGCCAGCTGCCCGACCTCGCGTTTAACAGCGGGTTGATGCCGCAGCTGACCTTGTTGGTGGCTGGCTTGCTGTTGGTGCTGCTGGTAGCGATCGACACGCGGGGGCGCTACCGGGCGATTTGCAAGTTGGGGGAGCTGGCGTTGCTGACCAGCGCGGTAACGGCGGCGGCCGGCCTGTACGCGGTGCTTGATCAGGGTTTTGCCATCTCTAAGAGCACGTCGCTGTTGGTGGTGACCCCGCTTAGCCTGCTTTTTTGCACGGTCATTCCCCTGCTAAGTTTGGCCTGTTTGGCCACCTCAGTCCGCTGGCTAAAGCATCAGGATTTGGCGAAGGGCGAGCTGGTGTTGTTGGTGCTGTTTGCCAATTTGGGCATGCAGCTGATGGTGTCGGCCAATCATTTCCTGATGCTGTATTTGGGGTTGGAGCTGCAGGCGTTAAGTTTTTACGTGTTGGCCGCTTTTGCGCGCGATAACCGCCAGTCGGCCGAGGCGGGGTTAAAATATTTCCTTCTTGGCTCCCTGGCTTCCGGCTTTTTGCTGTTTGGCATTGCGATGCTGTATGGTGCCAGCGGCACCCTGGATTTTGCAGCGGTGGCTCAGTATTTGAACAGCGGCGGCCTAACCCTGTTGGATCAGGCGGCGCTGTTGTTTGTTTTGGCGGGAATGGCGTTTAAACTGGCCGCGGTGCCCTTTCACCTGTGGACGCCGGATGTGTATGACGGCGCGCCAACCCCGGTGACCATGCTGTTTGCAACGGCAGGGAAGGCGGCCAGCGTTGCCCTGTTGATCGTGGTTTTGCATGGCCCCCTGCGGCCGCTGATGGGGCAATGGCAACCGTTGCTGGCGGTGTTGGCGCTGGCTTCGTTGGTGATCGGTGCCCTGGGTGCCTTGCGGCAGGAGCGGTTAAAGCGGCTGCTGGGCTTTAGCGCGATTGCGCAGGCTGGCTATATGTTGCTGGGCTTGGTGGTTGGGGTGGATGCCTTGCCGGCCTTGCTGTTGTTTGTGTTTATTTATGCGGTGGCCAGTGTGGGTGCCTTTACGGTGTTGTTGGCCTTTGTGAAACAGGGCACGGATGGCGCAACCACGCCGATTAACACCATCGCTGATTTGCGTGGGCTGGCGGCCAACCATCCAGCTTGGGCCGCGGGATTTGCGCTTTTCATGTTGTCGCTTGCTGGTATCCCCCCCCTGGCAGGATTCTGGAGCAAGCTGTATCTGCTGTTGGCAGCCTTTGCTCACGGCCATCTGCTGCTAACCCTGACCGCGTTGTTGGCCACGGTGATCGGCTCATTCTACTATCTCAAAGTGGCCAAGGCGGTTTATATCGATCCGATTGCTGAGCATCAACTGCCGCTAAGGCGGGATGCCAGTGCCGCGGCGGTGATCGTGGCGTTGTTGAGCGTCCTGTTAACCGTGGGGTTGATGTTGGGTTTGACGCCGACCATGAAGTTTTTGACCAATGTTGTGCACGCCAGTTTCTGATCAGTCCATTGCTATCCCTAGTGTTGAACAAGTCGGTGGCTGGCAGTTTTGGCGGTTCGAGCGCTTAGAGAGCACCAGCAAAACCGCGAAGGAATTGTTGGCTGCGGGCAAATTGGCATTGCCTGCGATTGTGTATGCAAAAAGCCAAACCGCTGGCTATGGCCGTAGGGGGCGGGCTTGGCAACATCGCCCTGGGAATTTGGCCATTACCTATGTGCTAAAAGATAGGCCGTCACCCATCGCCTCTGGTGCCATATCCATGATGATGGGTTTGGCGGTGCTGGATGGTTTAAAAAATCTGGGAATCGATGAGAATCGCCTCGCCCTGAAATGGCCGAACGACGTGCTGCTGGACGACAAAAAATGTGCCGGCATTTTGGTGGAGTCCGTTAGCTTTTTGGCACCGCCGGACGTTCAGCAAATGGCTTTGGTGATTGGCATTGGGGTGAATATTGTCGGCGATGGTTTGCAGCAGCAGGAGGGGGGCTTGCCGATAGGAGCGTTGGCGGACGCAACCTCGCGTTCTTTGAGTCCGGCGATTGTTTCCGCGCACCTTACCGATGCGTTGACCGATTGGTGGGCTCAATGGAACAGCGGCGGGTTATCGGCGGATCAGCTGCAACAACTCTGGCTAAGCCGTGCGTGGAAATTGGGTCACCCCGTGATGGTTTTGGCTTCGCAGGCATCGATTTATCGCGGGGTTTTTACAGGGGTAAGCGCTGACGGCTGTTTGCGGTTGCAGCTTGACGATGGCACCGTGCAGACGTTCAGCAGTGGGGAAGTTTCGGTTCGTGCTGAAGAGGGTTAGAGCATTTTCCATTTAGCCCTACACGTCGCCTTTGCTACGGACTCACCGTGCTCACGTATTAAGTATACGCTCCGCGCGCTTCGCCTTGCCTTCCTAGTGTAGAACTAAAGCGAAAACGCTCTAGAAGCGATTTGTTCGGCTTGCACTTGCGCCTATAGCGGTGCATTTTAAAACACCCCTTCCTTGATGTATGTTTGAGTTGTTTGCATGTCCCCGATCGTGTCCCCTAAAAAAATTGCCATGTTGTATGGCGGTTTTTCTGCGGAGCGTGAGGTTTCGTTGGTCAGTGGTGATGGTTGTGCCGCAGCCTTGGAACGGTTGGGGCATCAGGTCGCGCGGATTGATGTAACGCCGGATATTGGCGCGTTGGTTCAACGGTTGATCGACCTGAAGCCCGATGTGGTGTTCAACGCCCTGCATGGCCGGTTTGGGGAGGATGGCTGTGTGCAGGGATTGTTGAATCTGTTGAAGATTCCCTATACCCATTCTGGCGTCATGGCCTCAGCGTTGGCGATGGACAAGCCGATGGCGATTCGGTTGTTTCGTCAGGCGGGTTTGCCCTGCGCAGACAGCGTGGTGGTCAGGTTGGCTGATTTGGTGGATGGGGTGGATCCCCTGCCGCGCCCCTTTGTGCTGAAACCCACCAATGAGGGGTCGAGCGTGGGTGTGCATATTCTGCAAATTGGCGACAACCGTTCGCTTGGCGAAGTTCTGGGTGCCGATTGGCCGCCGGATGCGCTGATCATGGTTGAGGCCTATATCCCAGGGCGGGAGGTGCAGGTGGCGGTGATGGGTGAACAAGCTTTGGGGATTATAGAACTGCGGCCGAAGCGGCTTTTTTATGACTACACCGCCAAATACACCGCGGGAGTAACCGAGCATTTGATGCCAGCCCCAGTGCCCGCCGCCATTGCCGAGCAAGCGATGGAGATCGCCCTGGCCGCGCATCGGGTGTTGGGATGTCGTGGGGTAAGCCGCAGCGATTTTCGTTATAACCCTGAGACGGAGCAAGTGATTCTGTTGGAGCTTAATAACCAGCCGGGGATGACCCCCCTGTCGTTAACCCCTGAAATCGCCGCCTATCGCGGCATTACCTATGAGGCTTTGGTGCAATGGCTGGTCGATCACGCGCAAACAGATTAAGGCCGCCCCCCGCAAGGAGTCGTTCGGGTAGCCGTTCAACTGCTCGGCGCGTGAACCCATCGGTTGCGCGGGCGCCGGCTTACAGAAGACGGTCAAAATCCAGCCGGTCATGGCGGGTTTGGTTGCGTGACCTGGGGTTCGGTCTTTTGATTTTTTTGTTGATTGTGGGTTGGTGGGTGTGGGCGCAGCCGCAACACGCACCGCAACAATCGGGCACTAAGACGACCGCTGGCCGAAAAGGCACGGGCGGCGAGTTGACCCATTTGCAGGACACCCTGCCGCCGCAATTGCGTGCACCGTTACCCGGCAGCCCGCCGCCGATGTTCGATCAGGCCAATGCCTTTAAAACAGCGCCGCCAGCTTTGCCCGATCCCCCTTTGTCATCGCCACTTGCCGCAATTGCGCATCCAAGCTGGCCTTTACAAACCATCCAGATTACCGGCACCCAGAATTTGGACAGGGCAGAGGTGGCAGCGGTGTTGCCCTTTGCGGTTGGCGATGCGATGCGTGATATCAATTTAGCGGCAGCGGCCACCAAGGTGCAAAGCTTGCCGTGGGTAAAGCGCGTCAGCGTAAGACGCGATTGGACACATCAACAAATACAGATTGTGGTGGAAGAACGTAAGCCGGTGGCGTTGTTGCAGGTGCAGGATCTCAGTTCAAATAGTCAGGGCGTTAACAAGGCGGTGGCAAAGTTGATGGATGAGGACGGGTTTGTCTTGAATGTACCGTTAACGGCCAAATTTCGTGATGCGATTTTGTTGGTGGGTCAGGGCACGCCTGAGCAATGGGTGCAAAGATGGCGACAGCTGGATGGCCTGTTGGCGGCACAGCCGCAGCTGCGCCAACAGGTGCGCTCAGCGGTATCGGTGGGCGGTCGGCGGTGGGATTTGCAGCTTGGCGATCCCCAATCTGCGAATCGGTTGCTGATTAAGTTGCCTGAGCAGGGGGCGGCTGAGGCCTTGGCCAGATATGCGGCGCTGCAAAGCGGGCAGGGTGGTGAGAGTTTGCGCTTGGCCAGCCCGCCGGTAACGATGGTGGATCTGCGTTTGCCGGATCGGGTGGTTTTGCGCGGACTGCCTTTAGGAACGCCCAAATTGCCTGCGCCCAAGCAATTTGACCCTAAAACGGGCAAGCCATCCGTTCCCCCCAACAAAATTGGTCAACCCGCGCTTTACAAAACGCCTGAACCGCATGGGAAAGCCAAAGGACGAGAAATCTAACCGATTCGTGTCCGTTTTAGGGGAAAGCAGGAAATGTTTCCCAAACCCTAAAGCTTTAGGTTATGGTGCGACATGATGAAAAAAGATGCTCCCGATTCCGTTCCCAATTTGCCCCAAAAAGATTCGCCGCAGGCTGATGTATCAGCAGTCATTTTGCCAAAAGTTGCCTTGATCGGCCGGCCGAATGTTGGCAAATCCACCCTGTTTAACCGCTTGGTCGGTCAACGTCGCGCCATTGTTCACGCCCGCCCTGGGGTAACGCGTGATCGGTTGGAGGCGGTGTCAAGGGTGCTGGGCGGTGATGTGGTGATTACCGATACGGCAGGGCTGGGGGAGGAGGTGGATCCCCTGTCGCCGTTGGGGCGGGCGCAGACTCTGGCGGCAATGGCTGAGGCGGCAATGGTTTTGCTGGTGATCGATGGCCGGCTGGGGGTTACGCCGGCGGATGAGGGGGTGGCGCGTTTGGTGCGCAAACAAAACAAGCCGATGGCGTTGTTGGTCAATAAGGCGGAAGGGCAGCTGAACCCCAATCTGGATGCGGGGCTTGCCAAGCTTGGCTTTGCGGAGCCTTTGTTGGTATCGGCCGAACATGGCCAAGGATTTCACCAACTGACCCAGCTGGTGCGGGAAATGTTGAAGCTGCCAAATTTGCAAACAGCAGCCGCCGCAGCGTTGCAGGCTGAGGCATTTGAGCAGGATGAGGAGGCCGTCGCCCCGCCAGAAATGGTGCGCCCACTGAAGCTGGCGATTGTTGGCCGCCCGAATGTCGGAAAATCCACTCTGGTGAACACCCTGTTGGGCAAGGAACGGCTTAGCGTTAGCCCGATTGCCGGCACTACCCGTGATGCCGTTACCCTTAGCTGGGCATGGTTTGATAAAAAGGCTGATATCTATCGACCGATTGATTTGGTGGATACGGCCGGCCTGCGTCGCAAAACCAAGGTTGAGGATGTGGTTGAGTATATGTCGGTTGGCGCCACCCTGAACGCCATCGCGATGGCCGAGGTGGTGATTTTGTTGATCGATGCCACGCAAGGACTGGATCGTCAGGATTTGCAAATCGCCCGCCATGTGGCTGAGGAGGGGCGGGTGCTGGTGATCGCGGCCAACAAATGGGATTTGGTTGAGGATCCCAAAGCGGTGCGGGAGGAGCTGGAATATCGGTTGGACAGCTCATTTGCCCAACTTCGCCTGCCCCTGATCACCATTTCGGCAGCAACCAGCAAAAATTTTGATCCTTTGCTGCGGTTGGTCTTTCAGCTGTACGACAGTTGGAACCAACGCCTGCCCACCCCCGCCCTGAACCGATGGTTGCGCGCCGCGGTTGCGCGGCAATCGCCCCCCTATGTGGATGGCAAACCGCTAAAGCTGCGCTACATGACCCAACAATCCACCCGCCCGCCGCAGTTTTTGCTGTTCAGCAACCGCAACGTCGAAATTCCTGCTACCTATCAGCGCTATCTGACCAACAGTTTGCGCACCTATTTCAAGCTGGCACCGGTGGTGGTGCGTTGGCAGGTACGCACCGGCGATAACCCCTATACTTAAAAATGTTTCTCTGCTTGTGCCATGCGCTGCACCACTTTGCGCATTAAGCTGGATAAGGCCAGGTCGTGTACTGTATCCAGCGACAACCATTGATGCGGTTGGGTTGTGACCATAAAGGCGGGCAGGGCGGTATCGTCCACCTGCTGTTGATACAAATGCAGCTGCAGATGAAAGTGGGTAAAGCTGTGGCGAATCATCGCGATTGGCTGGTAAGGGCGCGTGGGGAAGGGAACGGCTTCAGTGGGAAGATGGATCGGCTGGGCTGCGTTTGGTGGGTTGGGGAGTTCTTGCAGCGGCAGCGACCAAAGGCCTGCCAGCAATCCATGATCGGGTCTACGCTGCCAAAAACTCTGGCCATCAGGATTTTTTAACCACCAGCCAAGCATATGGCGGGTGGGTTTGGCGATCCGTGCTGCGATTCTGGGGTAGGCCGCCACCAGATTTTGCTGATAGGCTTGGCAGTGCAACTGTAATGGACAATTTGGACAATCAGGCTGGCGTGCGCGACAAACCAAACTGCCCAGCTCCATCATGGCCTGCACCAGATCGCCGCAGCGGTCATTGGCCAGCAGGAACGATCCGGCTTGGGCAGCCTGTTGGTGCAGCGCTGGCGGGGATTTGTCTAAACAAAGCAGTCTGGCCAGCACGCGCGCCACGTTGGTATCCACCGCCAACACCGGTTGTTCAAAGGCGATGGCGGCAATCGCCGCGGCGGTATAGGGGCCAAGGCCGGCCAGTTTTTGCAGCTCAACCACCGATTGCGGCCAAACGCCCTGATGCTCCCTCCACAATTGCTGAGCCGCCGCGTGCAATTGGTGGGCGCGGCGGTAATAGCCAAGCCCTGACCAAGCCTGCAACACCTGATCAAGGCTGGCGTTGGCCAAATCCTGCAGGGTGGGAAAGCGATCCAAAAAAGCCGGAAACCGATGGCGAACGGTTGCCACGGTGGTTTGTTGCAGCATCACCTCGCTTAGCCAAACGCGATAAGGATCTGGGGTTGTTTGCGCGGAACTTTCGGGGGTTAAGCGCCATGGCAACACACGGCGGTGCTGATCATACCAATCCAACAGCTGGCGACGGATGGCAGCAGCATCTGTATCGATTGGGGCAGGGGGCGCAAGCAAGGCTGGGCTTAACTGGAGATCGGGGGGCTTGGCTCCTGCGGGGCTGTTTTCGGAAACAGGCCGTGCCGTGGTTTTTTAGGCCGCCGTGGGATGCCATCGACCACCGACCAAGCCCTGCTGTTGTTCTCATAAGCCTCATTCATTTGCTGAAAACACTGCTGGGCGATGGTTTTGCGGTTGTCCCGACTGGTAACCGCTAGGGGAGGCAGAAAATCAACCAACACATGAATCCGTCCAAGCCCCAACATTTTCCAGCCATGCCCCGCGATGCTCATATCGCCGTACCAAGCCAGGTTGGGCAAATCGTTGCGGCTGACCGGCAGGCCGTTGCAGGCCACATAGTTGATCACCACCGGTTGGATGATCAGCGGTTGTTCCGTGAATTGGTTGATAATGCCAAACAGCGATGATTTAAAGGGCAGCAGCCGGCTGCCATCCCCCGAAGTTCCCTCAGGAAACAAAATCATCGTATCGCCCTGGCTTAGCCGATTGGTTAGATCCTGCAGTTGGTTGCCGGTTTGGGTGGCGGTGCGCCGCACAAACAGCGTGTTTTGCAATTTGGCCAGCAGTCCAAACAACGGCCAGCCGGCAATTTCTGATTTGGCGATAAAGCTGGCTGGCAATACAGATCCCAGCACGGTGATGTCCAGGTAAGACATGTGGTTGCAAACAATCAGGCGGGGTTGCGGTGTTTCTGGGTGGGCAACGGTTTTGCCATGTAGCCGCCCCCTGCGCCGGCCACGCACCACCAGCTTAATCCCGAACAGACGACAACAGCTTCGATGATAAAGATTGGGAATCCAATAGACGGCGTTTTTGTATCGGCCTTTGGCAAAATGTTGAACGCCTATTTGTGCAGGAAGCAGAATCAGGGTTAGTGCCAGAAAAAGCAGCAAACGTGTAAAGGCCAACATACAATTTATCCCGTTAATGCCGATTGTTTATCCGCATGGCTCCAATTTTATCGCGAATTCTTGCGCCATGCAAACCGTCTTAAGCCACGGCTTGCAGGCCAGCGTTTTTCAGGGTTAGCACACGATGCGAAAGGGCGGCGACCACGGCGGGGTCATGGCTGATCAACAGATAGCTAAGCCCATGCTCGCTCTGCAGTTTTTTTAGCAGCGCAATCACCTGCGCCTGGGTTAGGGCATCCAAAGCTGAGGTGGGCTCATCCAGAATCAACAGGCGGGGGCGCAGGATCAGGGCCCGCGCGATCGCCACCCGTTGCCGCTGGCCGCCGGACAGCTCATGGGGATAGCGGTTGGCCAGTTCTGGCGCCAGTTCCACCGCCTGCAACGCCTCAGCCACCATCGCATTTTGGGTCGAGGGATCCAGCCGTGGGCGGATCAGCCCCAACCCCTCAGCCACCAAATCGCCAACCATCATCCGTGGGTTCAGGCTGGAAAAGGGGTCTTGCCAGACCATTTGGATATGCCGCCGCAGGGTGCGCAGGGCATGCCCGCGAAGTTTCAGCAACCCCTGACCATCAAACTCCACCACGCCACCAGCGGTCGGGATCAGCCGCAACAGGGCCAGCGCGATGCTGGTTTTGCCAGTACCGCTGGCGCCAATCAGCCCCAGGGTGCGCCCCTGTTCAATCGTGAAATCCGCATCTTTCAGCACGGTGAGCCATCGTCTGCGCCAAAAGGCTAGGGGGCTAGGGTTGGCCAACCGGTAACGAATGGTCAGATTGGTGGCGGTTAGCAACGCGGGCGCGGCTGTCAAATCGCTGTTCTGCTTGGGCAGGTGGTCCGCCGCCAGCAACGCCTTGGTATAGGCATGGCTGGGCGTGTCCAACAGCTGGGCCGCTGGCCCCTGCTCAACCGCCACCCCCCCCTCCATCACCACCACCTGATCCGCCAGTGCCCGCACCATCGACAAATGATGGCTGATCAGCAGCAGGCTAAGTTGATGGCGTTCTTGCAATTGTTTTAACAAATGGATCAGGCCGATGCGGCTTTCGGCATCCAGCGCGGTGGTTGGCTCGTCCAAAATCAACAGGCTTGGGCGGTTCAGCAGCGCCATGGCCAGCAACACCCGCTGCCGTTGCCCGCCCGACAATTGATGGGGGTAGGCGCGCAAGATGCGCTGCACCGAGGTGGGCTGATCGC
This sequence comes from Alphaproteobacteria bacterium, assembly GCA_044345375.1. Lineage (GTDB taxonomy): Bacteria > Pseudomonadota > Alphaproteobacteria > CAISOG01 > CAISOG01 > CAISOG01. The sequence goes on from JBIJBF010000003.1 coordinate 82,535, forward strand.
CGCTTGCCCGCAAACCAACATCCCCCAGTGCCGTTTCTATCGCATCCAACACCGTCTGGCGGGGAGCGGTTTGGTGGATCAAAAACGCCTCGCTTAGCTGTTTGCCAATGCGGTGCAGGGGGTTAAGGGCGGTCATCGGCTCCTGAAACACCATCGCCAGCTCGCGCCCACGCGCCGCGTCCATCAGCGATTCAGACCGTTCCAGCAAATTCTCCCCCGCCAACTGCACGCTGCCCCCTACCTGCGCCTGGGGGGGCAGCAGGCGCATGATGCCAAGACCAACGCTGGATTTGCCGCTGCCGCTGGCCCCCACCAGCGCCAGGGTTTGCCCCGCCATCAGGCTGCAGCTTAAATCACGCACCGCCAGCGTTTCGCCTGCACCGTGGCGATACGTAATGGACAGGTTTTGCACCTGCAGCAGGGGGGAGTGGGGTTTGCTCATAGGCGAAAAAGCTACTACAGGGCGTGAATGACGACAATATAAAGATGCGCTTCTTGTATTCCCCCACCGCAAAGGGTTAGATTGGGTGGCGTGTTCCCGTAGCTCAGCAGGACAGAGCGAGCGTTTCCTAAACGCTAGGTCGGAGGTTCGAGCCCTCTCGGGAACACCACTATAAGACTTGGCCAAAAGGAACCCACCCCATGTTTGCACGGCTGTATGGAACGATCCTGCAACCCTCTCTGTTGCATGGGGAGGAGGAGGGGGATTTGTTGCTAAAAACCGCCGGCGGCGTGGCCTATCGTTTTTCCTGCTCTTTCCCCACCCGCCAACGCCTGCTAGCGGCCGATGCGGGGACGGAGCTTGAGGTGTTGACCGAGCTGGCGGTGCGTGAAGACCGTTGGTTGCTGTATGGTTTTGCTGATGCGGTTGAGCAGACGGCCTTTCGCCTGTTAACCGCGGTGCAGGGGGTGGGTGGCAAGGTTGCGCTGGCGATTTTGTCGGTATTGCCGCCAGAGCTTTTGCAACAGGCGGTGCTAACCAAAGATGCCAAGGCGCTGCAACAGGCCGACGGGGTGGGCGCCAGGCTGGCCGAGCGGTTGATCACGGAGCTGAAAGATCGGCTGGCCAAACAGCCGTTGGGCAGCGGCAGTATCCAGCCGATGGGTGATTTGATGGGGGGAGGCGCATCCGCCCTTGCCTCAGCAAGCGATGACCCACTTTTGCAGGATGCCACCCAGGCCCTGATCCAGTTGGGCTATAGCCGGTTGGAGGCCATGACCGCCCTAACCAAGGCGCAGGAACAGCTGCAGGAAAAACCCATTGCTAACAGCAACCAGCCGTCTTCACCAAGCTTGGCCAGTTTTATCACCGCCGCCCTACAACAATTGGCCAAGGGGTAATCGATGAGCCAACCGCTGCGCCACCAACCCTCGAAATCACCATCCTCAGCCATCCGCCAGGTGGAGCGGGCGGATACCGGCGCGCTTAGCCTGCGCCCCCTTCGCCTAGCGGAATTTGTCGGCCAGCGCAAACTTAAGGGCAATTTGCAGGTGTTTATTGAGGCGGCGCGGGCGCGGGGGGAGGCGATGGATCATGTGCTGTTCCATGGCCCCCCAGGCCTTGGCAAAACCACCCTGTCGGCGATCGTGGCCAGCGAGTTGGGGGTTGGCCTGCGCACCACCAGTGGCCCGATTATCAGCAGGGCGGGCGATCTGGCAGCCATCCTGACCGCCCTGCAACCGCGTGATGTGCTGTTCATCGACGAGATTCATCGCCTGCCCGCGGCCGTGGAGGAGGTGTTGTACCCGGCGATGGAAGACCGCAAATTGGATATTTTGATTGGGGAGGGGCCCACCGCGCGCACCGTGCGGCTTGATTTGCCGCCCTTTACCCTGATTGGCGCCACCACCCGCAGCGGCCTGCTGACCACCCCCCTTCGTGACCGCTTTAGCATCCCCCTGCGGCTGGAGTTCTATGAGCAGGCGGAGTTAACGGTTATCGTGGCGCGTGCCGCCCAAATGCTGGCGTTGGAGCTGACGGCCGAGGCGGCGGTTGAAATCGCCAAACGCAGCCGTGGCACGCCGCGCATCGCTGAACGGCTGGTCAAAAGGGTGCGCGACTTTGCTGAGGTGGCCAAGGTGGCGGTGGTCGATGCCACGCTGGCCGATGCCACCCTGACCGCATTGGAGGTGGATCAGATGGGGTTGGACAGCCTTGATCGCCGCTATCTGAACGGCATTGCCCAGCATTATCAGGGCGGGCCGGTGGGCATCGACACCATGTCCGCGCTGCTGGCCGAACAGCGCGACACCTTGGAGGATGTGGTTGAGCCCTATTTGCTGCAGCTTGGCCTGCTCCAGCGCACCTCCCGCGGGCGGGTGTTAACCGCACAGGCCTATGCGGCGATCGGCCTGCCGGCACCCGTGTTGCCAACCCCCCAAGATTTGTAGGATGAGCTGGAAACAACAGCGGCTGGATGTGTTCAACCGTCGCGTCTTTTTGTTGGCAGGCGGCCAGCTGCTGGCCTTTTCGCTGCTGGCTGGGCGGCTTTTTCAGCTTCAGGTGCTGCAGGGCAAGCGTTACCAAACCCTGGCTGAGGATAACCGCATCCACCTGCGCGTTACCCCGCCGGCGCGCGGACGGCTGCTGGATCGCAACGGCCAGGAATTGGCCACCAACACCCAGAATTTTCGGCTGATGCTGCTGCCCGAAGAAATCGATGATCTGCCCAGCCTGTTGCAACAAATCGAACAATTGATCCCGTTGGATGCCGCGCAGTTGGAGCGGGCGAAAAAACTGGCGCGCCGTCATGGCAGCCCGCCGGTTGCGCTGCGCCAACAACTGACGTGGGAGGAGGTGAGCAAGATTGAGCTGCACGCCTATGAGTTGGGCGGGGTTGAGGTTGAGCAGAACCAGAACCGCCACTACCCCTTTGGTGCAGCAGCAGCGCATGTAACCGGCTATGTCGGCGCGTTGAGTGAGGAGGAGGCGCGGGCGAATCGGCTGGCGCTGCAGAACGATCCCAACCGCTTGGACGAGGCCGCGGGGATGAAAAACGATCCGGCGCTTGGCCTGCCCGATTTTGTGGTGGGCAAGGCTGGTGTCGAAAAACAAAGCGAACAATGGCTGCGTGGGCGATCTGGCTTTCGTCATATTGAGGTGGATGCGCGGGGGCAGGCGGTGCGCGAACTGGGCACCTATCCCGCCACCCATGGCCAAGATCTGCCGCTGCATGTGGATGCGCGGCTGCAAAGCTTTGCCTATGAACGCCTGGCGGGGCAAAGCGGCAGCGTGGTGGTGTTGGATATCCGGCACGGCGGGGTCTACGCCCTGGTCACCGCGCCAGCCTATGACCCCAACAGCTTTACCGGCGGTATCCCCCTGACGTTGTGGCGCGAATTAAACAGCGATCCCCTGAACCCCCTGATCAACAAGGCGATCGCGGGCGAGTATGCGCCAGGCTCCACCTTTAAAATGGTCACCGCGCTGGCCGCCCTGCAGCATCAAATTGCGAAGCCCAGCGATAGCATCCAGTGCAACGGGCGGTACCAGCTGGGCAATGCCACCTTTCACTGCTGGAAGCGTGATGGGCATGGATCGGTCGATTTGCATCGCGCCCTGGTGCAATCCTGTGATGTCTATTTTTATGAGATGTCGCGTCGGTTGGGGATTGATCGGTTGGGGCAGGTGGCGCGCCAATTCGGCTTAGGTCAAGCCAGCCAGATCGACCTGCCCGGCGAACGCAAGGGCCTGATCCCCAGCCGGGATTGGAAACAGCGCCGCTTTAAAACCTCTTGGAGCACAGGGGAATCGGTGATCTGCGGCATCGGCCAGGGCTATGTATTGACCACGCCGTTGCAACTGGCGGTGATGGTGGCGCGGATGGTCAATGGCGGCCAGCCGCTGGTGCCGCGCCTGGTGCAAGCCGCTGTCGATACCGAACCATCGCTGCGGGCGGCGCCATTTTCCATCGATCCGGCGCATTTGTCGTTGGTTAAAGATGCTTTGGATGACGTGACCAACGACCCCAGCGGCACCGCCTATCGCGCCCGCATCACCTCAGGCGCCAACAACAGCTGGGCGATGGGCGGCAAAACCGGCACCGCGCAGGTGCGGCGGATCAGCGCGGCTGAGCGGGCAGGGGGGGTAAGGCGCAACGAGGATTTGCCGTGGAAACAGCGCGATCACGCCCTGTTCACCGGCTACGCGCCGATCGAATCCCCCCGCCTAGCCATCAGTGTGGTGCTGGAACATGGCGGCAGCGGCGGTCATGACGCCGCCCCCGTCGCCCGAGACATCATGCTGGCCGCGCAGCAGTTGTTGAAATTGGATTGATCCCCCATCAACAGGCTGGAGCTTTTGGTGATAGGGTTTTACAGTGCTGGCCATGATCACTTCCCCTCCACCAGCCGATGCGACGTCCCAACAACGGTTGGGCCAGTATTTGCTTGAGTTATCGCGGCGATCGCATGGCAGCGGGCATCGTTTTGCGGCGATTGCGGTGGGCTACAAACGGGGGGGGGCGTTGGTGGTTGGTCAGGGGGTTAACGTCAAATTTGCCGCGTTGGACGCCATCATCTGCGCCGAAATGGTGGCGATGGCCAGCCTGATTCGTCAGGGCGCGATGCGTGGCCAGCTGTTTTTCTTGGGGTCGGGGGGCGATGAAAGCTGCGGCACCTGTTTGCAATTGATGACCGAACATGCCTGTCTGGCGGCGGATTCGGCCCACCCCACCGCGCAAATTGATTATTTTGACGCGGCGGGGCAGTGGGTGACGCGCAAAAATCTGCAAACCTTGCTGCCCCAGCCCTTTCTTAATCAACGCCGTGCTGGATTTCGGCAGCAGCAACAGGCCAATGGATGCTTTCCTCATGGAGAAACCCAACAGGATCTGGCGGATATCTTGCAGCAGCTTGCGGCTTTATCCACCGCCCCCATGCTTAACCGTGCGGCTGCCGCTGCGCTGTTGGCCAGTCAGGCTGTGGAATCAGGCTTGCAGGATGGGGCGGTGCTGACCGGTTTGCTGACAGCCAGTGGTGAGTTTTTCAGCGGGATCCGCCTGCACCCGGGCGGGCCCTATGCCGCCAGTTCGGTGTTGACCGCGCTGGCCACCATGATCACGGCGCGCGGGGCAGACACAGCGGTGGCGGAAGTGTTGCTGTTGGGCGCGGTGAATCTCAACGCCGCCCGCCATCTGCTGCGGGATTACGAATTTGCCCGACGACATCGGCCAGGGCATAGGGGAGAAGGGCAGGGGGGAGAAACAGACCACGATTCCGCCTCAATCCCCGTGCATCTGCACGATCCGCAAGGCCAGCTGCTTGCCAGCTATGCCCTGAAAGATCTGCCGCTGATTTTGGATTAAACTTGATCCAAAGAATCGCGCCACAGCCATGCCGCACCGCGCACCCCGCTGGAATCGCCATGGCGCGGTGGGGACAGGCGGGTTTTGATCGTGCTTTTGCTGTAAACCCACTGTCCCCAAAGCTTTGGTACTTGCTCATAAAGCCGTGCCACGTTTGACATCCCGCCCCCCAACACAAACACCTCAGGGTCCAGCAGGTTGATCACCCAGGCCAATGACTTGGCCAAACGGCGCTCGTAGCGGGCTATAGACGCCAAGGCCAGCGCATCGCCAGCTTCCGCGGCGGCGATCAGATCGTGGGTTGAGATGTTTTGCCCTGCGCGCTCGTTATGATCGCGCTTCAAGCTGGGACCTGCCAAATAGGTTTCGATGCAGGCAAAACCGCAGGCGGGGCAAAGATGGTCGTGCCGATCCTCATCCTCCATCCACGGCAGGGCGTTGTGCCCCCATTCCCCGGCAATCAGATTGATGCCTGGCCAAACCTTGCCCTGCAGGGCCAGCCCGCCGCCAACCCCCGTGCCGATGATCACCCCAAACACCACGGTGCTGCCCTTGCCGGCACCATCCACCGCCTCAGACAGGGCGAAGCAGTTGGCGTCATTGGCCAGTCGCACGGGGCGCGACAACCGCTGGCCCACATCGTGTACAAAAGGCTTGCCGACCAGCTGCTCAACATTGCCAGCGTGCAGCATAATCCCGCTGGCGGGATCCTCAGCTCCAGGCATGCCGATGCCCAGCGTGCCACGCGCTCCCAAGGTCGATTCGGCCTGCTCAATCAAATTGCCAATATCGGCCACCAGGCTGTCGTAGGATTTTTGTGCCGTCGGCACCCGCTGCCGGTACAGCTCCTTGCCGTTACGGGCATGCAGCCCCACGCATTCAATCTTGGTGCCGCCAATGTCCAGCCCAAAAGCCAAGGGAAGGTCGGGGGATGGGGTGGGAGCCAAGGCAGAGGAATGGGCTGGATTGTTCATCGGGTCAATATCTTTCTTGCGTTGATCGGTGGACTAATCCTTTTATAGCGATGGATCGGCGGCGCAATCAAGTGCCCCCTGTTATTTCGGTTATCCGCAAACTCCCGCTGCTAACCATCTAGCCAAATCTTTTTAGACGCCGTAATCTGCCCGTAACTTGTATCCCCACAAGGCCTATCAGGTTTAGAAAGCAGCAAATGAAAAAAGGATCAAAAATTTACGAGGGCAAGGCCAAGATTCTGTTCGAAACCTCTGACCCCGATGCCGTGATTCAGCATTTCAAGGATGATGCTACCGCCTTTAACGCGCAAATGCGCGATGTGATTGAGGGCAAGGGGGTGATCAACAACTACATCTCCGAACATATCATGTTGCGGTTAAACGAAATCGGCATCCCCACCCATTTTTTACGCCGCCTGAACATGCGCGAACAATTGGTGAAGCGGGTGGATATCATTCCGGTTGAGGTGGTGATTCGCAACGTGGTGGCCGGCACCCTCTCCAAACGCCTGGGCATTCCTGAGGGAACGGTGTTGCCCCACCCATTGATCGAATTTTTCTACAAATCCGACAGTTTGGGCGACCCGTTGGTGACGGAGGATCATATTGTCACCTTTGGCTGGGCGATTCCGGAGGAATTGGATGAAATGGTCAATTTAACCATGCGGATCAACGATTTCCTGCTGGGGCTGTTCTACGGCATTGGCCTGCGGCTGATTGATTTTAAATTGGAATTTGGCCGTTTGATTGAGGATGACATGTTGTGTTTGGTGCTGGCCGATGAGATCAGCCCCGATACCTGCCGCCTATGGGATATGACCAGCAACGAAAAGCTGGACAAGGATCGTTTTCGCCTGAAAATGGGCGGGGTTAAGGAAGCCTATCAGGAGGTGGCGCGCCGTTTAGGCGTTCTGCCCAAAATGACCCTGGTGGCCGATGACACCAAGGCCGTATAGCAAAGGAGTATGCTCATGACCCGTAAAGCCACCGTTGTGGTCCGCCCCAAGGCCGGCATTCTGGATCCGCAATCGCAAACCATTGAGCGGCAGGTGCAGCAGGCCGGCATTGTTGGCATCCAAAGCCTGCATATGGCCAAAATCTTTGAACTGACCGTGGGGGATGGGGTAACGCGGGCGGTGTTGGAGGGCTTGGCAGGTGATCTGCTGGCCAATCCGGTGATGGAAGATTTTACGGTAAGTTTTAACGACGATTAGCCAAGAAAGATTGATGGAAATGACCAACGCTGCCGCTGCCGCCCCTAATCCCGCTGCGTTTTCGCCAGTAGCCCCAAGGGCTGAGGTGGCGCGGCAGGTGGCCGAAATTTTGTTTCGCCTAAAGGTGGTGCGGTTTGTTCCCAACGATCCCATTCGCCTGACCAGCGGCCGGCTAAGCCCCTGTTACATCGATTGCCGAATGCTGATTTCCTTTCCCGAAGAGAGGGCCAAAATCATTGGCTGGATGGCGGATCAGGTGCGCGATTGCCTGGGAGATCAAAAAGATGTGGCGATTGCTGGCGGGGAAACCGCGGGCATTCCCTATGCCGCGTTTGTGGCGGCGCAATTGGATCAACCGATGGTCTATGTGCGCAAAAAACCCAAGGATTTTGGGCGGGGCAAGCAAATTGAGGGGTTGTTGAAAGCCAATCAACCAAGCGTGTTGATTGAGGACATGGCCACCGATGCGGGCAGCAAGATCAATTTTATCAAGGCGATTCGTCATGGCGGCGGCGTGATTCAGGATGTTTTTGTGGTGTTTTTCTACAACATCTTTGCCTCAGCGCTTACCACCCTGAACGACAACCAATTTAACCTGCATTATCTGTGCAGCTGGGCAGATTTGTTCAACTATGCGCAGGAAAAACACCTGTTCCCTGACGATCAGTTGGCCTCGGTGCAACGCTATTTGGACAGCCCTGACCACTGGACGGCATAAGTGTTTTTTTACATTCTGCGCCGTTTGCTGCTGATGATTCCAACCCTGTTTGGCATCATGGTGCTGAATTTCTTGATTATCCAGTTGGCGCCGGGTGGGCCGGTGGAAAAAACCCTGGCGGACATTCAGGGGCGCGGCGTTTCGGCCACTGCGCGCCTAAGCGAGGCTGGCGGGGGCGAAATGTTGGCGCCAACGGCCAAATCGCCAGCCTCAGCAGCCGGCATTGATCATAGCGGCGGCGGTGAGGGCAGCCGTTACCGTGGGGCGCAGGGGTTGGACCCCGATTTGGTTAAGGCGATTGAAAAGCAATATGGCTTTGATCAGCCGCTATGGACCAGGTTCTGGCACATGATGGCCAACTACGCGCGGTTGGACTTTGGCACCAGCTTTTTTCGCGATCGCGCCGTGATTGATTTGGTGCGGGAGAAGTTGCCGGTATCGATTTCTTTGGGATTGTGGACCACGCTGTTGGTCTATCTGATCTCCATCCCCCTCGGCATTGCCAAGGCTCAGCGTGACGGCAGCCGCTTTGATGGGTTAAGCAGCGCGGTGATTGTGGTTGGCTATGCGATTCCCGCCTTTTTGTTTGCGGTCGCCCTGCTGATTCTGTTCGCGGGCGGCAGTTACTGGAGCTGGTTTCCATTGCGCGGCCTAAGCAGCGCGGGGGCTGAGGGATGGAGTTGGTGGCAGCGGGCGTTGGACTATGGCTGGCATATCGCGCTGCCGACGGTGGCCTTGGTGATTGGCGGCTTTGCTAGCCTGACCATGCTGACCAAGAACAGTTTTGTTGATGAAATCCGCAAGCAATATGTCATAACCGCACGGGCCAAGGGGCTTTCGGCGCGCGCCACCCTGTACCGCCATGTCTTCCGCAACGCCATGCTGCTGGTGATTGCCGGCTTTCCCGCCGCCTTGATGAGCATCCTTTTTACCGGCTCGGTGTTGATTGAGGTGATCTTCTCGCTAGATGGTTTAGGCCTGTTGGGGTTCGAGGCGGCGATTAACCGTGACTATCCGGTAATTTTTGGTACACTGTTCGTCTTCACCTTGCTGGGGCTTGTGCTGAATTTGCTCAGCGACTTGACCTACAGCTTGATTGACCCGCGCATCCATTTTGGCACCCGCCAAGGAGCCTAACGGCGCGGGAAATATAAAGGAGATCGTGCAATGACGCTTCCTGCAATTTTGATTGCCATGGCGATTTGGTGGTGGTTGGTTTTTTTTATGCTGCTGCCCTGGCGGATTGAGGATAACGCGCCCAAACCTAGCCATGCTGGAAATTCCACCGGCGCGCCCGCCAAACCGCTGCTGCGCAAAAAGGTGGCGATCACCACCTTGGCGGCTATGTTCCTAACCCTGCTGACCTATATCGCCGCGATCAACAACGTCCATTCCTTTTGGGATGAGGCGCGTGAGGAATCTTTGCTGGACAATTCAGCCACGCCAATGCCCTAATTTAACCTGCAGCGATGCGGATGATCTGATCGCTGGGGCTGCGCGCGATCATGCCGGCCAGTTCCAATTCGGTCACCGCGGCCAAGATATCGGCGGTGGGCGCATCCACCAACGCCATGATGCTGTCCAGGCCGACCGGCGTGGCGCTGAACAGGCCTAACAAACGGTGGCGCAGCTGGCCAACCTGATGCTCATCGGGGGTCAGGCTGTGGCTTGGCTCAAACAGCGTTAGCGCGGGTTGGGCTTGGGGTTGGCGGTATGGAGCGGCCTTCGTCAAGCCTGATGCCGACGCCGGCTGGGTGGCTAATGGGGGGGGCAGCGCCTGCAACACCTCGTCCACGCTTTGCACCAACAGGGCGCCATCGCGAATCAAATCATTGCCGCCTTGCGCGCGCGGATCAAGCGGGGATCCGGGGATCGCCATCACCTCGCGCCCCTGATCGGCCGCCATCCGCGCGGTGATCAGGGATCCCGAACGGCGCGCCGCCTCAATCACCAATACCGCCAGGCTAAGGCCTGAGATCAGGCGGTTGCGGCGGGGAAAATGGTTGGCCTGCGCCACCTCACCCCACGGAATTTCGCTAACCACACAGCCTTTGGCGATCATGTTGTGATACAGCGCGCGGTTTTCAGGCGGATAGAGTTGATCAACCCCGCCAGCTAGCACGGCGATGGTGCCCTGCTCCAAGCTGGCCTGATGCACCGCGGTGTCGATACCGCGTGCCAGGCCGGACACGGTGATCAGGCCGTTTTTCCCCAGTTGACCGGCAAACTGCTTGGCCAACAACAGGCCGTTGGCGCTGGCATGACGGGTGCCCACCATGGCCAGCAGCCGGCGGTGCAGCAGCCCAGGATCGCCCAGCACGCTGATCACCGGCGGCGCATCGCTGATGGTGCGCAGCAGGGGGGGATAGGCCGCCTCAGCCGCGATCAGCAGGCGCCCCCCCGCACGGGTCAGCTGCGCCAGTTCTCGTTCGGCCTGCTCAAAAGGGTAGGGGGTAAGAGGGGGGTATGACGCGCCGCCGCCACCGCCGCGTTTGGCCAATTCTGGCAGCAGCTTTAAGGCTTGACGAGCGCTGCCGGCGCGTTCCAACAGATAAAAAAAGGTCTTGCTGCCCACCTTGGGGGTGCGCGCCAACTGCAGCCAGGCAAGCCGCTCCCCATCTTCAATGGTGCTATCCGCTACAGCGGTCGCAAGCGGTTGAGGGGTGGTCATGAGGAAGGCGGCAGAGCAGGGTTCTTCCAAACAGCGTCTAGCGCCTCGTCCGCCGCATCATCATTGGAATTTTCCACCACCGGAATGGCATAGGCCTCCCCAAACCAGTTGTTCAAATCCACCAACTGGCAGCGTTTGCTGCAAAACGGGCGAAAGGTTCCCTCCGTAGGGTTCTGGCAGATCGGGCAAGACATGGGGCAAAGCGTAAAAGATTTCGCATACAATGCCAAGCAATCCTTTAACCCCCGTAGAAGTTCCATGATTTTTCTTGATTTATAGGACTGTGTCTTATATTTTGTCAGAATACTCCCTTGCGAGCGAAAAAGGCGATGACCAAATCCATTAATCACAACAAAGATGTGGCCGACACCCTTCGTGGCTTGGCCAGAGCGCTGCAGAACATTGGCGTGATCGACAAAACAACCATGCGGCGTTTTGATGAATCTTGTCTCACGCCTGTTCATGTTTTTTCTGCTGAGCAGTTGCGTGCCTTGCGTGAACGCGAACAGGTTAGCCAGGCGGTGTTTGCCAACTATCTGAACGTCAGCACTGACTATATCAGCAAATGTGAGCGGGGGGAGAGGACGCCGCAGGGCAGTACGCTGAAACTGCTGTTGCTGGTTGAGCGCAAAGGGTTGGAGGCGATTGCCTAGCCCGCCAACCCTCATCGTCACCAGCTAAGCCGCGATCTTGCGGCCCATTTCCAGAAACTTGTTGCGGCGGCGGATGCGGCGGTCATCGCCGGTAAGGCGGAGCAGGGGCATCAGGGTGTCCCAAATCGCCATCCCCGCTGCATCAATCGCGGCGGCGGCATCACGGTGGGCACCGCCCAGGGGTTCGGTGACAATGCCATCGATCACGGCCAGTTTTTTCAAGTCTTGCGCGGTGATCTTCATCACCTCAGCCGCCTCCTTGGCTTGCTCGGCCGTGCCCCACAGGATTGAGGCGCATCCCTCAGGCGAAATCACCGAATAGACCGCATGTTCCATCATCTGCACGCTGTCGGCGGTGGCCAGGGCGATGGCGCCGCCTGAACCGCCCTCCCCAATCACCAGCGCGATCAGGGGAACCCGCAGCGACAAACACACCTCCATGCTGCTGGCAATCGCCTCAGCCTGCCCGCGTGCCTCAGCATCAATGCCGGGAAAGGCGCCTGGTGTATCCACTAGCGTCAGTACCGGCAAGTTGAAACGGTCGGCCAGTTGCATCAGGCGTTGTGCCTTGCGGTAGCCCTCAGGCCGCGGCATGCCAAAATTGTGCTTAACCCGGCTGGCGGTATCCTTGCCGCGTTCTTGGCCAATCACCATCACGCTGCGGCCATGGAAGCGGCCGATGCCGCCGATGATCGCCGCATCCTCGCCAAACAAACGGTCGCCCGCCAGTGGCACAAATTCCTCAATCAAGCGGTTGATATAGTCCAAACAGCGCGGCCGATCGGGGTGGCGGGCCACCTGCACCTTTTGCCATGGGGTCAGGCTGGCGTAGGTGGCTTTCAGGGTTTTTTCTAACTTGCCCTGCAGTTTTTCCACCTCAGTCGCAATGTCAATTTCCGCCGAGTCGCTTAAATGGCGCAACTCCTCAATCTTGCCCTCAAGCTCCGCCAGCGGTTTTTCAAAATCCAGATAGGTCAACATCGCGTTTCAAACAAAAGAAGGAACAAAAGACCGTGTCATCCTAGCGCAAACCGCTGGCTGCGGTCAAACGCGGTGCTTGGTCATGGAGCCCGTAATGCCTTGGCGACAACCTCAACATTGCTGCGCACCATGCCAAGATAGCTGCCGGCGGGGGTGTTGGGGGCATCCAGGGCATCGGAATACAGCTTGCCGCCGATCACGCCGCCCCCCTCCTTCGCGATTTGGTTCAGCAGGCGCGGGTTGCTGACATTCTCCAAAAACAGCACGCGAACACCCCCATCGCGCATTTGCTGGATCAGATTTTTCAAATCTTTCGCGGCCGGATCCACCTCAGTCGTCCAGCCCATCGGCGCCTGAAACTGCAGCTCATAGGCCCTGGCAAAATATTGAAACGCATCATGGTTGGTGATGGCGCGGCGGGCGGATGCGGGCAGGCCTTCAAACTGCGCCTTGGCCCAAACCGCGGTTGCCGACAACTGCTGGCGATAGCTTTCGGCACGATTGCGGTACAAATCCGCGTTACCAGGGTCTTTGGCCACCAAGGCCTGCTCAATATTGGTCAGGTAACGGGCAGCGTTGCCAAGATCGTGCCAAGCATGCGGATCAACTTGCGCCCCACTGTCGTGTTCGCTGTCATGATGATGGTCGTGATGGGCATCCTTCAATTCTAAAGGCACCACACCAGCGCTGGCCACCACGATCTTGCCGCGGTAGCCGGCGTTGCGGATCAGCCGATCTTGCCACCCTTCAAACCCCAAGCCGTTGACCACCACCAGATCGGCCTTGCCAATCGCCTTGACCTGCCGCGGGGTGGGTTCAAAGGCATGGGCATCCTGATTGGGCCCCACCAACAGCGTCACCGCGACCCTATCGCCGCCCACCTGCTGAACCAGATCACCCAACACGCTGAAGCTGGCGATCACTTGTAGGGGTGGGGCGGCGGCCAGCGCTGGATCGGAGGCCGATAAGCCGCACAAGGCCAAAAAACTTAGCCAACCCCAAATCCGAAAACAACGCATGCTGGTTATCCCGCCAATTTGTCGCTGATCCAGCTTTCCAGCTGGGATTTCGACAGGCTGCCCACCTGGGTGGCAATCGGTTGGCCGGCCTTGAACAGCACCAGCGTGGGGATGCTGCGCACGCCGTATTGCACCGGCGATTCGGTGTTTTCGTCAACATTCACCTTAACGATTCGCACGGTGCCCACCTTTTCCTCAGCCAGTTGTTCCAAAATCGGGCCAACCGCGCGGCAGGGGCCGCACCAGGGTGCCCAAAAATCGACCAGCACGGGCTTGTCGGATTGCAAAACTTCTTGGGCAAAATTGGCGTCGGTGGCGTTGGTTATCATGGCGGTCTCCTGAACAAAAGATCTTACTACCCCTTAATATAAGATCGTTGTGGCCAACGGCAAGGGGCATTAAGAGGCAGCGGCAACAACAGGTTGCCCTAGCCAGTCCTGCACCGCCGCAAAAATGCCGTCCATGGCCAGACTTGGCTGTTCGGGGTCAAATCGCAGGATGCTTAGCTTTTCAGAAATCGGCGCAAATTTTGCCGGATCGGTGGGGCCAAACAGGCTGATCAAGGGGGTGTTGGCGGCGGCCAGCATGTGACCAACCCCGCTGTCGTTGGCAACCGACACCGCAAAGCGCTGCGCCAGCGCGATGGTCAGCAACGGTGATGGCGTCCACCCCCTCGCCGCGGCCTCCTGCAGCGGGAACAGGGCGTCTGGGGTGGCCTGGCGCAGGCTTTCCAGCCAATCCCCCTCACCCGGGCCTACCAACCAAGCCACCTGATGGCCCTGTTTTTGCAGGCGCCAAGCCAGCGCGATGTAGTCAACCAACGGCCAGCATTTGCGCCGTGCGCCCGCGCCAGGGGCTAAGCCAATGACGGAAGCGGGGGGCGGCGCTGGCAACAGGGCGGCGGCCTGCGCGGTGATGTCATCGGGGATCGCGCAGCCATAGGTGATCGGCGCCCGCACCCCGCTGGCCAGCTCCAGCAGGTCCAACAGCCAGCTGACATGGTGGCGGGATGGCAAACGGCCGCTGCCATCCGCCGGTTTGCTGTCAGAAAAACGAAATTTGGCGATTGGCGAGACAAAACGGCGATGCGGGATCAGGGCTTTAAGGCTTAGGCCGAAATGCACCACCCGTTGGGTGTCAATGATCAAATCGGGGCGCACCCGCCAGCCAAATTTGGCCAAGGCTGCCCAATTGTCGAAGGGGTTATGAATCTCATCCAAATAGGGTGTGGCCAGGGGCTTCAACGAGCCGGCAAAAGCGGTTGGCGTTCTCCTGGCCAAATACACCAGGCGGCTTTCAGGAAAACTCAGGCGCAGGGCGCGCAAAAATGGCAGTTTGTGCAGGGCATCGCCCACCAAATCGCCACCGCTGTGCACCAACACGGTTTTGGGGTGGGGGATATGGGATTTGGTCATGATATCGATCCGCTAGCAAAATAGGCCGTTGGCAAAACATAGCGCAGCAAAATGGTGCTTGTCTAACAGAAACATCGCAGCCGTTAGGCCGATTTTTGCCGCAAGCTTATCCACCCACCGCCGACGATGCAGGCGATGCCCAACCAGCCAATGAGAGTGGGAAACTCCTGCCACAAGACCAAGCCAAAAAAAGCTGCCCACACCAACGCGCTGTATTCATAGGTGGCCACGGTTGCAACGGGCAAATGTTTATAGGCCGCGGTCAGGGTTATTTGCATCAGCGCCCCCGCTGTGCCCACCAACAACAGCAAGAAAAACTGGCGTTGATCAGGCCAAACCCCTATCCATGGCAAGAACAGCAAACAGGGCAACAGCGCGACGGCAAAAAACCAAGTCACGATGGTGGTGCCGCTTTCGCTGCGGCTTAAGCTGCGCACCTGCAGATTGGAGATGGCGGCAACAGAAGCACCCAACAGCATGATCAGCGCGGGCCAAAGGGGGATGCCGCCCGCGGCTTGGCCGGCCAAATTGAATGGTTGCAGCATCAACAACATGCCGCTTAAACCAAGCAGGGTGGCCAACCATTGGCTAAGTCGAACCCGTTCTCCCAAAACCGGTGCGGCCATGATGGTGATCAACAGCGGCCCTGTTTTCCAAAGCGCGGTGGCGGAAGCTAAGGGCAGATGAATATAGCCGTAATAGCCCAATGCCACCGACATGAGCCCCAGCAGGGCTCTGCTGACCAACAGTCGCTTGGAGGGACGCCCCCAGGTAAAGCGCCATCCGCCCTGGCGCATCACCGCTGGCGTTAAAATCAGCAGGCCAATCATGAACCTTACCGCCATGATTTGCACGAGGGGCAGATCTTGGCCAATAGCTTTGACCCCGACATTGACCAACGCCACCAGCAAAAATGCCAGCAGGGCAAACAAATGGCCAAGATATGCTTTTTGGGATGGCTTATCGTGCATCAATCATGGCCTAAGATGGCATTGGCAAAGCGCCTATGGTCAAAACTATCGTCTAGCCTTAACCTGTCAATCGAATTGTGACCGACAAGGAGACCAAAGATGACGCAGCCCGCCCCCCAAAAGCCTACCACCAGCCCGTTTGGCTTTGCGCAGCTGCCCTTTGCGGAGAAAACCACGGCGGTGCGTCAGGTGTTTGCCAAGGTGGCCAGCCGTTATGATCTGATGAATGATGTGATGAGCGGCGGGCTGCATCACTGGTGGAAGCAGCGGTTGGTGGAATCCATCCACCTGTTTGATGGCGTGCAATTGCTGGATCTGGCGGGCGGCACGGGGCACATCACCCATTTGCTGCAACAACGGCTGTCAGGCTTGGCGATGGCAGGCAGCATTCATGTGGTGGATGCCAGCGTTGATATGTTGGCGGTGGGTCGGGATCGTTTTTTTGATCGGGGATGGCAACAGCCGGTTGGATGGGTGCAGGGGGTGGCTGAGGCGCTGCCCTATGCCGATGCCAGCGTGGATGCCTATGTCATCTCATTCGGCCTGCGCAACGTGACCGATTTGGCGGGGGCGTTGCGGGAGGCCAAACGGGTGCTAAAGCCAGGTGGGCGTTTTTATTGCCTGGAGTTCAGCCATCCGACCAACCGGCTGTTCGCCCGTGGCTATGACGCCTATTCCTTCGCGCTGATTCCGCGGCTGGGGAAATTGATTGCGGGGGATGCCCAGCCCTATCGCTATTTGGTGGAAAGTATCCGCAGCTTTCCTGATCAACAGGCGTTGGCCGAACGGATGCGCCAAGCGGGTTTTGGCCAAATCGACTGGGTCAATTACAGCGGCGGAATTACCGCCCTGCATCGCGGAACGGTGGGCGGCTAAAAGATCCGTTATTGTTGGATTTATCAATTTCTTAATCTTATTTCGCTTTGATAGATAAATAGCGTGCTGATTTTTGCTGTTGCATTCCTAAGAGTTTTTCATCCTATTATTGAGCCACCATGCCCCAAGATTCGATCCTTTCCTCAAACAATGACGCTGCCGTGCTTTCCGCAGGCCGTGGGTTGCTGCGCAGCAAGGTTCTGATTGTTGAGGATAATGAGCTGAACATGAAACTGTTTGGTGATTTGTTAGAGGCCAAGGGATACGATGTTTGCAAGGCCAAGGATGGCTATCAGGCCTTGGAATATTTGCAGGAAACCAAGCCCGATTTGATTCTGATGGATTGGCAGCTGCCCGAAATTACGGGGCAGGAGCTGACCCAACGGTTAAAGGCCGATCCCGCCACCCGTGGCATTCCAATCGTTGCGGTGACGGCTTTTGCCATGAAAGGGGATGAGGAGAAAATTCGTAACATCGGCTGCGAGGGCTATATTGCCAAGCCAATTTCTGTTATGAGTTTTTTAGAAACGGTTCAAAGTTTTCTGGAGTTGCGCAAGTCATGACGGGCAAGGTGTTGGTGGTTGATGACATTCCAGCAAATTTAAAATTGCTGCAGGCCAAACTGCTGAACCAATATTTTGAAATCCTGACCGCCTCGGATGGCGAGGATGCGATGCTGATCGCTGAGCGTGAACAGCCCGATATTATTTTGCTGGATGTGATGCTGCCAGGGCTTGATGGGTTTGAGGTGTGCCAACGGCTGAAGAAAAATCGGCGAACCAGCCAGATTCCCGTGATTATGGTCACCGCGCTTTCCGATTCCGCCGATCGGGTGCGGGGGTTGGAATGCGGCGCGGATGATTTTCTGACCAAGCCGTTAAATGACACCGCCCTGTTTGCGCGGGTGCGTTCGCTGGTGCGGCTGAAGATGTTAAGCGATGCCTATCAATTGCGGGTCGAAAGCGCAGACAGCATGGGCAGTTTTATTCCAGACGCCGATAACACCTCAATTGGTTCCGCCAATACCCTGATTATTGAGGATGATCTGCCGCATGCCAACCATCTGCGGGCGATTTTAACCGAAGAATCGCATCGCGCGGTGGTGTGCAGCACGGGGCATGAGGCGTTGAAATTGGTGGCCGATACCGCCTTTGATCTGGTGCTGTTGGCCATGCATTTGGATCATGATGACAGTTTGCGCATCTTCTCCAGCATTCGCGCCCTGGAAAATGGCCGCAACGTGCCGATCCTGGTGTTGACGGAGGAGGGGGACGAGCCGATGTTGGCGCGCGCGCTGGACATGGGGGTTACCGATTACGTCATCCGCCCGGTGGATGCCAATGAGCTTAAGGCGCGGGTGCGCACCCAAATTCGCCGCCGCCGTTTTCAGGATCGTTTGCGCGCGATTTACGAACACAGCCTGTCGTTGGCGCATATCGATGAATTGACCGGTTTGTACAACCGCCGTTATTTCAACAACCATCTTGATGGGGTGCTGCGCAAGGCGCAGGAGCAGGATACCAATGTCGCGCTGCAGATGATCGACATCGATTTCTTCAAGAAAATCAACGATAGTTATGGCCATGACGGCGGCGATGTGGTGCTGCGTGAGGTGGCCAAACGGTTTCAGCAAAAGGTGCGTGGTTATGACCTAGTGGCACGCCTAGGCGGTGAGGAATTCGTGGTGGTGATGCCATCCCTGCGCCCCGAACAGGCGCTGCAGGCGGCGGAACGCTTGCGCGAATCGATTGCTGAGGAGCCGGTGGTGCTGCCCGATGGGCAAGCCATTAACGTCACAATCAGCATTGGCCTGTTTAACGCCAAATTGCTGCCCACCGATACCGCCGACAGCATTATGAAAAAGGCCGATCAGGCACTCTACGCCGCCAAACGCACTGGGCGCAACAAAACCGTGACCAGCGATCAGCTGGCCGAAATGGAAAATGCGGAGACCGCGGCCTAAAATTCCCCTCTTGCGGAGGGGTGGCAGGCGAAGCCTGACGGGGTGGTTCTTACTTCATTTTTTCGGACTGCATCTCAGGCGGGGTGTAGTATTCGCTGTGCTTGGTTAGCAGCTGTTTGGCTTGAAATATCCCCTGATCATCAAAGGCGCCTTCCGCAATCACCCCCTGACCGGCGCGGAACAGGTCGGGCAGGACACCATGGTAGCGCACCTTTAGTTCGGTTTGGCCGTCGGTGACCACGAAATCGACGGTGGCCGAATCGCGTGCCTGTTCGATGCTGCCCGCCTTAACCTGCCCCCCCAGCCTTAGCCGTTGCTGGCGCGCTGATCGTGGGGAGGTCTGCGGATTCAGCCAGCCTGCCGCCACCGCCTGGGTTGGGGTGTGGAAATAAATCAGCGATTCGCGCAGTTGCCAGGCCAGCAGGCTGCTGATCAGCGCCAATCCCGCCAAAGTGCCCCCCATCACGATCAGGCGGCGATGGCGTGGTTTTAGCCGCGCTTTACACGTCATCATTGGCATGCACCGATCGGTTGGCGCCTCGCCAGCCCCGCCAGCTGACAAACGCCAACCCCAGCAGCACCACGGCGCTAAGGCTGTAGGCGGAGATGATATAGGGAAGATAGGTCATGGTAAGGTTCCGGTGTGCGCGTTTTTATAAAGTTGAGCCTGTTGGCGTTGATGGTGAAGCAGGGTTAGCAGGCGCCAGCGAAACACCAGCAGCCCATACCCGCTATAGGCCAGGCTTAGGCACAACAGGGGGATCAGCATGCTGCCTGGCATGGCGGGGCCCCCAGCGCGCAACACGCTGGCCGGCTGGTGCAGGGTTTGCCACCATTCCACCGAAAAGCGGATCAGCGGCAGATCGATCGCGCCCAAAATCAACAGCCAGGCACCGATTTTTTGCGCCCTTGGGTGGCCGCCCTCATGCCGAATCACCATGATGTAGCTTAGGTATAGAAAAAACAGGATAAAAACGCTGGTCAGGCGCGCATCCCACACCCACCAGGTGCCCCACATCGGCTTTCCCCACAGCGATCCTGTTGCCAAGGTTAATCCGGTAAACACCAGACCGATCGGCGCGGCCGCCTGGCAAATCAGATAGCCAAGGGGAGCCTGATACACGATGCTAAAGCCCGCCACCAGCGCCATGCAGGCATAAATCATCGAACACAACCAGGCGGCGGGCACATGCACATACAAAATGCGCACCGCGTCCCCCTGCTGATAGTCAGGGGGCGAAATCGCCAAGGCCTGCACCAAGCCAATCGCAAAAGTCAGCAGGGTGAACACCGCCACATAGGGCCAAGCCCGATTCAGCCAAGTGGTGACGCGTCGTGGACTTAGATAAAACATTTAGCCATCTTCTGTAAGGTTTAACCACTGTCCGCCCACCCACGGCACCACCAACAGGTATAGGGCAGTCAGGCAAATCTGCCAAGATAGGGGTTGCCATAGGGTGCCCTCAACCACATTCGCCCAGGCGGCCAAACCGCTTAGCAGCAGCGGAACGCTGAGCGGCAGCAGCACCACCATGCCCAGCAGGCCGGTGTCTTTAAGGCTGAACAGCAGGGCTGAGATCAGGCAGCTAAGCGCCGCCAAGCCCAAGCTGCCCACCATCATCGAGATGCCCAGCAGCAACCAAACCCTGACCCCCAAAGGGCTGTTGGCAACCTCAGGAAAGGCCAGCCACAGCAGCGGCAGCAGCAGCGCAAGATTCAGCAGCAACACCCCCCACAGCGCCAACAGCTTTGCCCACAGGATGCCAGACAGGCGGCAACCGCTTTGCCGCCAGAAATCCAACATCTCGCTGGCCGCATCCACCCGCCACAGCCGATCGGCGATCAACAGGGTGCTTAGCAGCAGGTTGGCGGACAGCAGCAGCCCGGGCATCAGCCGTGCCAGCGGTACCGACAGCTCCAAATCACTCAGCACAAAGGCTTGCAGCCCCAAGATTAGCCACCAAAAAACCGTCGGCAACAGAATGTCGCTGCCGCTGCATTGGATCAGCCGCCATTCGCGCGATAGATGCAGCCATAGATGCGGCGTTTTCATTTCGGGGACTCCCCGGGTAAGACCCAGGCAGCGGTTGGCGTGGCTAAGGGCAGCGGATGATGGCTGGTGAACACACAAAGGCCGCCCTGCTGCACATGCCGATCAACCGCATCGGTCAGCAATTGGGTGCTGGCCTGATCCAACGCCGTGGCCGGCTCATCCAGCAGCCAGATGGGGCGGTGGGGCAAAAGGTTCAGCAAGCTCAGCCCCGCCCGTTGCCGCTGGCCAGCCGATAACCGCGCGATCGTCTGGTTGGCTAAGCCGGTAAGGTTCCATTGCGCCAGAATCTGGGAAAGCGGGGGCGCTTGATCGCCAAGCCGCCGCCAAAGCCTTTGCCAATAGGCCAGATTCTGCTGCACCGTTAGGCGCGGGTGCAGCGGGTGGCGGTGCCCCAACAGCAAGCTGGGCAGGGGTTGGTCGTTATCATTCCAAGCGATGCTGCCGCTGGTGGGTTGGCGCAGGTTAGCCAAAATTTCCAGCAGGGTGGTTTTGCCAGATCCATTGATGCCCTGCAACCAAACCGCCTGTCCAGCTTGCCAACCAGCGTTCAACCCCTGCCAAAGCGTTCGGCCGCCGCGCGCCGCCGTCAGCTGGTCAACAATTAAGAACAAGTTAGCGCCAGGTTGTCGATCAGCCGGATTTGGCTGGGCACCTCCCCCAACCGCGCCGCGACCAGCAACCGGTAATCGCCCTTAGCTAGTGGAGCTTTTGGATCAACCAAGGCCAGCGTGCTGGCATCACGCACCTCAAGATAGTCCACGCTGCGGTAGCCCGTGGCCAACAAGCGCTTGATGGCCTGCTGGCAAAGCACCGCTGGGGGCAGGGCGTTCGCCTGCAGCTGCTCAGCCAACCACTGCAAGCTTTGGGGGATGGCGGCGGCCACCGCCCGTTGTTGCGGGGTTAAATAGCGGTTGCGGGATGACAGCGCCAAGCCGTCCAACTCACGCACAATCGGCACGCCGGTAACGGCCAGCGGCAGGTTGAAATCCACCACCATGCGCTTAACGATGTGCAGCTGTTGGTAATCTTTCTCACCAAAATAGGCGGTTTGCGGCTGGATTAGCGTAAAAAGTTTCACCAGCACGGTGGCCACCCCATCAAAATGCCCGGGGCGAAACTGGCCGCACAGCTCATTCGCCACGGCGCCAACCGCAACGCGGGTTTGATAGCCTTGTGGGTAAAGGGTTTCAACCGCTGGGATAAAAACCGCATCCACCCCCGCGGCGGTCAGCAGGGCAACATCCGCCTCCTCCGTTCGCGGGTAACGATCAAAATCCTCATTGGGGCCGAATTGCAACGGGTTGACAAAAATCGACACGATGGTTTGCGGCTGGTGTTGGCGCGCGGTGTGGATCAAATGCAGATGGCCATCGTGCAACGCGCCCATGGTGGGCACAAAACCGATCTCACCGCCTGCGGTATCACGCCATTGCTGCAGGTCATCCAGGGTGCGAAGAATTTTCATTGGATAGGGCTTAGGCGGGTTTGCGGGTTAGGGAGGTGATTTTGGTTGAGCTGGGGGCGGTGTAGACATGTTCGCTTCCCGGAAAGCGCCGTTGCCGCACATCCTCAGCAAATTCTTGCAACGCCTCAGCCGCGATGCTGCGCAAATCGGCGTAGCGTTTGACAAAGCGTGGCCCACCGCCGCCCAGCCAGCCTAACAAATCCTCAGACACCAAAATTTGACCGTCACAGGCCACGCTGGCGCCAATGCCGATGGTGGGGATGGGGATGGCGTTGGTAATCGCCCGCGCCACCGACTCCTCAACCGCCTCAACCACCAGCGCAAAAGCGCCAGCCTTGGCGATTGCCTTGGCATCGGCCAGCAGTTTAGCGGCGGTGGCGGCGTCACGCCCCTGATAGCGATAACCGCTGGTGGCGTTCACCGATTGCGGTTGCAGGCCGATATGGCCCAGCACGGGGATGCCGCGCTCAACCAAAAACGCCACGGTCTCGGCCATCACCACCCCGCCCTCAAGCTTCACACCAGCCGCGCCGGTTTCCTTCAGAATGCGCGCCGCGCTGTCAAAGGCCTGCGCTGGCGACGATTGATAACTGCCAAAGGGCATGTCCACCACCACCAAGGCCCGTTGGCAGGCATTGGCCACGGCGCGTCCATGCTGAATCATGGTGGCCAAATCAACCGGCAGGGTGCTGGAATGACCATAGGCCACCATCGCCAATGAATCGCCCACCAGCACCAAATCGGCCACCTGATCGGCCAAGCTGGCCAGAATTTGGTCATAGGCGGTTAAACAGACCAACGGCTCCGTCCGAGTTTTAGCGGCCATAATATCCGCAACGGTGCAGGCTTTTGTTGTAATGGTGGTTGACATGGCACGACAATCTGTTTGGCTGTTAGGCAACAAAATGATGGCGCATCATGGGATTTTCTGTCAAAAAAAACAAGTGGGATTTCGGGGCGGTTGATCGGTTCGGTGCAGGGCTCTTAAAAAAGTTGGTTTGCGCAAAACTGTGTTTTATAAGGTTGGGGGTATGCGATGTTGATTCAGTTGTTGGTTTACGCGGTGATTGCCCTGTTCATTCTGTGGCGCCTTTACGAAACCTTGGGCACCGGCGGTGGCTTTGGTGGGGGCGCAGGGGGCAGCAACAGCTGGTGGGCTTCCAAAAAAGATGCGGGATCGCCGATCATTGATGTTCAGGCCGAACCCGTTGATGAGGATGCGTCCGGCAAACCGAAAGACAAAGATGGGGCCAAACCTGCGCCAGCAGCTGCGGTGATGCGCGGTGGCGCAAACCCTAACCTGTCCAGCGGCTTAGCTCAGCTGCAAAAAATCGACCCCAGCTTTCAGGAAAAAAGCTTTCTGGTGGGGGCTGAGGGGGCGTTTAAACTGATTGTTGAGGGTTATGCCAAGGGCGATTTGCCGGCGATCCAACCCTATGTCACCACGGAAATGGCCAAAACCTTTGCCGATGATCGCCATGCGTTGGAGGCGGCCGGGCAGCGCTACGAACAAACCCTGCATGAGGTGCGCCAGGCCACCATCGATCAGATCTGGCTGCAGGGCAACGCCGCCTTTGTCCGTGTGCGGTTTGTTTCCGAACAAACCACGGTGGTCTATGACCGCGCGCAATCGGTGGTTGAGGGCGATCCAGCGACGCCGGTGGTGCTGGAGGATTTGTGGACCTTTACCCGCCCGCTGAACAACAAAACCCCCCAATGGTGGTTGTGCGCGACCGAGGAGCCTGAGGAGGAGGGGTGAGCAGTATGCCGCCCAGCATTGCTAAGCCTAAAGATCGATCGTTCAGGCTTGTCCTAACGGCTTTGTACCGCAACAAGAAGAATTGGTGGTGGATGCTGATGCTTGAACTGGCGATCTTGTATATCGCGGTGGTTGGGGGGTTGTATCTGCTGCAACGCAAGCTGTTGTACTATCCCGATCCGCGCCCGCCCAATCTTGCCGCCGCGCAAATTCCGCGGGCAGCGGCGGTGCAGGTGCCAACCCACGATGGGCTAAGCCTGTTGGCCTGGTATTGCCCCGCCACCACGAAACCCGATACGGTGCTGCTGTTTCATGGCAACGCCGGCAATTTGGATTACCGCGCGGATTTGATGCGACCCCTGTGTGAGGCGGGTTACGGCGTTTTGGCGCTGGCTTGGCGGGGCTACAGCGGCAATGCGGGGCGCCCCAGTGAGCGGGGCTTGAACAGCGATGCCGACGCGGCGATGGCTTGGCTGCAACAAAACGGCATTCCGCCAGAACAAACCGTGCTGTATGGCGAATCTTTGGGCACGGCTTTGGCGGTTCGTGCCGCGACTGAGGAGCCAACGGTTAAGGGCGTGATGCTGCTGGCGCCCTTTACCAGCATGGCCGATGCCGCCCGCGCCCATTTTCCCTGGCTGGGGGGGCTAACCCGTTACCTGGTCCGCGATCGCTATGATTCGCTTAGCCGTATCGGCCGGTTGCAGGCTCCCTTGCTGATCTTGCATGGCGAACAAGACCAAACGGTGCCCAGCCTGTTGGGCATCAAGTTGTTTCAGGCGGCGCCTGCGGCCAAACGCTTGATTCTGTACCCACAGGCTGGTCACACAAATCTTTACAATTTTGGTGCGGGAGGTGATATTCTTGTGTTCCTAGCTAACCCACCATTGCAGACTGAGGTTTTTGACCATGGCCAATCCAACCTTCAAAAAAACACCCAGCAAAATCAAAAAAACCCATAGGAAATCCAGCGGTTTAGGGCGCGCCTTGCGCACGGTTGGTTGGGGGGTGTTGGTGCTGGTTCTATTGTTGCTGGTGGGCGTGGGGATCATTAGCCAGAAGGATTGGAACCAGTACAAGCCGCAGTTGACCGCCTTGGCCTCAGAAAAGTTGGGTGTGCCAGTTTCTATTGATGGCGATTTGCGTCTTAGGCTTTGGCCAAGGATTGGGGTGCAGGTTGAGGGGATCAGGGTGGCGAATGTGCCGGGCGGGCAGGCACCAAACCTGCTGGTCATTCCCAGCGTTTCGGCGCAATTGGAATGGTCGGCGCTGCTGTCCAAACAGCTGACCTTTCCGGAGTTGCAGTTGGAGCAGGCGCAAATTGTGTTAGAAAAACTGGCCAATGGCCAAGGAAATTGGGAGCTGTTGCGCAAAATTCAGCCGGCGGCAGCGCCAGCAAACCAAGACGCAGCGCCACCAGCCAACAGCGATGCGGCAGCCCCAAAATTGTCGGTCGATTTGCAGAATGTTCGTCTCAAAGACGCCAGCATTTCCTATCGCAACGGCGATCAACAGCTGACGCTTAGCGGCATTAACGGCCTGATCAATGGTGATGCAGGGGCGTTGGCGCGGGCGGATGGCGCGGCGCTAAAGCTGGTGCTGACCGCTGATCGTTTGGAGGGGCAGGGGTGGGTTCCTAACGCGAAAGATTTTTCGATTCAACTCAGCAAGCTTAAGGCGCAGGTGCTAGCGGGCAACGGCCGCATCGTGGTCGATCCGTTTCAGGCCGAATTTTTGGGCAAAAAACTGACTGGTGTGGCTGATCTGGGCTATGGCGCGCTGATGCCCAGCGATGTGGTGCTGAATTGGCAGGGCGGGGTGGCTGAGGCCGCCGCGGTGGCGGAACGCTTTGGCTATACCGGCTTTAGCGGCGGCGAGCTAAACGCCAAATTCCATTTGCAGGCCAATTACGGTCTGTTTCAAAGCGATTGGCGCAGCCATGTGGCCTTTGATGTTGAATTTGGCGCGGATCAGCTGCAGTACCAAACGGCCAAGGCCAAATTCTCCTTTGCCGATTTGCTGCTTGAGGTTTCCGATCGCTACGACTTTATCACCTTGAAACAGGCCAAGGCCGAATTCTTGGGCGGCACGGTCGATTTGAGCGGCAGCCGCAAGGGCGCGGGCGTGATCAAGGAGGCTCAAGACAAGGGGGAAATCAAGGCCAAGCTGGTGGGGCTGTCGGTCGATCAGATCAAACAGGCGTTCGCACCGCATTGGCCGCTGGCGGGTGGCAAGTTTGACTTTGATTTCAACGGAAAATTGGTGGGTGATGATGCGCCCAGCTGGCAAGATGTCTTCAGCGGCAAGGCGGTGAAGGGTGGCGGCAAATTCCTGCTGCAGGATACCGCCTTCCAGGGTTATGACGGCGCCAAACTGCTGGCCGCGGTCAGCAAGGTTCGCACCCCGCAAGAACTCCTGCCGATTTTTGCCGATGCTGCGTTTAAAGCCGGCACCACGCCGATTGAAAAAGTGGCTGGTGATTTTACGGTTGAGCCAAGCTGGATGGTGCGCACCGATAACAGCGTCGCCAATGCCCCTGGCGTGGTGGCGGTGCAATCAGCCGGCTATGTCGATTTGGCGCAAAAAACCCTGGAGGTGCGCAACAATCTGAAACTGGCTGTTGAGGAGGTGCCAAGCTTTGACGTGCTGGCGGCGGGATCTCTGGATGCCCCGCGGGTTACGGTGAATTTGGATCAGCTGCTGCAGTATTACGGCCAGAAATACGGCGTGAAACTTTTGCAACAGGTGCTGCCCAGCATTCGCCAAAAGCTGCAAAAACCGCAGTAGAAGGGTTGGCGTTACGGATCTGTAACGGGATTTTCCTAAATTCCCCTCCCCTTCGGAGGGGTGGCAGGCGAAGCCTGACGGGGTGGTCCTTAGGCGGTGTGATGCGCGGCAGGCAGCACGATGTTTGAATTTTTTGTACAAGGACCACCCCGCCCCCCATTTACACTACCAAGGGCACCCCTCCGCAAGAGGGGAATAAGAATAAGGGCGGGGTGGTTTAAGCCTGAGCCCTCAACCCCGCCGCCGCCAACAAGGCCTGATCGGCCGCCACATCGGGGTTGCCGGTGGTTAGCAGCTTGTCGCCATAGAAAATGCTGTTGGCACCGGCGTATAGGGCCAGCAGCTGACCTTCCTGCCCTAGCGCTTGGCGCCCTGCCGATAGGCGTACCATGGCTCGTGGCATCAAAATGCGGGTAACCGCCACCATTCGCACCACCTCAAGCGGGTCAACCGGCGGCTGATCGGCCAGCGGGGTTCCCGCCACTGCCACCAGGCTGTTGATCGGCACGCTTTCAGGCTGTGGATCCAAATTGGCCAGGGTTTGCAGCAGGCTGGCGCGATCCGTCACCCCCTCACCCATCCCGATAATGCCGCCGCAACACACCGTGATGCCGGCGGTGCGCACCCGTTCCAGCGTCGCCAGACGTTCGGCGTAGCTGCGGGTGCTGACGATGTTGTCGTAAAACTGGGCGCTGCTGTCCAAATTGTGGTTATAGGCGGTTAAGCCAGCCTCAGCCAGCCGATCGGCCTGATTTTGGGTTAGCATGCCAAGGGTCACGCATGCCTCCATCTCCAGACCGCGCACGCCGCGCACCATCGCCAACACCTGGTCAAACTCCGGCCCATCTTTCACCTGCCGCCAGGCCGCGCCCATGCAGAAACGGTTGGCGCCTGCCTGTTTGGCCGCCCGCGCCTTGGCCAAGACATCATCCACCTGCCACAACGCCTCCTTCTGAAAGCTGGGGTCGGCGGCCTGCACCGATTTTTGGTAGTGGGCCGATTGTGGGCAATAGCCGCAGTTTTCAGGGCAGCCGCCGGTTTTGATGCTAAGCAGGCTGGCCAGCTGCACTTCGCCAGCCGGATGATAGGCCAGGTGCACCGCCCGGGCGCGGTCGATCAGTTCAAACAACGGCGCCTCTAACAACGCCTGCACTTCCTCCACCGTCCAATCATGACGGGCGGGTGCAGGGGATGGCAGGGTGGCTAAGGATGGCATGGCAGGAAACAGTTTCGTTCAGGGTTGGATGGTGGCATCACCATAACGCCGTTTGAGCCGCGCGCCAAGCCCGGTTAACACGGTGTAGCCAATGGTGCCGGTATCGCGCGCCAAATCATCCGCGCCATACAGCGTGCCCAGCACGGTGGCGGTTTGCGCGGCGTTCAGCACCGCTGGCGGCACGGCGCTGGCATCCACCACCATCAGGTCCATCGAAACACGGCCAAGGGTGGGGCAGGGGAAGCCGTCAATAGAAACGATCGCCTGATCCTGTGGGTTCCAGCGCATCCCATCGGCATAACCAATGCCCAACACCGCGATTTGGCTGACGGTGGGCGGAATCGGGGTGGCGTTATAGCCCACGGTTTGGCTGTTGCCGGTGATCGCGCGTGTTTGCAGGATGCTGGCGGTCAGCGTCACCACCGGCTGCATCGGGCTGGGTTGATCGGGCGTGGGGTTCAGCCCATAAAGCGCCATGCCAGGGCGCACCTGGTCAAAGTGATAGGCAGGTCCCAAAAAAATACCCGCGGAGTTGGCCAAAGATTTTTGTTGATCCGCCCGCCACAGGGGGATGTTGGCAAATGCCTGCCGTTGGATTTCATTCATTGGGTGGGCGGGGATATCGGCGCAGGCCAAATGGCTCATCACCACCGCAATCGGCAACTGTCTGAAGCCATCCTCCGCCAGCAGCCCCACCAGCTCATCCGCGGCCATCCCCAGCCGGTTCATGCCGGTGTCGATATGCAGATAGGCGGGGATATGGGGGTGGTGTTGATGCAGCTCAGCAAAGCGATGCAGCTGCGCCGCGCTGTTCAGCACGGGGGTCAGCTGCGCGCCCAAGATTAGCTCGGTTTCTGCGGATTGAAAGCCGTGCAGCACGACAATCTGTGGGGCGCTGTCATCGGTGGGCAGGGCGGCGCGCAGGTTAGCCCCCTCCGTTGGCGTGGCGACAAAAAACAGCCGGCAACCGCTGGCGTAGAGCGCTTTGCCAATCGGCGCCGCGCCCAAGCCATAGCCATCGGCCTTCACACACGCCCCTACCTGCACCCCTGCAGCCACCGCCCGTTCAAGAATGGCGTAATTGCGCTGCACGGCGGCCAGATCGACCTGAAGCTCGGCTTGGGTAAGGGGCTGGTTCGCGGCCGCCATGGTGTTAGCTAAGATCGTTGGGGTTTTGATCCCAGAAGTTCAACCGCCAGCCTTGCTCGTCTAGCAGAAATTCGCTGACATGGCCGGTTTTCATCCGCACCGCCTGCGCCGCGTTACGGCTGTCAAAAAGGTTTGGCACCAGCCGCAGCATGTAGCGCAACACGCCGTTGGAACTGACCACCAGGGCGCAGCCGCCAGGCGGGTTGGCCTGCAAGGCACGGGTGAGCGTCTGGCAGAAATCATCCACCCGCGCCACCACCGCCGCCTCAGTCTCGCCCCATTGGGGTGGGGGAGGGAACTGGCTGCTGTGATGCCAGGCGGCAAAGGCCTCAGCGCCAAAATGTTCCTGAATTTCCGCATCGCTAAGCCCCGTCCAGCCGCCGAAATCAATTTCGTTCAGGCGCGCATCCTGCTGCACCGCAAGCTCCACCCCCGCTACCTCTAGGGCTTTGGCGGCGAAATGATGATGGCGTTGCAGTGGCCCGGCGAACGCCAAGCTGGGCAGGCGGTTGGTGCGCATCAGGGCTTGGCCTAAGCTGGCGGCCTGCTCCCACCCCCTGTCCACCAGTGGCAGGTCGTTGCGGCTGCCCGCCGTGACCACCTTGTCGCCGGGGGCAAAGTTGTTGCCGTGACGGGCTATGAGCAGGCGTATCATCGCTTAGCTGCCAAAAATGGCTTTGAAATCAACCAATTCGCCCTCAGCCGCAATCAACTGCTCGGCAATCGCCACATCGCCCGGCGCATCAATGCTCCAGTGGGTGCGGCCAGCAAAATCGACCAGCACGCAGCGGATCGGCATGCCGTTTTCCAGGGCGCGCAGCTGCTCCAACCCCTCAATCACCTCCAGCGGGGTTTGATCCAGCGCCGACAATTGATCCATCACGTCAAGCCGATAGCCATACAGGCCGATATGGCGGTACACTGGAATCGGATCAGCCTTGGGCGGGGTGCGCAAATTGGGGATGATCGCCTTGGAAAAATACAGGGCGTTGCGGTTTTTATCAAACACCGCCAGCGTGCCGCTGCCCGGATTGGTCTCCTTATTCTTCTTCAATTGCGCCAGCGATTCCAGCGACATTTGCCAAACCGGCGTGACCATGCCGATTTCGGGATCGCGTTGCAGCTCGTCCACCATCGCCTGCAACACCCATGGCGGGGTTAGCAGCGCATCGCCCTGAAAATTGATCACCGCGTCTGGCTTTTCGGCCATTTGGGCAAAAACCGCCTGCACGCGGTCGGTGCCGGTGGCGCAGCTTTCTGGCGTCATCACCGCGGTTACGCCAAAGCTGGCGGCATGGTCCATAATCCGCTGATCCTCAGTCGCGATATACAGCCCGCTGATGTTCTGCACGGTGCTGGCGATGCCATAAATCCGCTGCAGCATGCTCAACCCCTTAACCACCGCCAACGGCTTGCCCGGAAAACGGGTTGAGGCGTAACGGGATGGGATAACGATAGCAACTTTGGGCTTGGCGTTGGACATGGATAGGCTTTCTGATCGGGATGGGTTGTTGGGGTGGATGATAGCCGATTGCGCGCGCAAGGGAAGGGGTGTTAAAAGCTGGGGAAGAGCGGGTGGTGGCTCTTGTTTTTTATGTTAAGGTTGTTTAAATATTTTTCTGTAGATGTTTAATATTTAATGGAGGGTGAAAATGTCGTCTTGGCAAATGGAGATTGGGCTAAGGTACAACAACGAATCTTTAGTGCAGAATTCCGTTGAACCTGCCGAACAGGAACGCGATTTTTTAGAAGACTGTTTGTACAAGGAAAATTTTAATGATGGTTTTTTTGATTATGATGTAGACATCGGGTATGTCGATCCATTAGAGGCCTCTGAGAAAGATGTTAAGAATGGCAAGAGCAACCGTATCAACCCAGCTGTAAGTTGGTGGAACGCTACGGGGGGTGCACTTGATGGCGTCAGGAGCCATCACGAGCGTGTTCGTTAGCGTGCTTTAGATAGATAGAGATACCAACAAAATTCACCAATTCTGCGCACACGATAACCCTACCCCCACCCCCCCTAATTCGCTGGGGGCGTAAGGCGTGCGGGGTCGAGGGGCAGGTTGCGGACAACTTGGTTGTCACTGCCCAGCGGGGCGGAATCTTTGCCGCCAACTTTCAGGATGGTGCCGCCGCCGTTGCCGGTGGTCAGGGTTAGATCGCTGCGGCCAGCTGGCACGCTGTAACTATCCCCCGCGTTCAGCAATTTGGCGATCACAATCGCGCCCTTGGCATCCCGAATCTGAATCCAGCTGCTTTGCTGCGCCACCACCACGATCGATGTGGGCGATGCCGCAGGTTCCGCGCCCTCCACAGCGGCTGGCGGGCTCGCTGGTGCGGCGGCTGGTTCCGTTGGAGCTGGCGCAGCGACAGGGGCAGGTGCTGGCGCAGGTGCAACAGCTGCCGCGGCTGGCGTTGGCGTTGCAGCTTCCGCCACTGGTGCAGGGGTTTCCGTGGGGATCTCAGCTGGCGGATCGGTAACCACCACTTCCTGAACCGTTTCCGCCCCCGTTTCTACTGCGGCCGTTTCTGGCAACGCCTCGCTGGCGGGGGTGCGATCCAACAAACGCCACAGCAGCAGCGTCACCACGACCAGCCCGATCCCCAACCAGATAAAACCAGCACTAGGAAAAGCCGCCTCAGGCACCTTAAAGGGCATCTCGCTGACCGGGGCGGGGTTTAAAACCGTGCTTTCTTGCTTCAGCTGCTCCAACAACCGCGCCCCATCCAACCCAACCAGACGGGCATAGGAGACGATAAAACCAGCCACATAGGTCGCGCCAGGCAATTGTTCATAGGCGCCACTTTCGATCGCCTCAATCTGCGTCAGGCGAAAATTCAGTTTTGCCGCCACCTCAGCCTGCGTCCAGCCCTTTTGGCCGCGCGCAGCACGCAGCGCATCCGCCACCGTTTGATGGGTGGGGGCGGGGGGCAAATCGGTGGCAAACACATCGTTCATAATGGTTGAAAACTCTATAATCGGCCGCTTGGTTTGTCAAATTTGCAGAATCTATAGTCGTTTCAATTTAAAAAGTTACAGCTTGCGAAAATGTCATGAGGTCGAGAAACGGAGCGGAGTGTACCTATAGGTACATGAGCACCGCAAGCGCAGAGCTCGTGATATTTGCAGCACTGTAAGTTTTTAAAGTGGAATGACTATAATCCCCAGCTGGTGGGGGGGTGGGTTGCTATTTGAATCATTTTTCCTTA
>JBIJBF010000038.1:0-4583 GCA_044345375.1 Alphaproteobacteria bacterium
CTTTAGGCGTTGTCTTGGCATTAGCATGCAGTACACTGACCATAAATTGACCTCCTTGATCTCTCGGTATGTTACACCGTAAGACTCAGGAACTAAACAATCATTTCATACGAAATCTTGTCCGCTGGAGAGACGAACTGTTCTCTGAATGGCCTGGCATTTTAACAACCGCCACCTAACCCCGCAATTGCAATCGGCTTTTGATCCTCAGGCTGCCAGTGTGCCAGGCGTGCCTTCTCTCTTGCCGCCGATCCCCAATTTATGCCAAGGTTTGCGGACGTTCAATTTAGAGATTGTGGTGGGTTGGATGCCGTTACCTGTTGAAGCTGTTGCGCAAAATCAATCGCCTAACCAGCGGCTGTGGCCGGTTACCACGCGGGTTAACCGGCGGGGGCGGCTGGAGATTGGTGGCTGTGATGCGTTGGCGTTGGCAACGCGCTTTGGTACGCCGCTGTATGTGATTGATGAGGCGACGGCGCTGGCGGCGGCATCGGCCTATGTGGATACCCTGGCGCGTGAATACCCGGGGGAGGGGTTGGTGATCTATGCCTCAAAAGCGTGGAACATGCTGGCGCTTTGCGCGCTGTTTCATCAGGCGGGGGTGGGGATGGATGTGGTGTCGGGGGGGGAGCTGGCCACCGCGCTGAAGGCCGGCGTGCCGCCATCGCGCATTTATTTTCATGGCAACAACAAATCGGCGGCGGAATTGTTGGCGGCGATCGCCAGCGGCATCACCCTGGTGGTCGACAATTGGCTTGAGTTAAACAATCTGTGGCGGGAGTTCCAGGCGGTGCAGCCCTTTTCCCCAGATATGCGCCCGCGCATCCTGCTGCGCCTGACCCCCGGGATTGAATGCCACACCCATGAATATATCCGCACCGGTCATTTGGACAGCAAGTTCGGCTTTGATCCGCAGGAGGTCGACGCCCTGTTTGACTGGTTGGTGGCGCACCCGCAGCTGGATGTGGTGGGTTTGCATGCCCATATCGGCTCGCAGATTTTTGAACTGCAACCGCACCGCGAGCTGGCTGGCGTTTTGCTGGATTTCTATATCAGGGGGCAGGCGCGTGGGTTGGTGCTCCGCGAACTCAATATCGGTGGCGGCTTGGGCATTTGCTACACGGCGCAGGATGATCCGCCCAGCATTGAGGCCTGGGTGACCACGGTGGCGCATGCGGTGAAAAAGGCCTGTGATGATGCAGGGCTGGCCTATCCCAAATTGATCTGCGAGCCTGGCCGCTCATTAATTGGCCCCGCTGGCGTGACCCTGTATGAAATCGGCGCGCAAAAAACGGTGCCAGGCATCCGCACCTATGTGTCGGTGGATGGCGGCATGTCGGATAATCCGCGGCCGATCACCTATGGCGCCAGCTACACCGCGCTGTTGGCCAACAACCCTCAGGCTGAGGCCACCACACGGGTCACGGTGGCCGGCAAGCATTGCGAATCGGGCGATATCCTGCTTCCCGATGTGTTGCTGCCGCCCCTGAACGCGGGCGATATTTTGGCGGTGGCCGCCACCGGTGCCTATAACGCCTCAATGGCCTCCAACTACAACCGCTTTGGCCGTCCTGCCGCGGTGCTGGTTGGTAATGGCAAGGCTGAAGTCGTGATGAAGCGCGAAAGCGTTGCGGATTTGATGCGGCAAGACCGGCTTCCGGCTAGGCTGGCCGCAAAAAAATAGATATTTTGCGTTGCCTATAAGGGTGGTGAATTCGCGACGAAGAAACCACCCCGCCCTTCGGGCACCCCTCCACGAGAGGGGAATAAGTGAGGTCGGCAATTCCCCTCTCGTGGAGGGGTGGCAGGCGAAGCCTGACGGGGTGGTTTATGCCTAGGCAGCAACCTTGGCCAACAACAGCTCTAACCGATCGCTGGCAGCGGTTGTATCAAGCTCCTCAATCACCGCGTATTCCCGCGCTAGGCGTTCCAGAGCCTGCTGGTAAATTTGCCGCTCGCTGTAGGATTGCTCGGTCTGGTTTTTGCTGCGAAACAGGTCACGAACCACCTCAGCCAGCGAAACAGGATCGCCAGAGTTGATTTTCGCCTCATATTCCTGCGCACGACGGCTCCACATCACACGACGAACCCGCGCCCGCCCCTGCAACTTGGTGATGGCCTTGTCCATTTGCTCACGCGAAGCCACCTTGCGCAAACCAGCCGCATCAATTTTGGCCACTGGGATGCGCAGGGTCATTTTTTCTTTATCAAAGCTGATCACCACCAAGCTTAGTTCGTGCCCAGCCACCACCTGGCTTTCAACGCCCGTAATTTGCCCAACGCCATGGGTTGGATAAACCACATATTCACCAGCTTGAAAGGAGAGATTTTGATTGGCGTTTGCTGCGGCAGTACTCATGCAGGTATCCTTTGGTTGTGATGGGGTGCTTTATGAATCATAACTTGGGGGGATGGGGGATAACTTCGTGTGTCGAATGTTTTTTGGCCGTCCTTTGATACGCTCAAGAGCTTTGGTTGTGTACATACCAAGGGGATTCCCAAATTAATCTGTACTTAACGTATATGAAATATTTGAGAAGGCTAACATAAGTTTATCCAAAGGGCAAGACGCTTGTTGTTGTGTGTCACGCGCACATGATATGTCCGATTGGTTGCTTTTTGGTTCCTAAGTCTGATGGGCTTAAACAATGCGCCAACTAATCGGACAGCTGTATCCGTCGTTGACATCAAAAAAACATAAAATTTACGCTGCTTGAGCGTTTTTATAGGTCAACATTCGCCCCATTGCTGCGCCAGCACGCGGATCAGCACCGCAGGGAATCATGGAAAAAATAAAGATGGTGAGCGCGCTGGGACTCGAACCCAGGACCTACTGATTAAAAGTCAGTTGCTCTACCGGCTGAGCTACGCGCTCTTAAACCCCAATCGGAATGGGCAGGGGATAAGAAATCCGGACTTAAGTGTGCCCGCCAAACCATAGCGACCAACTCAAGCCGCAGAGAATAGTGCATGTTGCAACAAAATCAAGCCCTGAAATCACAAAAACTTTTGCAAAAGTGCTTAAAACAGCCCAGCCCGCGAACCGCGCGAAAAAAATACAATAAATGATTGAAGTTTGTGGACAGGTTTGCTATAGCCTGTTCTTTGTACAGAACTTTTATGGAAGATACCATGGCTTTAAGAATTCGGTTGTCCCGCGGCGGTAACAAAAAACGTCCTTTTTACAGAATTGTGGTGGCTGAGGCTGCCAGCCGTCGTGACGGCAAGTTTTTGGAGCGGGTGGGTGCCTATAACCCCATGTTGCCACAGGGGCACAGCGATCGCGTGGTGTTGGCAACCGAGCGGGTGCAGCATTGGTTAAGCGTGGGCGCCTTGCCAACCGACCGGGTGGAAAAATTCTTGGCCAATGCCAATTTGGTGGCCGCGCCGGTTCGTCAGGACGATCCCAAACAAAGCGCTCCCCGCAAAAAAACGCAGGAACGCATGCGGGTAGCAGCTGAACTGGCCGCTAAGGCTGAGGCTGCCGCGGCCAAAGCTGCTGAGGAGGCGGCCGCTGCGAAACTGGCCGCTGAGGCTGCGGAGAAGGAGGCTGCGGCAGCAACTGCCCCTGAGGCTGAGGCACCCGCTGTTGAAGCAGCTGATGAAACCGAGGAAAACGTCAACCAAAGCTAAGTCACTTTATCTAACCTTCCGACCCGTAAAGGATCTTCTGATGCAAAAAAAATGGCTTTATTCGGCGGCCTTTGCCGTATCTTTGTTGCTTTCGGGTCAGGTTTTTGCTGCGGAAGATTTCGATGCGGCGCCACGCACCAAGGGCAGCGCGTTAACCAAATCTCGCGGTGATGCATCCCTAGATGTGGAGTTGGTGACCAGATTGACCACCGGCAAAATGCGCACCGAGTTGGATTCCAGTGCGGATACGCCCCAACTTGGCAAGCCAACCTCGGTTTTGGAATACAAAGACTTGGTGATGCCGGTTTCTGAGCTGCGCGGCACCGCAAAACTCAGAAACGGGGTGTTTGTGCGCGGAAAATTTGCCTATGGCAGTTTGGTCGGTGACGGCAAACAAAGCGATGACGATTACTTTAGCCAGGATTTTGCCGATTCCCTCGGTGGTCCAACGCGGTTTTCGCGCACCGAATCCAAAATTGTTGAGGCGCGTTCGGTGTCAGGGTCTTTTGATGTTGGCTTGGCGGCCTTTCGCGGCAACTCCTATCGCTTTGCGCCCTATGTCGGTGCCTACTACTGGCAGGAATACGCCAGGGCCAATGGGATTGTGGGGATTGAGGATCCCTATGCCATCTTGAATGGTGTCGGCCAAGTGCTGAACAATGAAACCGCTGTTCTCGCCAACCGCGGGGAATGGTGGGGCGGCAAGGTTGGTTTGGTGACCGATATCCGCCTAACCGATCGCCTGCAGCTAAGCAGCGATTTGGCCTTTTCTCCCTACAGCCGTTACCAAAGCTCCGACAGCCACTATGTGTTTAGTTCCTAAGTCTTACGGTGTAACATACCATGAGCTAAAGGAGGTCAATTTATGGTCAGTGTACTGCATGCTAATGCCAAGACAACGCCTAAAGTGCGAGAAGAAATACGCAACTCTAAAGAGAGCATCGCTGCGT
>JBIJBF010000024.1:0-15169 GCA_044345375.1 Alphaproteobacteria bacterium
CGCAGCTATCCAACGCGCAGCTGAACAAATTGCTGGGGCTGATGGGGCAGGCAAAGCCTGAGCAACCCAAAGCGGATGCCACGGCCGCGGCCATCAATCCCGCTACGGTGCTTAGCCAGCTGGCCAAACCAGCTCCTACCAGCCAAGCGCAGCTGGATCAGGAAGCCGCCAAACGGCAGCAGCAAACTTGGAACCAGGTGGCGGCCGCCTTTAAGTCTTAGGATTGACACGACTATAAAAAGGGGTGTGGTGCCCGCAGCCAGAATCGAACTGACGACCTACCGCTTACAAGGCGGTTGCTCTACCAGCTGAGCTATGCGGGCGTGACGGCCAGTCTATAGTCATTCCACTTTAAAAACTTACAGTGCTGCAAATGTCATGAGGTCTGCGATACGGTGCTCATGTACCCCATCGGTACACTCCGCTCCGTTTCTCGCCCTCATGACATTTTCGCAAGCTGTAACTTTTTAAATTGAAACGACTATAAAGGATCCGCAGGTGGTTGGCCATATGGTTTAACAGGATTTTTTCAAGCGCTGTTTGATGGTGGCGGCAATCGGCACCGCTGGATTGGCCATCACCTTAGCCGCATCGGCGGTTGTACCGATATTGGCCGATGCGGCCAAGCCTGCATCGGTCAGGGGATAGCCGTAGCCGCGGTCGTAAAGCATCTGATGAAAGCCGTAATGTTTGGCGGGCGCGATGCCGGGCGGTGCAAAAATAAACAGCGGTTTTCCCTGCGCCGCTGCCTCGGAACACATCGACAGCGAATCGCCGGTCACGATCAATTGATCGGCCAGGCCCAGCATGGCGATATAGGGGTTTGCCGTGCCCTCAGCCCAGCGATAAAAATAGTGCTGGCGGGTCAGGGCGCCCTGCAAGGCCTCAACCAACGGGGCTTCGGTGCGGCGGCTGGTGCTAAGCAGCAGGCTGCCGCCGGTGCGCGCCGCCAATTGTTCGGCGAGAAGCACCAATTCGCGCATATGCTCAGTGGAAAAACGATGGCGTTTGGTGCTGCCGCCCAGCAACACCGAAATCCATGGTTTGGGCAGGTCAGGAATTTGTGGCCGCCATACATCAGCCTCAGCCACCACCTTTTCGGGCCAGCAGCGATGCGGCGCCCCCTCAGTCACCAAGACATTGCGGGCGATGCGCGGGCGGTCATGGCTGGGCAGGCAGATCAGGTCAAATTCAGACGCGGCATGGCCAGGCCACATCAGTTGCACCAGCAAGCTTTGGTTGCCGGATTGTTTTTTGATCCAACGGGCAATGGGCGCGCTGCGTCGGCCGCCGGCAATCACCACATCGGGCCATTGATCCGGTTTGGTGGCATGAATATCGGCGCGCAAATCCGCCCGCAACCCCAACAAGCTGGTGCCCAGCAGGCAGTTGGGAAGATTCGCCCAAAATGGATGCGGGCGAATATTTTTGGCCTCATACCCCCACCCCAAGGCCTCAGCCACGCCAATGCATTGGTTGGTGTTGCCAGGGCGGTCATCCGCGAAAATCCAAACCACGGGATTGTTTGCTGTGTTTTCCAAAGGGGGGCTCGCATAAGGAAGGTTAGGAATGGGTCAATATGTCAGGGTTTCGTTCGATCATCAACCACCCCGTCAGGCGTGGCCTGACAAAATTCTAAAGGACGGCGCAGCGCAGCTGCATTTTCAACTGTGCCAAGGCAAACAACCAGTCGCCCCCGTCTTCCCTGCCTAAAATCACGGGGTCGGCGGGGGTAGGGGGCACAAGGAAGGGAGCTGTGTAAATTTAGCGGTAGGACTGCCTCTGCTCCGCAGCGTTTTTCTCTTCAAGAAGCCTAGCTTGAGCTGTTTCAACCCATTCTGGATTTAGACCTCTGGCCTGACAAATCTGCTCATATGTTAGTTGGGGCTCTATTCTGTATCCATCCCACAGACACGACAGATTCGTATCCTGCAGATACGCACCATTCAGATTCGTCCCCATCAGCTTTGCCCCTGTCAGATCTGCCTTTGTCAGATCCGCATTCGTCAGATTTGCCCCTGTTAGATCCGCATAGTTTAACTTCACATGTCTTAAATCCGCACCACTCAGATCCGCAGCATTCAGCTTCGTCTCATGCAAATCTGCCGCCAATAGATTTGCCTTTTTCAGATCCGCACCATTCAGTTTGGCACTGTCCAGACGCCCGAACGCCAGATTTATCTCGGGTAGCTTTATTTGATTCAGCAACGAACCTCGTAAACCAGTATAAATACCAGATTGTGCATGTTCTTGAATAATCTTATACAAACGTTCGTTATCATCATCGGTCCAAGTTGTACCATTGGCAGGTATAATAAACTCTAGGTCAAGAAATGGTTTGTATGTTTCAAATAATTTATAATATTGAGGTTCGCTTAGGGCTTGAGTGCTCGTTCTTGGTGCTGAATTATTTGTTTTCCCTGGTGTTTGTATAATCCTTGGGGCGAGAAAAGCATTATAATACTTAATTTCGTTAATTTCATTAATGTCTGGAATGTTCATTGGTGTTTTCCTATTTGATGTTTGTTGGTGGGTAAAATTATTGTTAAAACGCCACTTAAACTACCAAGTGCACCACTCGGCAGCAAAGAATATGGTAGCCTAAAGGCGGATTTGAGTGGTGCGGTCAAGGGCGATGCGTAGCGTCGTCGCGGTTACGCGAGGCGAAGCCCCCTTTACCGTGCCGCGCAAATCCGCAAATCTTATCCATCATTATTTTGCTGAGTAAAACTCTTTATTTGCGGTTAGATGATGAATAGTCTCGTGTAGGACACAACTCTCACACGGAGACTGAAGATGCCGAAGCATTATCATCATCTAACCTATGAACAACGATGCCAGATTGAGGCTTTACTTGCAAGAAAATTGTCATTCCGCACCATCGCCCAGCAGCTTGGCGTTCATCACACAACCATTAGTCGTGAGATATCGCGCAATATATCGCCTAATGGTTATTGCTTGCGGGTAGCGCACAATAAATCTTACGGGCGCAAACGGCGCGCACGAAGTATTCCTAAGAAAATGACGCCAGAACTGGTCAATAAGATCAAGCAAAACCTAGAAGAAAAGTGGAGTCCTGAGCAAATAGTCGGCCGATGTCCTGAATACAATATTAGCCACACCACCATTTATACCATGATCCATAAGGACCAAAAACTCCGAAAAAACTTGCGCCATGGTGGCAAAAAATACCGCCGTTTATCCGCCAAAACCGCAGGTGCTGGCCTGATTCCTGGCCGCGTTGACATTGATAAACGCCCAAAAATCGTTGATAAAAAAATCCGTATTGGCGATTGGGAAGCCGACACAATTATTGGAAAAAACCATGAAGGCGCCATCTTTTCTTGTGTTGAGCGCAAAACCAAATACACAAAGCTGGTTGTCATGCCAGACAATAAGTCATCATCGGTACTGTCTGCTATAAAACAAAGCATGCTAGCAATAAAAAATAAAGTTTTGACTATAACCTACGACAACGGAAAAGAATTTGTGTGTCACAAAACAGTCAACAAAATACTTAAATCGAGGTCTTATTTCGCAAAACCGTATCATTCATGGCAACGAGGACTTAACGAACACACAAATGGTCTTGTCAGGCAGTATTTGCCAAAAGGAACATCTTTTGCTAATCTCACCCAAGAGGAGGTTCAATGGATCGAAGATCAGCTAAATCATCGCCCCAGAAAATCTCTCAACTTCCAAACCCCTCACGAGGCCTTCTTCTCTACCCGTACCCCAGTGGTGCACTTGAAGCTTTAATGGGCGAAATAATAAAATTCAACCAAATGTCAACCAAAAAACTTAAAACACGTGGTTCTGTTTGTGTTTATCACGCATAAATATCTTGCTTACCCTAAAAACACCCCGTCAGGCTTCGCCTGACACCACGGCCTTAGATTTTTGTCAGGCCTAGCTGACGGGGGAGGGGGATAAAGAATTGGATATAGCCCCAAAAACTGGAGCGGGCGAAGAGATTCGAACTCTCGACTTCCACCTTGGCAAGGTAGCACTCTACCGCTGAGTTACGCCCGCGAGAAAATGAATATGCCAAGTTAGGGGGGGGATTGCAAGCGCAAAAAACTAACCAATGATCGCCTGGCTGGCGGCGTCAAAACGGGCGTGCCAGCTGTTGGTGGTTCGGAATTGCTGCACGGACTCTGTGGTGGCGCGGTGCTGCAGAGCCTGCGCGACCAGGGCGCTGGCATCTTGCGGCTGCTGGCTGATCCAGGTGCCGTCCGTACCGCTGCGGCCGCGCATTTCGCCAAAATCGGTGGAAACCACCGGCAGGCCTAGGGCGCGGTATTCGTAGTATTTGATCGGGTCAACCGATGCGGTCAGTTGGTTTTGTCTGAACGGGATCAGGCCGACATCAAACCGTTGCATGGCGGTCAGCGCGGATTGGTGGTTGCAGGCGGGCAGCATTTCGATGTTGCGGGGAAGATCGGCGGGGGTTGGGGTAAACACGGGGCCAATCAGCCGCACCAGATCCTGCGGCCGCGCCCCCGCCAAGGCCAGCACCCAATCCCAGTCAAACCAGCTGGCAATCGTGCCGACATAGCCCAGGATCTTTTGGTCGCGCGCGCCAGCAGGCTCGTGGAAAGCTGGCAGCAAGGCCGCGTCAAGCCCGTTGGGCACCAGCTGCACATCATTCCTGATCGTCAGCCATCGCTGTTGCAGGGCGGTTGAGGAGGCCAACACGGCGTCAACCTTTCGCACCAATTGCTGTTCGCGCCAGCGCATGGCGGCCTTAGACAGGCCGGTGTAAAAGGCGGGGAAATCGTCCATGGCGTCATACACCGACCGCCAGCCCTGCAAGCGATGCCGCAGGGTTAGCGCCAGCACCGATGGTTTGCCGCTGACCAACAGGCCGGGGCCGTCCTTAGCAACACCATCAACCGCGCGTAGGATCGGCTGCCAGAAGGGGGCGTTGGCCAAGCCAGATCCGGGCAGCGGCTCAATCGGCAGGGCGCGGGGGCGGATGACCGATAGCCATGCCGGATGCGTGTCGTTTTCTCCTATCGACTTGGCTTTGGGCGGCGCCTTTAACCGCCGAAAATCGCTAAGATTTGGCAAACGGGTGGGGTAGGGGTCTACCCACAACACTTTGCCCCCCGTTCGGTCATGGAACCATGCGACGAATTTATGCGGCCGTTGGGCAAAGCTGGTCCATGGAACCGGCGACAAATAAACCAGATGGCTCATAAAAATGCTCTTTCAAAACCGTGACAATCCGCTGCGCGCTGCGCCCATCGCCATAGGGGGATACGCCCAGCGCCATCGCCTGATAGGCGGCTTGGTCGTCTAACAACAACTGCGCCTCGCTTACGATGCGGTTCAAATCTGACCCAACCAGTTTGACCACGCCCATTTCCACCGCCTCTGGCCGTTCGGTCTCATCGCGCAGAACCAACACCGGCTTGCCCAACGCCGGTGCCTCCTCCTGCACGCCGCCAGAATCGCTGATGATCAGATAGGCTTTTTTCATCGCGGCGACAAAGGGGGCGTAGTCCAACGGTGCGCACAACAGGATGTTGGGGCAATTGCCCAAAATCTCGTGCGCCACCTCCTTAACATTGGGGTTGGGATGCACGGGGTAGAGGATTTGGATGTCGGCGTTACGCTGTGCCAGCGTGCGCAGGGCTTGGCAAATCTGGCGGAACGGCTCGCCAAAATTTTCGCGCCGATGGGCGGTGACCAGCACCAGCCGTTTGGTGTCATCCAGCGCGATACCCGCCGCCAACTCCTGCGCCGCGGTCATCAGCAGGGCGTCAATCACCGTGTTGCCGGTAACGGTGATGTCGGCATCGCGCACCCCCTCCCGCAGCAGGTTCTGCCGCGCGCTTTCCGTTGGGGCAAAATGCCAGCGGGTCAAAAACCCCGCGATGACCCGATTGGCCTCCTCAGGAAAGGGATTCTGCCGATCCCAGGTGCGAAGCCCCGCCTCAATATGGCCAAAAGCGATGCGGTGGTAAAAACAGGCCAGCGAGACCGCCATCACCGTGGTCGTATCGCCCTGCGCCAGCACCACATCCGGCTTTTCCCGCAGCAACACGCCGTCCAGCTCCAGCAGCAGCCTGGCGGTCAGGGTGGTTAGGGCCTGATTGGGCTGCATGATGTTCAGATCAATATCGGGCGTGATGCCGAAAAATTCCAGCACCTGATCCAGCATTTGGCGGTGTTGAGCGGTGGCCAGCACCCGCACATTCGCCCAGCTCTGTTGCTTTAAGGCCAAGATAACGGGCGCCATTTTGATCGCCTCAGGGCGGGTGCCTACTACACAGAGAATGTTACGGCCTGTCACTGCGTCACCCCAGCCGCCGCAAGAATTTGATCACGAACCATCTGGGTGGGATTTTCAATCATGGCCAATGAAAACAA
The DNA here is from genome assembly GCA_044345375.1 of Alphaproteobacteria bacterium. Lineage (GTDB taxonomy): Bacteria > Pseudomonadota > Alphaproteobacteria > CAISOG01 > CAISOG01 > CAISOG01. The sequence continues at coordinate 6,379 of JBIJBF010000024.1, forward strand.
TGGTGGAGCCAAGCGGGATCGAACCGCTGACCTCTTGCATGCCATGCAAGCGCTCTACCAGCTGAGCTATGGCCCCATAATGTTTTTCGATTACGAAGCGCTAATCATCCTCATCCTCATCGATGTTGTCAATAACATCGACCATATCTTCTTCATCCTCGCCCAATTCGGATGTATCCTCAATCACGGCGTTGTCGCCATCACCAACATCATCCAAATCTAGGTCCAAATCCAAATCATCCTCACTGGCCACCGGTTTTGGTTTGGCCGGCAAATCGCTTTCCACCGCTGCCTGACGGTTGCGACGGCTGCGGAACAACGCCTCAGGATTAAAAATCGTTTCGCATTTGGGGCAGGATATCGGCGTGCGTCCCAAATCGTAAAAGCGCGTGCTGCAACTTTGACAAACCCTTTTGATTCCACGATCGATGGCTGACATGACGATTTCCTTGATTGAGGTACTTTTGGATTGGCCAATTGGCCCCGCTAAGATTATTGATCCAACTTTTTTGTTAAGATCCTCTTAAATGACCTTTTCCAGCCAGATGCAAGCATAAAAAGCAGCGCAAGGGTTTTTTATGCGTTGCTGCTGCGGTGCGCCTGACAACGAGATTGGCAAATGCGTTAAAATTCCTTATGATTCAACAAGAAAGTGAGATTTTTATGGAACAAGGCGTGACGCCAGCGTTAAATCATGTGGTTGAGGGGGCGGCAGTGCTGCGCCTGACCCGTGAGGATCAGATCCGCTTTGCTGAGGCTCTGATCAACCCACCTAAGGCCAATGAGCGGCTGGTGCGTGCCGCTAAGCGTCATGCCGCGCTTTTCAGCGCCCAAACCTTGCTTGGATCAGAATAACCCCCACCCCTACACCCCAAACGGATTCTGCACCAAAATCACGTCCTCTCGCTTGGGCGAGGTTGAGACCAGGGTGATCGGGCAGCCCACCAACTCCTCAATCCGGCGGATGTATTTGATCGCCAGGGCGGGCAGATCTTTCCAGCTGCGCGCCCCCTCCGTGCTGGATTGCCACCCCTCCATCACCTCATAAACCGGCTCCAGCCGCGCCTGCTGGCTGGGCAGGGTGGGGACATGGTCAAGATCTTGGCCATCAAGGCGATAGCCGGTGCACAGCTTAATCTCGGCAAAACTGTCCAGCACATCCAGCTTGGTCAGCGCCAGGCCGTTCACCCCGCCCAATTCCACCGCCTGGCGCACCATCACCGCATCAAACCAGCCGCAGCGCCGTTTGCGGCCGGTGGTGGTGCCAAACTCCTTGCCCCGCTGGCCCAGGGTTTCGCCGTCCTCGTCAAACAGCTCGGTGGGATAGGGGCCATGGCCAACCCGCGTGGAATAGGCCTTGGTGATGCCAAGGGTAAAGCCCAATTCGCCAATCCCCGCCCCGCCACCAATCGCCGCGGTGGCCGGCATGGTGTTGCTGGAGGTCACAAAGGGATAGGTGCCATGGTCGACATCCAGCCACAGCCCCTGCGCCCCCTCAAACAACAGGCGGCGCTGCTGGTGACGCAATTGGCGCATCGCACTGGCCAGCGAGACGGCATGGGGCAGCAGCAGCGGGGCAACCGCCATCAGCTCCTCATACAGCGGTTCCAGCGCAATCGGGCCTACGCCAAAGCCGTGGCGCAGGGCGTTGTGGTGAAAAATCAAATCCTCCAACTTGGCGTGCAGGCTGGCCGGTTCAGCCAAATCGCCCAGGCGGATGGCGCGCCGCCCCACCTTGTCCTCATAGGCGGGGCCAATGCCGCGACCGGTGGTGCCGATGGCTGGTTGCCCGCTGCTGTTGTTGTGTTTGGCCGCCTCACGCGCCTGATCAATTTCGCGGTGAAAGGGCAGGATCAGCGGCGCGTTGTCGGCAATCCACAGATTGTCGCTGGTCAGGTTGACGCCCTGCGCCCGCACCTGCGCCATCTCAGCCAGCAGTGCCCAGGGGTCCAGCACCACCCCGCTGCCAATCACGCTGAGCTTGTTGGCGCGCACCACGCCAGAGGGCAACAGATGCAGTTTATAGGTCACGCCATCGATCACCAACGTGTGCCCGGCGTTATGGCCGCCCTGAAAACGCACCACCACATCGGCCTGATCGCACAGCCAATCCACAATCTTCCCCTTGCCCTCATCCCCCCATTGGGTGCCAATAACCACAACATTTCTCATTTTTGGGGGATCCTTTTGGTGTAAGTTGAGGGCTGAAGCCAGAAGCGATGTTAGAAAACCGCAAGCCTATGGGCAAGCGGTTGATAAATTTTGTATAGTGGCGCAAGGGTTTTTCTGAGGGGCTTCTGGCGTGTTAACCAATCTTTATGTGCAAAATTTGGTGCTGGTGCGGGCGGCGGACCTAGGCTTTGGCCAGGGGTTTTCGGTGGTGACTGGCGAAACCGGCGCGGGGAAAAGCGTGCTGCTTGAGGCGTTGGGGCTGTTGTTGGGGCAGCGCAGCGATGCGGGGCTGGTGCGGCATTTGGCTGATCAGGCCAGCGTAGCCGCGCAGTTTCAGCTGGCGGTGGATCATCCGGTGCAACTGCTGCTGCAGCAGGCGGATTTGCCGCAGGATGAGCTGTTAACCCTGCGGCGGGTGGTCACGCCGGATGGCAAAAGCCGTGCCTTTGTTAACGATACCCCGGTCAGTTTGGCCAGCCTTAAGGCGATTGCCGCGCAGGTGCTGGAACTGTTTGGCCAATTTTCGCAGACCCGTTTGACCGAGCCGGCTGAGCAGCGGCGGCTGTTGGATCTCTACGCCGGTCATGGCGATCTGCTGCGCGGGGTGGGGGCAGCCTATGAGGCCTGGCGGGCGGCGGTGGTGGCTGAGCAGGAACATCAGGCGGCGGCGGACATTCGCGCGCGCGATCGCGACTATCTGCAATTCGCGGCGATGGAATTGGCGCATCTGAACCCGCAGGTGGGGGAGGAGGATGGGTTGGAGGAGCAGCGGCGCCTGCTGCAGGGCTTGTCCAAGCGGCAAGATGGCCTGCGGGCGGCGTTGGATTTGCTTCAGGGGTCGCAGGGCGCGCTGAACGCGCTGTATCAGGCGCAGCGGCAGTTGACCAAGCTGCTGGATGAGCCAGCCTTGGCGGCTGAGGCGGGCTTGGCCGAGTTTGATCAGGCGGTCGACAGTCTGGCCAGCCTGGCTGAGGCGTGGAGCAGCGGTTGGGCGCGGGCAGGCGACCCCAGCCGGCTGCCGGAGATTGAGGAACGGTTGTTTGCCCTGCGCGATGCCGCCCGCAAGCATCGGGTGCCGGTGGGCGATTTGCCGCAACTGCTGCAGGATTGGAACGCGCAATTGGACGCGTTGGTGCAGGATGCTGGGCAGGCCGAACAGCTGGCCAAGCTGACCGCCGCGGCTAGGGAGCGCTATGGGGAGCTGGCCAGCCAGTTATCGGCCTCACGATCCGCGGCGGCTAGCCGTTTGGCGGAACAGATTTTGGCGGAGCTGCCCGCGCTGAAACTGGCGCATGCGCGCTTGGAATGGCGGGTTGAGGCGCCAACAGGCCAGACAACAATTGAGCAGACAAGCATTGAGCAGGCGGCCGCCCATGGCATCGACCAGATTGGGGTGTGGGTTAGCATGAACCCCGATCTGCCGCTGCAACCGATAGCCCGGGTAGCCTCAGGCGGGGAGCTGACCCGCACCATGCTGGCGCTGGCGATGGTGCTGCAAGACCGCAAAGATGCGCCCACCCTGTTGGTGGATGAGCTGGACAGCGGGGTCAGCGGCGCGGTGGCCGCGGCAATTGGCGAACGTTTGCGCCGCCTTGGGGCAACACGGCAAATTCTGGCGGTCAGCCACACCCCGCAGGTGGCGGCATCCGCCGATCAACATTATTTGGTGGTCAAACAGCCCGCCGCGAATCCATCGCAAGACCCAGCCGTGTTGCCGCTGCTTGTCTCCTTTGAAACCGTCATCCATCGCCTAAGCGACACTGAGCGGCGTGAGGAGATTGCCCGCCTACTCTCCGCCACCGAAATCCACGCCACCGCCCGCCAACTGGCTGATCAATTGTTGATGGGGGGTGGGTAGGGGGGTGTTTATCTAGTAAAGCGTGCTGCTTCTAGCCTTTCCTTCGCTTGTGTCAAAACTTCTATCAGTTCTGCTGCCTGCGGATATGGAGTCTCGTAGACGGGTTCTGGTATGGTGATATTCTTTATTTTTTTATCAATAAATTGAGAAAAATCATCAGAAGAATTGAATGTTTGTAATAATTTGGATGATCTGACGGTGTGAATTTTTTTGTGTTCCAATACAAAATCTAGAGTTCTTATGAGGTTGTATTGCTCTGGTATTTGATAAGTCACTAACCCTTCTTCGTCAGTTTTTTTATTTTTGCTATATTTTATTCCGGTTTCATCCAGTATTTTTTCTATTTTTTCCTTGTTTTCTTCTGCTGTTTTTATGATTTCTGTATCGACGGCTTTTTCGCAATCAAAACTTATGCTTGGATGTCCAGTTGGCTTGATTGTTGTGTTGTTTACAGCAACCATAATATTGTCGTCGTTTGTCAAATACCATTTAAACAATAAACTATGTTGAGTTTGGCCTTTTTTTAGTATTTCTGCTGTATCTTGAAGCGCACGAATTCTTTCTTGTGTTATTTCGATTTCAGAAATATTTGTTGGTATTGCGGATGGTGGAGTGCGAAGTGTTATTATGTCCTTACTCAAACTAACAGTTGCAGCTGTAATCCAATCCCTCAAAGGGTCTTGGCCATTTAAAACCATTTCTTCGTATGTGTTCGGATCAATAACGCTTGCATACCAATAAGCTGATACATCTCTTTTGAGTAATTGCTTGGCGGATCCCCAGTTTTTATCGTCCATAGGGTAGCTGAAGGTATCTTTATCGTCCCATCTAGATTTATACCAATATTCAGATATAGCAGTCCATAATTTGTGATGCTCGTCGTTTTGGTTGTCGTTCAACATGAACCATGTGGGGGCAGTTGTCTGGTCGTTTTTTGGGTGTCCGTGCGATACGGTTTCAAGCAACACATCTCGAAAAGGCGGTGGATATAGATCCCAAGCTGAGGTTGCTATGGTGAAAAACTGCTTCAACCGCTCCACTGGCTTAGGATTTATGCCTATATTAGGCGTCGTAAAGTTTTGACGGGTGCGTAATTTTGGATCATGCGACCAAGAACCATTTTGCAGATATGGGTTTACGATCATAACCGCTTTAGCGCCCGTGGAATAATCGAGGAGCGCTATGTTTTTTTCGGGTATACCAAAGGCAGTGATCAGGCGATCTTGAATTGCGGCGGTGTTATCTTGAGACATCGTCTGTCCTTTTCTGTCAAAACATTTGCTGTTATCTGTGCCCGCAGTCTACAACCGAGCACGCCGCTGTCAATTATTTTTAATGAACATCTATGGCCATTACACCACTAAAAAGAAATTTTAGCGATTTATCGTGTAAAAATGGCATGGCCAGCAACCACAGCCGTGCACTGCCAACGGATAACCAACCCACCCCCATCCTTGCCTGTGCGGTGAATAGCCGTTATAATCGCCGCAGAAAGTGCGGTGATTATGTCCTATATCTACCAAGACCCCGAATGGCCGCAATGGCGTTATGACGCGGCGCGGCTTGCGTTGGTGTTCGGTCTAATCATATAAGGACCACCCCGTCAGGCTTCGCCTGAAAAACTTCTACAGGAGGGGGGTGCTTGAAGGACATCAGGGTCGATCGGCTCACCGCTGTGCATCGCGGCGATGGCTGCTTGGGTCAAGCGCTCCATCAGGTCGGGGCTATAGACATCTGCCTCGCCGCGATCAAGCTGCCCCTCTCCTTTAGCAACAGCTGCCTGCCAAGCCACAAGCGCGTCTATCTTCATGGCCGCTAAACCGCCAGTTTGCGCAGCACATAGGGCAGGATGCCGCCACCTAGGAAGTAATCGATCTCCTCAGGCGTGTCGATGCGGGCCTTAACCTGAACATGGCGGGTGCGGCCGTTGGCATAGCGGATGGTCAGGGTCAGATGCATGCCCACCTGCAGGCCGCCGGACAGCCCGCTTAGGTCAAACAGCTCATCCCCGGTTAGATCCAGATCATGGCGGGTTAGATCGTTCAGGAAGACCAGGGGCAGGATGCCCATGCCGACCAGGTTCGATCGGTGGATGCGCTCAAAACTTTCGGCCAGCACCGCCTTGATGCCCAGCAGACGTGTTCCCTTGGCCGCCCAATCACGGCTGGATCCCGTGCCGTATTCCTTGCCGGCGATGACGATCAGCGGCACCGATTCCTGCTGATAGCGCATCGAGGCGTCGTAGATTGGCAGCACCTCATCGCCCTGGATATGCCGCGCAAAGCCGCCCACCTTGTCGCCCAGCAGCTCATTTTTGATGCGTTTGTTGGCAAAGGTGCCGCGCATCATCACCTCATGGTTACCACGCCGTGCGCCGTAGGAGTTGAAATCCACCTCCTTAACGCCATGCGCCTGCAAATACGCGCCGGCAGGGCTGTTGGAGCTGATGTTGCCGGCTGGGCTGATGTGATCGGTGGTGATGCTGTCGCCAAAGCTGGCCAGCAGCCGTGCGCCGGTAATATCCGCAACTTGTGTGGAGGATTCAGGGTTCAGCCCCACAAAATAGGGCGGGTTTTGCACATAGGTGCTGGCATTGTCCCACTCATAGGTGCGCCCCCTTGGCGCCTTGGTGGCCTGCCAATAATGGTCGCCGGTAAAGACATTGGCGTAGCGGGTTTTGAACATCTCGGGGGTCAGGAAGCCCCTAACGGCATCGCGCACCTCAGCCTGGGTTGGCCAAATATCCCGCAGGAAGATGGGGTTGCCAAAGCCGTCTTGCCCCAAGGGATCGTTCAGCAGGTCGATGTTCACCGTTCCCGCAATCGCATAGGCCACCACCAGCAGGGGCGATGCCAAATAGTTGGATTTGATCAGGGGGTGAATGCGCGCCTCAAAATTGCGGTTGCCCGACAGCACGGCGGCTACGTTGAGATCGGCGGCCTGAATCGCCTCCTCAACCACCGCTGGCAGCGGGCCTGAGTTGCCGATGCAGGTGGTGCAGCCATAGCCGGCCAGATAAAAGCCGAAACCCTCCAGCTCCGTCATCAGTCCAGATTTGGTGAGATAGTCGGTGACCACCTGGCTGCCTGGCGCCAGGCTGGTTTTGACCCAAGGTTTGACGCTAAGCCCACGTTGGCGTGCCTTTTTGGCCAGCAGCCCTGCGCCCATCAGCACATCAGGGTTCGAGGTGTTGGTGCAGCTGGTAATCGCCGCCAGCACCACCGCGCCATGATCCAGGGCATAGTCGTTGTTGGTGACCGCAACGGGGGCGGGTTTGGCATCGGCGCGGGGCGGCGCATCGCTTAGCGATTGGGCAAAGTTGGCGGGCAGTGCCGCCAGCAATACCCGATCTTGCGGGCGTTTGGGGCCAGCCAAACAGGGTTCAACCGTGCCCATGTCCAATTCCAGCGTGTCGGTGAAGATCGGGTCGGCCTCGCCATCCGTCCACCACAGCCCCTGCGTCTTCGCATAGGCCTCAACCAATTTGATCTGGTCGGCATCCCGCCCGGTAAAGGTCAGGTAGTTCAGGGTTTCCGCATCGATCGGGAAAAAGCCGCAGGTCGCGCCATATTCGGGCGCCATGTTGCTGATGGTGGCGCGATCGGCCAGCGTCATATTGGCCAAGCCCGGCCCAAAAAATTCGACAAATTTGTTCACCACGCCCTTGGCGCGTAGCAGTTGGGTGACGGTTAGAACCAGATCGGTGGCGGTTGCCCCCTCACGCAGGCTGCCCGTCAGCTTAAAGCCGATCACCTCAGGCAGCACCATGGTCAGCGGTTGCCCCAGCATCACCGCCTCAGCCTCAATGCCGCCAACCCCCCAGCCCAGCACGCTAAGGCCGTTGACCATGGTGGTGTGGCTGTCGGTGCCCACCAACGTGTCGGGATAGACCAGCGGCACATCGCCATTTTCGGTGTTCTGCCAAACCACCTGCGCCAGATATTCCAGATTCACCTGGTGGCAAATACCGGTGCCGGGCGGCACCACGCGGAAGTTGCGAAAGGCCTGCTGCCCCCAACGCAAAAAGCGATAGCGCTCGCCGTTGCGCTCAAATTCCAGCGCGACGTTTTCGGCAAAGGCGGTTGGCGTGCCAAAATGGTCAATCATCACCGAATGGTCGATGACCAGATCAACCGGCTTTAACGGGTTGATCTTTTCGGGATCGCCGCCCAATTTTACCATCGCATCGCGCATCGCCGCCAAATCCACCACCGCTGGCACGCCGGTGAAATCCTGCATCAACACGCGGGCGGGGCTAAAGGCAATGTCCTGCTCAGATTTTCCGCCCGCCGCCAACCAATCCTTGATCGCCAGCACATGGGTGGCGGTTACCGTGCGGCCATCAAAATGGCGCAACAAATTCTCCAGCACCACTTTCAGCGATTTGGGCAGGCGGCTGATATCGCCGACCCCCTGTTCCACCGCCGCATCCAAACTGTGGTAGTCATACAGCTTGCCCTGCACGTTCAACTGGCGGCGGGTATCGAATGTTGGCAGGGGCATGGCGGCAACCTTACTCAAGGTGGTTAAAAAAATTTCTTCCCACTATGCAGCTTAGCGGTTAACCTTTGGTTAAGAAAGCCATGCCTTGGCGTGTACCAAGTTCCCATCGCATGGCTTGTGTTCAAGGACACAAAAAAAGGGGGGCACGCCGGTGATGGCATACCCCCCAAGTCATGGTAAGAGAGAAAAAGTTACTGGAACAGTCTCAACAGCGATTGGCTGCTTTGGTTGGCCTGGCTGCTCATCGAGACCCCAATG
>JBIJBF010000039.1:0-4251 GCA_044345375.1 Alphaproteobacteria bacterium
AACGCAGCGATGCTCTCTTTAGAGTTGCGTATTTCTTCTCGCACTTTAGGCGTTGTCTTGGCATTAGCATGCAGTACACTGACCATAAATTGACCTCCTTGATCTCTCGGTATGTTACACCGTAAGACTCAGGAACTAAACACCTATTTTTATGGAGCCAAATTGACCAATGCGGATTGCACGCGCGCCAATTTGCCGCAAGCCGATTTTACCTTAGCCGAGATAGCAGGCACCAATTTTTCTTTTGCTAATTTAACCAATGCTTGTTTTAAGTTGATGGACAAAGCGCAGTGGAAACTGGCTAATTTTAAGGGTGCAGTTACGAGTGGTTGGCAGCTTTCTTGGAATCAATCAAATAAGAGGGCCAAGGAATTGCAGCGGAAGGCTGGGGGGTCAGGTGGCATTCCAGAGACGGTTTTGGCGTTTTTTCCACACTTTTCGCGTGCTGGCCGCTAACCACCCCGTCAGGCTTCGCCTGCCACCCCTCCGAGGGAGGGGAATTACCACCGCACTTATTCCCCTATTCGGAGGTATGCCCGAGGGGCGGGGTGGTGCGCCATCACCCCAGCTTGGCCAACTCAACCACAAAGCGGCTGCCGGTGATCGGGCCGTTGGGGGTGGTTTGGCGGTTTTCGGCGTGGATTTTGCCGCCAAAGGCCTCAACAATCTGGCGGGAGATGCTGAGGCCCAGGCCGGAGTGCTGGCCGAATTTTTCGCCCGATGGCCGTTCGGTGTAAAAGCGGTTGAAGATATCCTGCAATTTGGTGGGGGGAATGCCCGGCCCCTGATCGCTGATCTCCAGCCGCCATTGTTGTCCAGACCCACCTGCCCCCTCCTGCAAACTCAGCTGCAGGTCGATGGTGCCGTTGGGGGGGCTAAAGGAAACCGCGTTGCCCAACAGGTTGCGCAGCACCTGCAGCAGGCGGCTTTCCAACCCCTCAACCAAACAAGGCTCGCTGGTTTGGATATGCAGGTTCAGCCATGGCCCATCCGGATAGCTGGCGGCGTGCAGTTCCGCCAATTGGTGCAGCAGCAGCGCCAGGTCCACCGGCTCAAAACCCCTGCGCTGCAATTCGGCATCAAGGCGAGAGGAATCGGCAATATCGCTGATCAACCGATCCAGCCGTTGCACATCCTCCATAATAATATCGCTTAGCCGTTGGCGTTTGGCGGGGTCTTGGATTTTTTGCAGGGTTTCAAAGGCGCTGCGGATGGAGTTCAGCGGGTTTTTCAGCTCATGGCTGACATCCGCGGCAAAATGCTCCATCGCGGCGATGCGTTGCCACAGGGCGGCGGTCATCGCCTGAAACACCCGCGCCAGATCGCCGATTTCGTCCCGCCGCTTGGACAAATTGCCCATCACCGGATGGCGCAGGCCGTGCCGCACCCTCTCCGCAGTAATCGCCAGCCGCCGAATCGGGCTGGCCAGCGTGCCGGCTAAGTAGAACGACAGCAGCACGCTGATCGCCAAACTGCCGCCCAACAGGCGCAGCAAATCCTGGCGGATATCCTGCAGCGCCTTGGCGATTTGTTCGCCGCTGCCGTTGACCACCAGCACCCCCACCACCTGACGGTAGCGTTGCACCGGCACCGCCACGGTTAGCACCAGTTGGCCATCGTCACGAATGCGGATGGCGTGCCCCTCAATCGCCTCAAGCGCGTTTTTGGATTCTGGAAAATCCTCGAAGGTTGGATGCACATTTTCGCTATAGGGCGGGAACGAGCGGTTTTGGCTTAGCAGGCGGCTAAGCCGGTGGCGTATCTGCATCAGCCAATCAGGATGGGGTTTTTCAGAATTGCCAGCTTTTTTGGGCAGGTCGGGCAGGGGTTTTTTGGTAATCCGCCCCGCCTCAGCCTCATCCAGCCGTTCGGTGTCGATCATCAGGGTGCCATTGGGGGTAAACAGCCAAACCTTTAGGGTGGTGGGGCCAACCAATCGCCGCAGCAGGGCGCGTGCCTGACGGGGGCGCAGCGCCTGCTCCCCCTCACTATTTTCCGTCACCGCGCCCTCACCCAGTGCACCAGCAAAGATTTTGCCCTGGGTGGTCAGCGCCTGCAACTCGGTGGCGATCAGGCCATCGCGGTAGTAATCCAGATAGAACAGGGCGGCCACCAGCAGCACCAGGGGCAGCAGGTTGACCACCAACACCCGCCGCGTCAGGGGCGACCAGCGACGTTGAATCCAGCGGCGCTTAAAAAAAGGCTGGCTTAAAAAAGGTCTGGCGCGCAAGCGGGGGTGGCTTGTAAAGGAACGGCGGCGGCGAAACAACGGCACATCAGATCCTTATTCTTGACGCAGCTCCGCACCACGCGTTTTGGCGGCCATGGTGGCGCGTTGCAACAGGGGGGCTAAGCCGGTGGCGGGATCCATCAGCACTTGCAACGCTGCCGCCGTGGTGCCGGCCGGGCTGGTTACCTGCTGGCGCAGCGTTGCCACATCATGGGTTCCCGCCTTGGCTAACGCCAGTTGGCTGCTGCCCGTCAGGGTGTGCAACACCAGTTGCTGCGCCAGCTCAGCGGGCAGGCCGATGGCGATGGCGGCATCGATCAGGCATTCGGCAAAATAAAACAGATAGGCGGGGCCACTGCCCGAAATGGCGGTTACCGCATCCAAAAGCCCCTCATCCTCCAACCAAACCAACGCGCCCGCACTGCCGAACAGATGCTGCACCACGGCCTGTTGGGGGTGGCTAAGGGGGCGGGCGTTGCAGCACACCGTAATCCCCTGACCAATCACCGCGGGCAGGTTGGGCATGGCACGCACCAGCACCTGTTCTTGGTGGGTTGGGGGCAGGGCGGCGGACAGCTGCGCCAGGCTGATGCCGGCGGCAATCGACACCACCATCGCATGGTCTGGCAACAGCGGCGCCAATTCTGCCAGAACCTTGGCCACCTGTGCGGGTTTGACGGCAATCAACGCGATATCGGGATCAATACCGGTGGGCAAATCGCTCAACGATGGGCAATAGGTGATGCCATCCACCGCTAAAGCCTGCTGCGGCGTGGGATCCACCACCCAGGCGGTCAGGCCGGTGCCAAGGCTTTGGTGAACGCCATGCAGCAGGGCCGCGCCCATTTGGCCGCAGCCGATTTGCAAAAGTTTTAGGGTGGAATCCATCAGCGTCTTGTTGGTTGCGGTGAACCTTTTGTTAACGATAGCAAGATACCATGATAAACGTCGCTTAGCCAACACAGCGGAATCAGGAGTTTTGGGGATGATCATCATTACGGGGGGCGCGGGCTTTATCGGCTCTAACCTGGTGACCGCGTTGTACAAGGCTGGCGAGTATGATGTGGTGGTGTGCGACCGCATGGACCATCCGCACAAATGGGAAAATCTGGCCACCGCCGAAATCGCCGATTTTGTCTATCCCGATGATTTGTTTGATTTTATTGACCGCTACGCCGCGCAGATCACCACCATTTTCCATTTGGGTGGCATCACCAACACCAGCGCCAACGACCCCGAAACGGTGACACTGAACAATTTTGGCCTGTCGCGCAATTTGTGGGATTGGTGCTGCAAACGCGGAACCCGCCTGATCTACGCCAGCGATGCCTCAACCTATGGGATGGGGGAGGCGGGTTGGGACGATGGCTTTGACAGCGCCAACCTCAAACAACTGCATCCCCGAACCTTGTACAGCTGGAGCAAGCATTTGTTCGACCAGCGGGTGGCCAGGCAGCTAACCAGCCGCCGCGAAAAGCCCACCCAATATGTCGGCCTTAAGTTTTTCAGCGTGTATGGCCCGTATGAGGATCATAAGGCCAACAACCGCAGCATGGTTCGGCAAATGATTGAGCAGGTGGATCAACAGGGGCGCGTGCAGCTGTTCAAATCCGCGCAAAGCACCTATGCCGATGGCGAGCAGAAACGCGATTTTATCTATGTTGAGGACGCCACCGATGTGATGCTGTGGTTTTGGCAAAATGCTGAGGTTAACGGCCTGTTTAACGTGGGCAGTGGCCAGGCGCGCAGCTTTAACCAGCTGGCGGCGGTGGTGTTTGGCGCGATGGAGCGGGGCGCGCCGCAAATCGACTATTTCGATATGCCCCCCGCCTTTCGCAACACCTATCAACCCTTTGCTGAGGCCAAGCTGGATCGCTTGCGCGCCGCCGGCTACACAGGCAGCTTCCGCCCCCTTGAGCAGGGCGTGCCAGAATATCTGGCCTGGCTGCGCCATAAATAAGCTTTTTAGCGGGGGCTGCCCCAGTCACGCGAATTTTGTTGACAAATATGCCAACCCTGTG
>JBIJBF010000015.1:0-37728 GCA_044345375.1 Alphaproteobacteria bacterium
CCCTGAGCGTTCGGGCGCGGTGGGGCAGCGGATTTTGCAGAATTTTTTGGAGTTGGCGTGATGCAGATTTTTCCCGCAATCGATCTGAAAGGCGGCCAATGCGTGCGCCTGACCCAGGGGGATTTTGATACCGCCAAAATCTACCAGTCCGACCCCATGCTGCAGATGGAGCAGTTTGTTCAGGCGGGCGCGCAGTGGCTGCATGTGGTGGATTTGGATGGCGCGCGGGCGGGGGCGGTGCAGCAGCTGGATTTGCTGGTCAAAATGGCGCAGGCAAATCAGCTAAAGCTGCAGGTGGGCGGCGGCATTCGGGATGAGGCGGTGATTGAGCAGCTGTTGATCGCCGGCGTGCAGCGGGTGGTGGTGGGCAGCCTGGCGGTGCAGGATCCCCCACGGGTTCAGCGCTGGTTGCAGCAATTTGGCGCGGCGCGGCTGGTGCTGGCCTTTGATGTGCGCATGGTCGACGATCAGCCAGAAATTTTGACGCACGGCTGGCAAAACTCCAGCCAGCAATCGCTGTGGGCGCTGTTGGATGGCTACCGCGACAGCGGCCTGCAGACCATTTTGTGCACCGATGTGGCCAAGGATGGCATGTTGGCGGGCACCAACCGCCAGCTGTATCAGGCGATCCAGCAGCATTGGCCAGAGCTTGATGTGTTGGCCAGCGGCGGGGTCAGCGATCAGGCGGATGTGTTGGCCTTGGCGGCGTTGGGCTTGGCGGGCGTGGTGGTGGGCAAGGCGATCTATGAAAATCGGCTGGATTTGGCCGCAACCATTGTGGTACTGGGGCAGGCAAGCGATGTTGGCTAAACGCATTATTCCCTGTTTGGATGTCAAAGACGGCCAGGTGGTTAAGGGCGTGGCCTTTCGCGACCATCAGGTGGTGGGCGATATTTTGGCGTTGGCCGAGCGTTACCGTGATGAGGGGGCGGATGAGCTGGTGTTCTACGACATCACCGCCAGCAGCGATCAGCGGCAATTGGATCGGCAATGGATCGCAAAAATCAACGCGATTTTGGACATTCCGATGACGGTGGCGGGCGGCATTCGCAGCGTGCAGGATGCGCGGGAAATCCTAAACCTTGGCGCGGACAAGGTGTCGATCAACTCCCCAGCCTTGGAAAACCCCGAACTGATCCAGCAGTTGGCGCGCGAATTTGGCCGGCAATGCGTGGTGGTGGGCATCGACAGCCGGCATGAGGATGGCGATTATTGGGTGTATCAATACACCGGCGATGTCGAAAAAACCGTGGCCACCCGCCGGCGCACGCTGGATTGGGTGGTTGAGGTGGCGGATCGCGGCGCGGGTGAGGTGGTGTTAAACTGCATGAACCAGGATGGCGTGCGCCAGGGCTATGATCTGGCGCAGCTGCAGGCGGTGCGGGCGGCGGTGACGGTTCCGCTGATTGCCTCAGGCGGGGCAGGCGCGGTGCAGCATTTTGTGGATGTGTTTGCAAAGGCGGGGGTGGATGGCGCGCTGGCGGCCAGCGTATTCCATAAACAGCTGTTCACCATCGGCCAGGTTAAGGATGGCCTGCGCCAACAGGGGATTGAGGTGCGCCGATGACGCTGCATAAAATCGATTTTAACAGCAACGCCGTGGATTGGGCGAAGATGGATGGCCTGATCCCCGCGGTGGTGCAGGATGCGGCGTGTTTGCGGGTGCTGATGCTGGGCTATATGAACCAGGCCGCCCTGCAACAAACCATCGACACCGGTCTGGTCACCTTTTACAGCCGCAGCAAGCAACGCCTGTGGCAAAAGGGGGAGGAGTCGGGGCATGTGCTGGCGCTGCGTTCGCTGCATCTGGATTGCGACGGCGATGGGTTGCTGATTTTGGCGGATCCCAAGGGGCCGACCTGTCATTTGGGCACCCGCACCTGTTGGGGCGATGGGGTGGGCGACCCAAGCGTGGCGGTGCTGGCCGAGTTGCAGGCGTTGGTGCATCAACGCCGCCTGTCGCCCGAACTCAACAGCTATACCACCCGCCTGTTTGCCGACGGCCTAACCCGCATCGCCCAAAAAGTGGGGGAGGAGGGGGTGGAAACCGCCCTAGCCGCCGCCACCCATGCCGACAATCTGGCGGACGAGACCGCCGACCTGCTCTACCACCTGCTGGTTCTGCTCGAAGCCTCCCCCACCGATCTGCAACAGGTTCTCACCATTTTGCACCAGCGCATGCAGGCGAATTAAAAATTCCCCTTTTTGGAGGGGTGGCAGGCGAAGCCTGACGGGGTGGTTCTTTGGTGTGTGATGCGCGGCAGACAACACCATGTTTTTGAAGTATTTTTACAAGAACCACCCCGCCCCCACTTAAACTACGAAGGACCCTCCTCCGCAGAGGGAAATTAAGCGAAATAAGAAAAATAACCATATATAACAGCTATTTACCAGCAATGGTCATGCGGTTGATGCGCAAGGTGGGGGCGTCGATTCCGTAGCGCAGGACTAGGTCGTTGGCGGGGGTTAGTTCGGCCAGCATCTCCTGCAATTTGCTAGCGATCGTTACCTCGCTGACCGCCTCAGCAATTTGGCCGTTGACGATCAGATAGCCGTTGGCGCCCTGGCTGTAATCGCCCGTGACCAAATTCACGCCCATGCCCATCAGGTCGGTGACGTAAAGGCCATAGGTGATGTCGCCGATCAATTCGGGCACGCTTAGCGAGCCAGGAGCCAGCCAGACATTGCTGACGCTGGGGTGGGGGGTTCCCGCCATCGCCCGCACGGCATGGCCGGTTGGGGTCATGTTAAGCTGGCGGGCGCTGGCCAAATCCAGCAGATAGTGTTGCAGCACCCCGCCCTCAACCAACTTGCGGCCGATCGATGCAATGCCCTCAGCATCAAAGGGACGGCTGCGCAGGCCGCGCGGGCGGTGCGGATCCTCAACCAGGGTGATTTGGTTGCTGGCGATGCTTTTGCCCAAGTGATCCAGCAAAAAACTGGCGCGACGGGTAATCGCCGCGCCGCTGATCGCCGCCAAAATATGGCCAACCAGGCCGCGCGCGACCCGCGGGGCAAACACCACCGGCATGGTGGCGGTGGACAGTTTTTTGGGGTGCAGGCGTTTCACCGCCAGCTGGCCAGCGGTGCTGCCCAGCAGTTCGGGCGCTGGCAAATCCTGGCGAAAGCGGGTAAGGGCATAGTCGTAATCCTGCTCCATCTCACCGTTTTGATCTTTGGCGATGGCGGTGATCGACAGCATCGAATTGCTAACCCGATAGCCGCCGACAAAACCGTTGCTGGTGACAAAAAATCGGCTGCTGCGCTGCCATTCGGCCGCCGCCCCCTCACTATTCACCACGCCCTTAACCGCCAGCGCCGCCCCCTCCATCGCCGCAACCTGCGCCTGCAGCGCCGCCACATCAGGCTCGGTTGGATCGTACAAATCCAGTTCTGGCCAATTTTTGGCCAGTTGATGGGGTTCCGCCAAGCCGGCATAGGCATCGGGCGGTGCAGCCTTTGCCATCTCAACCGCCTGGCTGGCCAGCTGGGGCAGATCCTGCGGCGCAAGGCGGCTGGTGCTGACGCTGGCCACCGACCATCCCTGATCGGTTTTTGAGGCGTTGCTGGGCGGCAGGAACACCCGCAACCCCACCTCCCGCGTTTCGGCCCGCTCAAGCTTTTCCAATTTGCCCAGGCGCAGGCCGACCGTCAGCGCCTCCATCTCCCCAAACACCACCTCAGCCTCCTTGGCGCCCGCCCGTTTGGCGTGATCCAGCAATTGTGCGGCCAAATCGGCCAGTTCAGGGTTGATGGCGGAATTGGCAGCTATTTGATTGGACATAAAAGGAACCGTTGGTTATAGTTAAAGATTGTGGATAACGGATAGCACAGTCTTGAAGCGCGGCCTAGTGCCAAGAAAAGTGCCGCCACCCCAGAAAAAACCAAATTTTAAGATAGATTTTATCAATTATCCTATATAGTATTATTTTTGGTTGTGTAATAACTGTATATAACCATTATTTTTCGCAAAACCTGAGGTGTGTGATGGAACAATCATTGGTATCAAAACCGACTTCTGCGCATGTTTTGGGGCGTTTGGCCATGATGCTGCCTATCAAGCTTGGGACCAAGCTTGGTCAGGTAAAAATTGTTGGCAATATTGCTGAGAGGGCGCGGTTTTTTGCCAAATGGTTGCGGCGTCCCTTTGCCATTGGTGCGATTGCGCCCAGCAGCCGTCGGCTGGCTGATGCGATGGCGGCCAATTTGCCCACCCTGACCCCACAGGATTGGGTGGTGGAGTTGGGGGGCGGCACGGGGGTGTTTACCGCGGCGCTGCTGCGTCATCATGTGCCCGCCAACCGCCTGATGGTGGTTGAGCGCGACAAGGGCTTGGCGAAAACCCTGCGCAAAAAATTCCCGAAGGTGCTGGTGGTGCAGGGGGATGCGACCCAGCTGCCCAAACTGGCGGCGCAGCACGGCGTTTCCCAGGTGGCGGCGGTTGTTTCTGGCCTGCCGCTGATTGGCATGCCCAAACCGATTCAGGCCAGAATTTTGGCCGGTGCCTTTAAGCTGTTGCCGATTGGCAAGCCCTTTATCCAATTCACTTACGCCGTGTTGCCACCGGTGGCCTATCGCCGCTTGGGCTTGAATGGTGCCTGTACCAAGGTGGTGTGGCGCAACATTCCGCCGGCCAGTGTTTGGCGTTTCAGCAAGCAGCCCAAAATCTTGTAAAAAATTTGCCAGAGCCTCTATCAACTCGCCGTCATTGGCGATATAAGAGGTAGGCGAATTTGAACAAGCATTGGTTGGCGGGAAACGCTCATGAAACTTCATCGCAACACGATTCTGATTGGGCTGCTGTTGGTGGCGGCCGTTGTTTATTGGCGGCACAGCAAATCCGCCGTTCCTGGCCAGTCTAATGCTGGCTCCCCCATGGGGATGGGCGGCGGTGGGCCAGCGCCGGTTGATGTGGCCAAAGTCGTGCAACGCGATGTGGTGGAATGGGATGAATTCTCAGCCAGATTAGAATCGGTGGATGCGGTGCAGATCCGCCCGCGGGTTGAGGGGGTGATTGAGTCGGTGCATTTTACCGAGGGGCAGTTGGTAAAAAAAGGGCAGGCGCTGTTCACCATCGATCCACGCCCTTTTGAGACAGAACTTAGCCGGGCTGAGGCGAATTTGGCGGCCGCGAGCGCGCAAACCCAATTGGCTGAGGCTGATTTGCGGCGGGGCAGCAAGCTGTTTGAGGAAAAGGCAATTTCGGCGCGGGAATTCGATCAATTTACCAACGCGGCTGGGGTGGCCCGTGCATCGCAAAAGGCGGCTGAGGCATCCCTGCAACAGGCCAAACTGAATCTGGACTACACCAGCATCACCGCGCCGGTGAACGGCCGGGTTGGCCGCGCCGAGCTGACCATCGGCAATTTGGTGAACACCGGCAGCAACGCCCAGGTGCTGACCAGCATTGTTTCGCTAGATCCGATCTACGCCGCCTTTGATTTGGATGAGCAAACCTATGTGAACTATCTCAACCAAACCGCCGGCAACAGCGATAAACTCAAGGCCATACCCGTTACGCTTCAGTTGGGTGGGGGAGCCTTAGGATCGGGTGAGGCAAGCCCGCCAGCCAATCCAACGAAACCGGATCAGGCAAAGGCCGAGCAAAAGCCCCTAACCTATACCGGCCGTTTGCAATCGGTTGACAACCAGCTGCGCGCCAGTTCAGGCACCATTCGGGTGCGCACGGTGTTCAACAACCCCAACGGCCTGTTGATTCCTGGCATGTTTGCCAAGGTGCGCATCGGCGGCGGCGGCAAGCATCCCACCATTTTGGTCAACGAACGCGCCGTTATGTCGGATCAAAACCGCAAATTCGTTTTCGTGTTGGATCAGGAGAACAAGGCGGTGTATCGGCCGATCACCACCGGTTCCATGGTTGATGGCCTGCGGATCGTGCGCACTGGGTTAACGCCTGAGGACAGCATCATCGTCAACGGCCTGCAAAAGGTTCGCCCCAACGCGGTGGTCGCGCCCAAGACGGTGGCGATGGAGAGTTTGTAGAGCTACCCCTTATCGGGATTTTTCTGTGCTCCCTTGGGTTTGACCTCAAAAAAGCTGTAGGACAGGGTGATGGTGCGGATGTCCGCCAGTTCTGGTTGCTCCGTAATCTGTGGATCCATAAAAAAACTGACCGGCAGGTCGATGCTTTGGCCGGCGGCGATGTGCTGCTCCTTAAAGCAAAAACACTCCATCTTGGTGAAATAGGCCGCCACATTCTCCGGCGTTACGTTATAGCTGGCGATCAGTTTCAGGGGATGATCAGACTGGTTGGTGACGCGGTATTGCACCAGCACCGCCCGCCCCACCTCAACCGATGTTTGCGGCTGCAGGGGGTGAAACGCCACCGGCAAGTTGGGCTGGTGATCTGCGTTAAACCTGATGTTAAAGCGGCGCTGGCTGGTGCCCCCGTCTTTTTGCGCGGTGATTTTGGCGGCGGTGCTGGCTGAGGCTTTTTGCGGCGTGCCCCCCCAACCGGTTTGCTGGCAAAACAGGCGGTACAGGGGCACTGAGGCAAAGGACAAGCCGGTCATCACCACCACAATCCCCACGATCCAGGCGGCCGCCTTGGCGTTGCTGCGGCCAGCATCTGGGCCAGAATCTGGATTGGGTGGTGGTGGTTGATTGGACAGGGCGCAAAAATCCTTTGGCAAAGTTGCGATCATCCTAAAACCTATATTTGCAAAGTTCCAGCAAAACCAGCTGTTGCCGCGCGGGGGGTGTGCCGCTAAGCTGGCGGGCATGAACGATTCCCCAAACCCATCGCATTCCTCCCCACCACCCTTGCTGCCGATCACGGTGTTGCCAGCCGATACGGGCGCGCGGCTGTTGCCATGGTTAAAGCAGCAGCTGCCGATGGCGGGCTTTGGTGGGCTGCAAAAGGCGTTGCGCAGCGGTCAAATCCGGCTGGATGGCAAACGCTGCACCGGCAAAGAACGGCTGCAAGCTGGCCAGCAGGTGCGGGTGCCGCCCTATTTGCGCGGGGAGGTGGAGGGAGTGATGGACCATCCAGCTTATGCACCCGCCAGGCCTAACCCGATGTTGCAGGCGGAATTATCCGCGATGGTGCTGGCCGAAACCCCCGATTGGATCGCCCTGAACAAGCCGGCGGGCCTGGCGGTGCAGGGCGGGGTGGGGGTGCGGCGCAGCCTGGACGACTATTTGCCGCTGTTGGCTGAGGGGGGGGAGCGTTTGCGGCTGGTGCATCGGCTGGATAAGGAAACCAGCGGCCTGTTGTTGGTGGCGCGCCATGTGGCGGCAGCGGCGGATTTGACCGCGGCGTTTCGCGATCATGCCTTGCAAAAAACCTATTGGGCCTTGGTTTGGGGAAAGCCGAAGACTGAGAGCGGGGTGTGGCAGCATCTGTTGCAAAAACTGGGGATTGGCCCATCGCAACGGATGGTTCTGGCCAGATCGGCGGGGGGTGATGAGGGGCAGTTTGCCGAAACCGCCTGGCGCCTGTTGGCCTATAACCCGCAGCTGCAGATCAGCTGGCTGGCGCTGCAACCGCGCACCGGCCGCATGCACCAACTGCGCGTGCAGTGTCAGGCCGCCAACCTGCCGATTTTGGGCGATGCGAAATACGGCCAAGTTGATGACGAATCCGTTGATGCGCTGTTAATCGCCGCGAACCTGGCGCCCCGCAAGTTGTATCTGCATGCCCGCGGCCTAACCCTTCCCGCCGATATGGGGTCGGGGATCGCAGAGGATGCGGGCGATCAAGCCACCCAACTGCTGGCTCCACCGCCACCCTATTGGACCCACGCCCTCCGCACGGTTTTTGGTGAGGGCTGGGATGCGTTGGTGGGGAGTTGACAGCCATCTCAGGCTTGCTCTTGCAGCACTCCCCCACTTATTCCCCTCTTGCGGAGGGGTGGCAGGCGAAGCCTGACGGGGTGGTTCTTAGGGTGTGTTTGGTGCACGCGGTCACACGCAATTCCCAATAAAGCTGGCCATTCACAAGGAAGGACCACCCCGCCCCCCACTTAAACTACCAAGGGCACCCCTCCGCAAGAGGGGAATTAACCTCCCCTAACCCGCGCAGCGGCTGAACAGGCGGTGGAAGTTGGCGGTGGTGGTTTGGGCGACCTCGATCAGGCTGGTTTGCTTTAGCAGGGCGATGGTCTCGGCCGTGTGGCGGACAAAGGCGGGCTCGTTGCTTTTGCCGCGTTTGGGCACCGGCGCCAAAAAGGGCGCGTCGGTTTCCAGCAGCAGGCGGTTGAGCGGCACGACATCGCGGATCACCGCCCGCAACTCCTCAGCATTCTTAAAGGTGACGATGCCGGCGATGGAGATCATGAAATCCAGCGCCAGCGCCTGTTCCGCTAGCCAAGCCGTGCCGGTAAAGCAGTGGATCACCCCCTTAAGCTGCGGGAATTGGCGTTTGGCGGCCTGCAGCTGGGCGATGGTGTCGGCCTCAGCGTCACGGCTGTGAACAATGACCGGCACATCAAGGGTGGCGGCTGCGGCCAAATGCGCGACAAAGCTTTGTACCTGCAGCTGTTTGGATTCCTGCTCGCGGTAGTAATCCAGCCCGGTTTCGCCAAAGGCCACCATTTTCGGGTCATCGCCCCAACTGAGCAACTGGTCGGCGTTTAGCAACCCCCCATCCGCCGCCAGCTTGGCCACCTCATCCGGATGCACCCCCACCGAATAGCAAATTTGCGGGTGTTCGGCCGCCAATTGCCGCAGTTTTGGCCAATCGCTGGGGTCGGTGCCGATGCTGACCAGCTGTTTGACGCCAGCGCTGGCAGCATTGGCCAACACCTCAGGCAGGCGGTTGGCCAACTCAGGGAAATCAAGATGGCAGTGGCTGTCAACCAGGTGCAGTTCGGTCATCCGCCAACTCCTGTTGGGCTAGGGTTAATTGCTGCAGGGCAGCGCCGCTGTCGATCGCAGCTTGCGCCATCACCAGCCCCGCCGTCAGGTCTGGCGCGTGGTTGGCGATATGCAGGGCGGCGGCGGCATTCAGCAGCACGGTGTCGCGATAGGCGCCTGCCCGCCCCTTTAGCAAACCGGTCAGAGCCGCCGCGTTAAACACCGCGTCGCCCCCCTGAATCGCGGCCTTGGGGTGGTGGGGCAATCCCAGATCGCTGCCATGCAGCACAAAGGCACGAATGCCGGTTGGCGTGACCTCAAGCACCTGATTGGGTGCGCCCAGAGATAGTTCAGCCCGCCCATCCTGACCATGCACCACCCATGCTTTTTCCACCCCCAGTGCCTGCAGAGCCTGCGCCATCAGCATCAGTTTGCCAGCATCATACACCCCCAGCAGTTGAAAAGGCGGGCGGGCGGGGTTCAGCAGTGGGCCCAGCAGGTTGAAAATCGTGGGCCTGCCAACCTGTTTGCGTAAAGGGGCCAGCAGGCGCATGGCGGGGTGAAACAGCGGTGCGGGCAGAAAAACCAACGCTTGGGCGGCCAAACGGGCGGCGGCCTGCTGCGCATCGGTGGGCAGCTTGACCCCCAGGGCGTCCAGCACGTTCAGCGACCCGCTTTTTGAGGTGGCCGCCCCGCCCCCATGCTTGGCCACCGCCAAACCGGCCGCAGCCACCACAAAGGCCACCGCGGTGGAAACATTCAGGCTTTGGCTGCCATCCCCACCCGTGCCGCAACAATCGATTAGGGGATGGGGCAGGGGGGGCGCATCCGGCCAGGGCACCGCGCGTTGTGACAGCAGCTGGTGCAGCGTCAACAGCTCAGCCAGCTCAGCGCCTGGATCGATATCCTGCCGCAGCTTGGCCAGCGATTCCGCCTCACTCAACTGGCCGTCCAGCAATGCCTGCCAACCGCTCATGCCCATATTCTCATGACAGGGGTTGCCGCTTGATCGCCGCGGTTTCCGCCTCGATGGTTTGGGCCATGTTCAGCCAGTTGCGCAGCAATTGGTGGCCGTGCTGGCTGGCGATGCTTTCGGGATGAAACTGCACGCCCCAAATCGGCAGATACTGGTGCGCCACCGCCATGATCAGGCCATCGCTGGTTTGCGCGGTTACCTTCAACACCGCGGGGCGGCTGTCGGCTTGGATCACAAGCGAGTGGTAGCGGGCGACCTCAAACGCCTCAGGCACCTGTGCAAACATTGGGTGGTTGGTATGGGTGATCGTGCTGACCTTGCCGTGAATGGGTTGGGGCGCCCGCACGACCTGTCCACCAAAGGCCTGGCCGATCGCCTGATGGCCAAGGCAGACGCCAAGGGTTGGGATGCTAAGCTGCGCCGCTGCACGAATCAGCGCCAGGGTGATGCCGGCATGGTCGGGGTCGGATGGCCCGGGCGAAAGGACGATGCCGTTTTGCCCCAACCGCACCGCCTCCTCAACCGACAATTCATCGTTGCGGCGTATGGCCAGCTCCGCCCCCAACTCACCGAAATAGTGCCAAAGATTGTAGGTAAAGCTGTCGTAATTGTCTAATAAAAGCATCAGGGTTTCTTGTAAAAGCTGCGTGCCGCTAGTTTTGGCGCTTTTGCCGGCAGCGTCAAGAGGCTTGACCTTGGCTCAATATGGTTGTTATGATATATAAAAAAGACTTATAAGCTCTATAAGATGTTTTTATGTATCATTTGAGGTGTCCGCATGAGCAAATCCGCCACCCAACTTTTGTCGCGTCAGGCGGCTGAGGCCTTGCGCCTGCTTGGGCAGCTGATTAAGTCCGCGCGGCTTGAACGGAAGATGACGGGCGCTGACTTGGCGCAGCGAGCCGGCATTTCGCGCGTGTTGTTGCAGCGGATTGAGCGTGGCACGCCCAGCTGCTCAATCGGTGCGGTGTTTGAGGTGGCGGTGATTCTTGGGGTTCCGCTTTTTGAGGCGGAAAAATCGGCCTTAACCGCACGCCTGCGTCAGGTTGAGGATCGGTTGGCGTTGTTGCCCAAAACCGCACGGCCAACAACGGGAAAAGTGGATGATGATTTCTAACGCCCCCACCACCAGCAGGGCTTTTGTTTGGATTTGGCTGCCGAGTGCGACTGAACCGGTTGTGGCTGGACAGTTGCAGCAAAATGGCGAGCAGTGGCAATTCAACTATGGCCAATCCTATCTGCGTCGTGCCGATGCCATATCAATCTATGAGCTGGAATTGCCCTTGCGTTCAGGCGCATTGCCGCTGCTGTCTGGCCTATCGATGCCCGGATGTTTGCGCGATGCCTTGCCCGATGCCTGGGGCCGGCGGGTGATTTTGAATCGCATGGCGGTAGCGCCTGATATGGAGTTAAGCGAGCTGACCTATGGCTTGGAATCAGGCTCTGACCGGATTGGCGGGTTGGATTTTCAAATTTCGGCCACAGACTATCGTCCTCGTCATGCCGAAGCGGCCAGCCTTGATGAGCTGATGGCGGCGGTCGATCGTGTCGAGCAGGGATTGCCGCTAAGGCCTGATTTGGACCAGGCCTTGATGCATGGAACATCCTTGGGTGGCGCCAGGCCCAAGGTGATGATTGAAGCGGAAGACCGCAAATTCATTGCTAAGCTTTCCAGCAGCCAAGATGTGTTCAATGTGGTTAAAGCTGAATATGTTGCCATGCGGTTGGCGCAGCTGGCTGGGCTGAATGTTGCGCCGGTTAGGTTGACGATGGCGCTTGGCCGCGATGCGCTGCTCATTGAGCGTTTTGATCGTGTGCGCCAATCCAACGGCTGGAAAAGATGCATGATGGTGTCAGCCCTGACCATGCTTGCGCTGGATGAAATGATGGCCGCCTATGCCAGCTATCAAGATTTGGCGGAAATGATCCGGCGTCGTTTTCTAACCCCGCGGGCCGAGCTGCATGAGCTGTTTGGGCGGATCGTCTTTAATATCTTGTGTGGCAACACCGATGACCATGCCCGCAACCATGCCGCCTTTTGGGATGGTCACCACTTATCGTTAACGCCAGCCTATGACATCTGCCCGCAAAATCGAACGGGTCAAATCGCCAGCCAGGCGATGTGGATCAGGGAGGGGGAGCGCGCCAGTCAGATCAGGGCTTGCCTGAACGCCGCGCCGATCTTTCAGCTGACGCAGGAGGATGCCCGAAACATTGTTCATCGGCAGGTTCTGGTTATTTTGGATCACTGGCAAGCCGTTTGTGATGACGCCGGCTTAAGCCAAGTCGATCGACAGTTTTTGCTGCGCCGCCAATTCCTAAACCCCTTTGCGTTTGAAGGGGTGGATGGGCTATACCCATTTGAATAAATTGGGGGGCGGTTGGATCGTATCATCTGGCTTTAGTTGGCGGCAAATCTGTGTTATGGTGCCCCCCGTTTCATGCTGTATTCGAGATTGTTGATGACGCAAGCTAAGGAAATCGCTGCTGACACCCAAAGCCTGACCTTTGAGCTGGCGTTGGAGGAGTTGCAGAAAACGGTTGAGCGGTTGGAAAAGGGGCAGGTGCCCTTGGACGACGCGGTTCGTCTTTTTGAACGCGGCATGCAGATGAAACGCCATTGCGAAGAACGCTTGGCTGAGGCCAAAAAACGGATCGATTTGTTGGTGGTCAGCAATGATGGCGGGTTGACGGCCAAAGCCTTTGATGAGTCTGCTGACGTCCCGCCAACCGCAGCGATACAATCTTAATTTTCCAATCTTTCTTTTAAAGGGTGATCCCATGCATTTGGTAAGCGACAACAGCAATCTCAGCAGCACCAGCGGTGCACCGGTTATTCGCCCACCCGCCCCAGCTTTTCACGATCGGTTGGCACAGGCGGCCGAACAACTGCAGACAACCCTAGAAAAACTGTTGCCGGTGTCTGAGGGGGAGGAGGAAAGGGTGTTCGAGGCCATGCGCTACGCCAGTTTGTCGCCTGGAAAGCGTTTACGCCCCTTTTTGGTGCTGGAAAGCGCCAGCCTGTTTCGGGTGCCTGAGAACCGCGCCCTGCGGGTGGCGGCGGTGGTGGAAATGGTGCACTGCTACTCCCTGATCCACGATGATTTGCCGGCGATGGACAACAGCCCGCTGCGTCGGGGCAAACCATCGGTGCATGTGGCCTTTGATGAGGCAACCGCGATTCTGGCCGGTGATGGTCTGCTGACCTATGCCTTTCAATTGTTGGCTGAGGAGGCAACCCACGGGGATGGCAATGTGCGCGCAGAACTGCTGCGCGATTTGGCGATGGCATCTGGCCCCAACGGTATGGTTGGTGGTCAAATGTTGGATATGTTGGGCGAGGGCAAGGTGCGGGATGCCACCCAAATTACCCGTATGCAGCGGCTTAAAACCGGCGTGGTTATGTCGTTCGCCTGTCAGGCGGGGGCGGTTTTGGGCAAGGCCTCAGACTCTGC
This sequence comes from Alphaproteobacteria bacterium, assembly GCA_044345375.1. Classification (GTDB taxonomy): domain Bacteria; phylum Pseudomonadota; class Alphaproteobacteria; order CAISOG01; family CAISOG01; genus CAISOG01. The sequence continues at coordinate 13,249 of JBIJBF010000015.1, forward strand.
CCGTCAGGCTTTAGGCGCCTATGCGCAAAATCTGGGCCTGGCCTTTCAACTGACCGATGATTTGTTGGATGTTGAGGGCAGGGAGGTGGATACCGGCAAAAAAACTGGCCAAGATGAAAAAGCCCGCAAGGCTACCCTGGTTTCCCTGATGGGGTTAGAGCGGGCTCACCAGCAGGCCAATTTCTTGGCGGAGCAGGCGATTGCCAATTTGTCGTATTTTGATGGGGAGGCTGAGCATTTGCGCGATCTTGCCCGCCATGTGGTGACCAGGCGCACTTAGGGGAAGAAACCCCCTAGGCCAACAAAACCTCGATGCCGTAATCCTGAAATTGCGAGTTTTCGGTGACGAAGATGTATTCCTCGGCCTTGGCCTGGGCAATCAACATCGGGTCAAAGACTGGATCGCTCATCGCCGGCAGGTTTTTGAAAATCTCAAGATGGCTGGATGCGATATCCAGCATATGAAAGCCTACCCGATCTGCCTCGGAAATAAAATCTGCATTGGAGACAATTTTGTTGGTTTGTTGCAGGGTCGCCAGCTCCCACATGGTGGCGATGCTGACATAGATATCAATTTCCGCTCTGGATAAAATGGTTCGTGCGTTGATGGAAAGCCTTTTGGGGTTTGCCAAGGCCAACAAAAAAACATGGGTGTCGAGCAGGTACATCGAAGATTCCTTTTTTAGAGTAAGCGCTTGGCGCAGCCTTTCGTCAAATTTTTAAATTAATTCCTCTGCCAACCAAAGTTTGCCAGACAGACCACCCAATGGCCTGGTTTTCTTGAAAAACTCGGGCACCGCTGGAATCTCATCTTCCACCGCAGTCTCTGTTGCCGGCAAGGTTTTTGTCAATTCCTTGTCAGCGTTGGTGGCTTTGGTTTTTTTGGCTGATTTTGCGACGGTGGGCGTTACCTGCTTGCTTTCAACCGCTTTGGCGTTGTATGACCAAATCTCGCCTACGGGAATGCCCGCTCTGGCAACAATAATCTTTTGCTCACTGCCGTTTTCCAGCAGCTCAAGCAGACGGGATAGATTGGTTTTGGCGTAATGTATGTTAACTTGCATGGTATCCCCCGCGGCTTATTGAAATTCTATCCACTTAACCTAAGCTTAGCTAAGATTGGTAAATTTTTGGTAAAACGGTGGCAGATTTTTTAAACCTTGCAGAATTTCTAAAGAAAAACAAAAAAAATGAGCTTTTTAACGGACGAACAGCTGCAAAATGTGTTGGCGCGTGGGGATGAGCTGCGCCGTGAATTGTCGGAATTTGATGGCAGCGATCCAACCCGCTTTACCCAATTGTCGCGAGAACTATCAGAATTAACGCCGGTGTTGGAGAGTGCCGAGACGTTTTTAAAGAAACGGCAGGAACTGTTGGAAACCGAACAGATGATGCAGGATCAGGAGCTGGACCAGGAGTTTCGGCAGATGGCGGAAAGCGATCATTACGCATTGAAGGAGGCGTTGCCAGCGCTGGAGCGGCAGTTGATGTTGGCGCTGTTGCCCAAAGATTCGGACGATGACAAAAACGCGATTCTGGAGATTCGGGCAGGGGCAGGCGGGGATGAGGCCAGCTTGTTCGCGGCCGAAATGTTCCGTGCCTATGAACGCTACGCCGCGGTGCAGGGCTGGCGGTTCGAGATTATGTCGATTTCTGAAAACGGCATTGATGGCTATAAGGAATGTTCCGCCAACATTACCGGCAAAAGCGTGTTTGCCCGCCTGAAGTTTGAGGCGGGGGTGCACCGGGTGCAGCGGGTTCCGACCACAGAATCCAGCGGCCGTATCCACACCTCAACCATCACCGTGGCGATTATGCCCGAGGCTGAGGAGGTGGATGTGCAGATTGATGAAAAAGATCTGCGGGTGGATATTTTCCGCGCCTCTGGCCCCGGGGGGCAGGGGGTGAACACCACCGACAGCGCGGTGCGCATCACCCATATTCCCACCGGCATTGTGGTGTCGCAACAGGATGAGCGCTCGCAGATCAAAAACCGCGCCAAGGGGATGAAGGTGCTGCGCGCCCGCCTGTACGAACTCAAACGCCAGGAAAAGGATGCCGCGCGCGCCGCCAACCGCAAAAGCCAGGTGGGCACCGGCGATCGCTCGGAACGCATCCGCACCTACAACTTTCCGCAGGGGCGGGTCAGCGACCATCGCATCAACCTGACCCTGTACAAGATCGACAAGGTCATGTTGGGGGAGCTGGATGAGTTTATCGATGCCCTGATCGCTGAGGATCAAACCGAGCGTTTGGCGGAGCTGAGTTAGGGGATGGTAACACGCTGCGATTGGGTGGGGGTGCACAAGCCGGAGTATGAGGCCTATCACGACCATGAATGGGGGGTGCCGGTTCATGACGACCAACGCCATTTTGAGATGCTGGTGTTGGAGGGGGCGCAGGCCGGCCTAAGCTGGGAAACGGTGTTGAAAAAACGCGCTGGCTATCGCGCCGCCTTCCATGATTTTGATCCCACCCGCGTTGCCAACATGACGGATGCGGAACTTGAGGGGTTGCTGCAAAACCCCGCGATTATCCGTAACCGGCTTAAGGTTTTTGGCGCCCGCCGCAACGCCCATGCCTTTTTGGCGATCCAGCAACAATTTGGCAGCTTTGACGCCTATGTCTGGCGCTTTGTGGGCGGCGTGCCGAGGTTGAACGCCTGGCGCAGTCTGGCGGAGTTGCCGGCCTTTACGGCGGAGAGCGATGCCTTGTCGAAAGACTTAAAAAAACACGGCATGACCTTTGTTGGCTCAACCATTATCTACGCCTATATGCAGGCCTGCGGGCTGGTTAATGATCATCTGATAGATTGCTGGCGTTATCCTGACGCGACATAGCAATTTCTCCATCCTCACAGCGTCACAATTTTTTTGTATCATGGGGCAGGAGCATCGATGAAAAATCCACCGCCAAGTCATGACAAAAACGCCGGCGTTACCTATCTGATGGCTTGGAGCGTGCCGGTGCTGTCGGGCACCCACCAGCACCGCAGTTGCATTGTTTTGCCGCTGGGAGAGATTGAACATCTGCCGTTGCATTTGGTGATGCCGGTTGGTCGCTTAAATCATCCCGATATTGGTGCGCTGCTGCAAATTTCGGCACAGAACGCCAGCGGCGGTATGGAGTCTGCCATCGCAGGCTATAATGTTTGCGGCGCAACCGCTATTGTCGGCATTAATCATTTTCAAAGTTGTTGATATTTTTACTCAACAATTGTAGGTTGCGTGGATGCAGCAATCGCTTAACGAATTTCCCCTGAATGAGGGGCTTATCGCGTCGATACGCCGGCGTGACCCTGCGTCAACCGGTTGGCTGACGATTGTGCTGTGCAGCCCTGGCCTGCACGCGGTGGCGCTGCACCGCATCAACCATTGGCTGTGGGGGCTGGGCTTGCAATTGCCCGCCCGGTTGCTGGCTTATTGCGCCCGGATGTGGACCGGTATTGAGATTCATCCCGCCGCCAAAATTGGTCGCCACCTGCTGATCGATCACGGCAGCGGGGTGGTGATTGGCGAAACCGCTGAAATCGGCGACAGCGTGACCATCTATCAGGGCGTCACCCTTGGCGGCACCAGCCATGCCCCAGTGAAGCGCCATCCCACGATTGGTGATCATGTGGTGATCGGAGCCGGCGCCAAGGTGCTGGGCGCGATTACGATCGGCGCGCACAGCCGGGTTGGAGCGAACGCGGTGGTGCTGGCGGATGCGCCGCCCCATTCGGTTTTGGTGGGGGTGCCAGCCAGAACGATTCGCTCATCTGAGCGTGCCGTGGATGCCGCCGATCTGGATCCCAGTTTGGCTGAGGTGGTGCCGCAGGAGTTGGCAGCGCTGCAACAGCAATTGTCGGCGATTCAGCAAGAGGTCAGCCGATTAACCGCCCAAACCAAACCCGCCCCCAAACCCAAAAAAGATTAAGAACGTCGCATGAAATTAACCACAAAAAGTCGTTACGCGGTGATGGCCATGGTGGATTTGGCGTCGCAGGCGAGTGCCGCGGGGCCAGATGCCGATCCCGTATTGTTGGCAACCCTGGCCAGCAATCAGGATCTGTCGATTGCCTATTTGGAGCAGTTGTTCGCCAAATTGGCCAAGGCTGGTTTGGTGATCGGTCAGCGTGGGCCAAGGGGCGGCTATCGCCTGACCAAAAATCCTGACGCGATTACCGTGGCGGATATTGTGGGCGCGGTGTCTGAGGAGACCCGGGCAACGCGCTGCGCGCATATCAATAAGGGGGGCGCTCATATAGAAAAGCAAGGCTGCCTCCCAGGTGGGCGGCTGTGTCTAACCCACGATCTGTGGGCGGGCCTAACCGATCATATCGCTGATTTTCTTGGCAATATCACCCTGCAGGATGTGTTGGATCGCAAGATTAGGCCGCCTTCTGACCAGGTGAGGGCAGCATGACCTATTTGGACTACAACGCCACCGCCCCGATGCGCCCACAGGTGCGCCAGGCGATGCTGGGTGCGATGGGGCAGGTGGGCAACCCATCCTCAATCCATGGCTATGGCCGATCAGCGCGTAAACTGGTGGAGGAGGCCAGGCTTGGTTTGGCCAAATTTGTTGGCGCATCCCCAGCCGAAATTGTGCTGACCGCCAGCGCGACTGAGGCGAATCATCTCGCGCTGCAGGGGGTATCTTTTCAGGGGGCTCAGCCCATGCGCCTGTTGGTGTCGGCGGTTGAGCATGCCTCCCTGTTGAAACAGCCCTGTGGAGTTGAATGCTTAGCCGTAACGGCCGATGGGGTGGTGGATTTGCCGGCGTTGGAGTCGCTGTTGGCGGCGCGTCCCGATCAACCAACCCTGATTTCCGTGATGTTGGCCAATAACGAGACGGGGGTGGTTCAACCGATTGCTGAGGTGGTGGCCCTGGCCAAGCGCTATGGCGCGCTGGTGCACAGCGATGCGGTGCAGGGGGTGGGGCGGATGGCGGTGGATTTCGCCGAGCTGGGGGTCGATCTGATGACCCTGGGCTTTCACAAATGCGGTGGGCCACTGGGAGTTGGCGCGCTGGTGGTGCGCAGCGGTGTGCCGCTTCGTCCATATCTCTACGGCGGTGGCCATGAGCAGGGGCGGCGCGCAGGCACGCACAACATCGCGGCGATTGCTGGCATGGGCGCATTGGTGGATGTTTTGTTAGACACAGGGCCAGCGGAATGGCAACAGCAGCGGCTCTTGCAGCAACGCCTAGAATCGGGGCTCTCTGCGCTTATGGATGTGACGGTGATCGGGGATGCCGCGCCGCGTTTGGGCAATATCAGCGGTTTGACCCAGCCCAAACTGCCCGCGCAACAACAACTGATTCAATTGGATCTGGCCGGCATTGCGGTAAGCAGCGGCTCAGCCTGCTCAAGCGGCAAGGTGATCGACAGCCACGTGCTGCGCGCGATGAACATGGCAGAACCGCTGCGCCAAAACGCCATTCGGGTCAGCTGGGGTTGGGGCACCAGCCCCGCCGATATCGACCATTTTCTGGATGGCTACCACCAACTTTTTCAAACTGTCCAACGAACGGGAACATCATAATGTCCAATCCTATTGTCACCACCCTGCCCACCAACCGCAAAAGGCCGATTTATCTGGATTATCAGGCCACGACGCCCACCGATCCGCGGGTGGTTGAGGCGATGTTGCCGTGGTTTTACGAACGCTTTGGCAATCCCCATTCCCGCACCCACAGCTATGGGTGGGAGGCGGAAACGGCGGTGGAAATGGCCCGTGAGCATATCGCCAAGCTGATTCATGCCGATGCGAAGGAGATCATTTTTACCTCAGGCGCCACCGAATCCAACAATTTGGCGATTAAGGGGGTGGCGGGGTTCAACAAGGACAAGAAAAACCATCTGATCACCCTGGTTACCGAACATAAATGCGTGCTGGATTCGATGCGCCGACTGGAGCAGGAGGGGTTTCGCGTCACCTATCTGCCGGTGCAAAGCAACGGGCTGCTGGATTTGGCGGCGTTGCGCGCGGCGATCACCGATCAAACCGCCCTGGTATCGGTGATGGCGGTCAACAACGAAATCGGCGTGATCCAGCCCTTGGCGGAGATTGGTCAGCTTTGCCGCGAACATGGGGTGTTTTTTCACACCGATGCCGCGCAGGCGGTGGGCAAAATCCCGCTGGACGTCGCGGCGATGAAGATCGATTTGTTGAGCATCTCGGGGCACAAAATCTATGGGCCGATGGGCATTGGCGCCCTGTATGTTGGCCGCCGGCCGCGGGTTCGGCTGGTTCCCCTGATCAGTGGCGGTGGGCAAGAACGCGGCATGCGCAGCGGCACCCTGCCCACCCCCCTGTGCGTGGGGTTGGGGGAGGCCTGCCGGCTGGCGGCGCTGGAGATGGAGGCTGAGGCGGCAAGGCTGGGCGAGCTGCGCAGCTATTTGTGGCAAAGCCTGCAGCAGAATTTGCCCGATATCTACCTGAACGGCGATTTAACCAACCGCATTCCGGGCAATTTGAACATCAGCTTTGCCTATGTTGAGGGGGAATCGCTGTTGGGCGGCATTAAGGATATTGCGCTCAGCAGCGGTTCGGCCTGCACCTCAGCCAGCCTTGAGCCCAGCTACGTGCTGCGCGCGCTGGGGGTGGAGGAGGAGTTGGCGCACACCAGCCTGCGCATTGGCCTGGGCCGCTTTACCACCAAGGCGGAGCTGGACACGGCGGTGGGGCGCATCACCGAAACCGTCACCCGCCTGCGCGCCATGAGCCCCCTGTGGGAAATGGTGCAGGAAGGGGTAGACCTGAAAACCATCCAGTGGGCAGCGCATTAGGGGGGAATTTGCGGTTTCTTATTCCCCTTTTTGGAGGGGTGGCAGGCGAAGCCTGACGGGGTGGTTCTTAGGGGATAAGCCGCAAAGAACCACCCCCCTTGGAACCCCTAACCCTTGCTGGCTTTGGCAATGGCGGTGGTGATGAGTTTCTTGGCCTCGTCCGCATCCACCCAGTTCAGCACCTTAACCCATTTGTTTTTTTCCAAGTCTTTGTAGTGCTGGAAAAAATGCACCACCTGATCCAGAAAAATTTGTGGGATGTCGGTGTAGGATTGAACCTTGGCATAAAAGGCATCCAACTTGTCGATGGGCACCGCCAGAATTTTTTCATCCTGTCCAGACTCATCCTCCATCAACAACGCGCCAATCGGACGGGCGCGGATCACCGACCCTGGCGCAACCGGCAATTGGCTTAGCACCAACACATCGCAGGGGTCACCATCGTCCGACAGGCTTTGCGGCACAAAGCCATAATTGCTGGGATAGAACATGGCGGTTGACAAAAAGCGATCAACCATCAGGGCGCCAGAATCCTTGTCCACCTCATATTTAATCGCGCTGCCGCTGGGAATTTCAATCACCACGTTAATCTCATCAGGAACATTGCGACCAGCTGAAATTTTGCCTAGATCCATGGTGGGGTACTCCTTATCTGTATCTGTTTACGATGGGTTGGTTATGCGCTAAGGCCGCTGGCCAGCTTATCCATAAAGGCCTCAGTGGTAAGATAGGGTTGGTCAGGGCCGATCAGCAGGGCGAGGTCCTTGGTCATAAAGCCAGCCTCAACCGTATCCACGCACAGCTTTTCCAGCCGTTCGGTAAAGGCTGCCAATTCAGGATTGTGATCAAATTGCGCGCGGTACCACAGCCCGCGGGTCCAGGCAAAAATGCTGGCGATCGGGTTGGTTGAGGTGGGCTTGCCCTGCTGATGCTGGCGGTAATGGCGGGTGACCGTGCCGTGCGCCGCCTCAGTCTCCACCGTTTTGCCGTCGGGGGTCAGCAGGATGGAGGTCATCAGGCCCAGCGAGCCAAAGCCCTGCGCCACCACATCGCTTTGCACATCGCCGTCATAGTTTTTGCACGCCCAAACAAAGCCGCCATCCCACTTCAGCGCGCTGGCCACCATGTCATCGATCAACCGGTGTTCATAGGTTAAGCCGCGTTGATCAAATTCGGCCTTAAACTCGGCCTGAAAGATCGTTTCAAAAATATCCTTAAAATCGCCGTCGTAAATTTTCAAAATGGTGTTTTTGGTGGAAAGATAGACGGGGCGGTTGCAGGTCAGGGCAAAGGTAAAGACCGATCTGGCAAAGCCAACAATCGATTCATCCAAATTGTACATCGCCATCCCCACCCCCTTGGATGGGAAGTCAAACACCAAATCCTCATGCGGCGCACCGCCATCGGCGGGCTCAAACACCAACTTCATCTTGCCAGGGCCTGGAATGCGAAACTCGGTGGCGCGGTATTGATCGCCAAAGGCATGGCGGGCGATCACGATCGGCTTGGTCCAGGTGGGGATCAGCCGCGGAATGTTCTGGCAGATGATCGGCTCACGGAACACCGTGCCGCCCAAAATATTGCGGATGGTGCCGTTGGGCGATTTCCACATTTTTTTCAAGCCAAACTCCGCCACCCGCGCCTCATCCGGCGTGATGGTGGCGCATTTGATGCCCACCCCGTATTGCTGAATCGCTTTGGCCGAATCAACGGTGACCTTGTCATCGGTGGCGTCGCGGTTTTCGATGCTAAGGTCATAGCTGCGCAGATCGATGTTCAAAAATGGCAAAATGAGTTTGCTTTTGATCATCGCCCAGATGATGCGGGTCATTTCGTCGCCATCCAGATCAACAACCGGGGTCGCAACGTTGATTTTTTTAAAGGTCATGATCGCTGGCAGCAACGGTTAAAGGCGCGGACAGGCCAAAAGGAGGGAGGGGGCCCGCCCGCAAAACCAGCTCTAGCACAAAATATTTCGATGTGGAATAGTCAAACTTGTTGAAATCTCATCTGCCATCCAGAAAGCCCGTCATGAAGCAATTCTATGTCCTGTTTGTTGTGCTGATGCTAAGTGGGGTGGGGGGCGCCCTGGCCGCGGGAAGCCATGCTGAGGGCTCTCATGAAAATCATGCGCCCAGCCAGTCGGATCAAGCTCTTGCCAGCCCTACGGTGCAGCTGCTCTTGCAGCCGGCAACGGATTTTGAGGTGGGCAAAACCACTCAGGTGGTGGCGCGGTTAAACGCGAGCAAGGATGGCAAACCGCTAAGCTTTGACGATCTTAAGCTGGCGCACACCAAAAAGCTGCATTTGCTGGTGGTTGATCCATCGCTGTCGGATTACCACCATCTTCACCCCGTGGCTGGCAAAAACGCGGGCGAATATCTGTTCGACTTTACGCCGTTGAAAAAGGATCGCTACCGCGTGTGGGCGGATGTGATTCCGCTGGCCACCGGCAAGCAGGAATATGTGCAGGCCGATATGGGCGTTGCCGCTTTGGAAAAGCCCAGTATCGACAAGACAACCCGAATGACATCCACGGTCGACGGCTATCGCTTTGCCCTGGCGTTTGATGGTGTACCAAAGGTGGGCAGCCCGCTGATGGCCACGCTGACCGTCAGCAAAAACGGCAAACCCTTTGCCGCGCTGCAGCCGGTGATGGGGGCATTCGCCCATGTTGTGGGCTTTACCGAGGATTACAGGGATGTGCTGCATATCCACCCCATAGGCGAGGAGCCAACCCTGGAGAGTCAGCGGGGCGGCTCCAAGCTGAAGTTTCATATCGCGCCAGAAAAGCCAGGGTTTGTGAAGTTTTTTGCCCAGGTGCGGATTGATGGGAAAGATCTGTTCGCGCCGTTTGGTGTCACGATCGCGCCATAATCGATCAGCCGATGGCGCAGCTTTTGTGCAGCTTTGCGCGATAGGCTTGAACTTATCGGCGGATGGGTTTAAAAATCGATCCAGTTTGTTTGTTGGCTTTTTCAGCTTGCTGGAAAGCTGGTCACTTTGTTTTAGCTTATACAGCTTAGGAGTTCTGCGCGTGAAGCCTCAATATATCGAGTCGTTTCGTCTCATCGAACGTATGCACCGTCAGTTTTTGGAGGTGGTTAAGGCTGAGCTTGATCGTTTGGGGATCCAAGACATCAACAGCGTACAGGCCTTGATCATGTTTAACATTGGGGAGGAGGAGTTGACGGTGGGGGAGCTCACCACCCGCGGCTACTACCTTGGCTCCAACGTGTCCTACAACGTGCGCAAAATGGTTGAGACCGATTATTTGGTTCAGCATCGCTCAACCCACGATCGTCGTTCCATCCGCATTCGCCTGTCACCGCGCGGCTTGGACTTGTTTCAAAAGATGCACGCGCTGTTCGATCGCCATTCCGCCAGCTTGGGTCAGAACGCCTCATTCAAAGATGAGTTGGTCAGCAGCAACACGGTGTACCGTCAGCTTGAGCGTTTCTGGGGGTCGATGGTGACCTTTAACCCCGCGGCTGAAATCCCAGGGTCCGAAGAAGATTTCGAATAGTTGGGTGCATAGGAGGAAAACGGAGGAGAGGCTGTGGACTGGAAACGCTGGCTGATGGTTGTTCAGCGTTGGCGTTGGTCGCATCAGTTGATTCTGCTGTTGATTCTGTCCAGCTTGGCTTCCTGCTTGGCAACCTTGGCGGCTTTTTCGGGTTGGTTTCCCTTTAGCTCGCATTTGCGCGCGGTCAACAACCTGTTAATTGTTGATTTTTTGTTGCTGTTTGCGCTGTTAATCACGATTACGCGCAATTTATGGCAGTTGCGTCGTGATCTTCGTCAAACCCGAAAAACCTCATTAAAACAACGGTTCGTCTTGTTGTTTGCTGGCATCGCCTTGGTTCCCAGCTTGGTGATGTTTTTTTTGTCGGCGTATTTCCTGAATTTTGGGCTGCAGGCCTGGTTCAACCAACGGATCCGCACGACGATGCAGGAATCTTTGGCGGTTGCGGAATTTTATGTCAACGATCAGGAGGTTCGCTTGCGGGGGGATGCGCTGGCGATCGGGCGGGCGCTGTTAAAGCAGGTCGCCTTAAACACGGCGACGATCCAGCCTGAGAATTTGCGGATGTTGTTGGGGCGTGAGGCGGGCTATCGTGGCATTGCCGATGCGATGCTGATCTCGAACGCGACGGGAGAGGTTTTGGCGCGAACGCAGCAAAGCTATTTGTTGGATGTGGAGCAGCTGGATGATCACGCGATTCGTTTGTTAAAACAGGGGGAGGTTGTGTTGGCCGCCCAGCCCATGTTGCCGCGCATGCGGGCGCTGGTGAATCTGCCAGAACCGATTGCGGCGGTGTTGCAAATCACCCGCACGGTTGAGCCAAGTATGGCCAAACATATTGCCGAAACCCGCAGCGCGGTTCAGCAATATGAACAATTTAAGGGGCGGCGGACCAGCATTCAAATCACCATCGTTTTGATCTATATCGTGGTCACCCTGTTGCTTTTGATGATTACGGTTTGGTTCGGTATTATGTCGGCCGATCGTTTTTCTAGACCCATTCAGTTGTTGGCGCAGCAAGTCAATCATATCCGGATGGGGGAGCAGTTGCCAGAGCAGGTTCAGGGCAGCTCAATCTATGAGGTTGACAGCCTGACCCGATCTTTTCGGCGCATGTTTCTGCAGATTTTTGAGGATCAGTTGGCGCTGAAACAGGCCAACCAGTTGCTGGATGAACGCCGACAATTTATTGAAACCACCCTGACCAGTGTTTCGGCTGGGGTTTTGCGGGTTAACCGCGATGGCGTGATTGAATACGCCAATCCTGCCGCCGAAAAGGATTTGTTGCGCCAACAGCTGGTTGGGATGTCGTTGATGGAGGTGTTGCCGATGTTGCAAGATCTTTTGAGCGCGGCCATGCAGCAAACAGAGGCGGTGTTTGAGCAACAGATCGCGGTGGAGTGGCCGGCCCGCAACAGCAGCGGGCCGATCTGGCGGCATTATTTTGTGCGCATTGGGCGTGAGGGCAACATTGAGGCTTCTAACCACCCCAACCAGGGTTATGTCATCACGCTGGATGATATTACCGATTATTTGATGGCGCAAAAACGGGCGGCTTGGTCGGAGGTGGCCAGGCGGCTGGCGCATGAAATCAAAAATCCTTTGACCCCGATTCAATTGGCCAGCGAACGGTTGCGCAAGAAATTCCAACCCAGCAAAAAAGCGGATCAGGAGGATTTTGAGATTTGTGTGTCCACGATTTTGCGCCAGGCCGAAGACATTCGCTTGATGATTGATGAATTTTCGCTGTTTGCCCGGATGCCCAGCCCGAATCGTAAGCGCGAGGATTTTTGCGCCTTGGTGCGTTCGGTGCATCGTATGATGCAATTGGGGCATGAGAAAATCAGCTTTACGCTGGACCTGCCCGACGATCCGCTCTGGTTAACCATCGATGCGCAACAGCTAAGACAGGCGTTGAGCAATCTGTACCGCAACGCGGTGGAGGCGTTGGAGGTGGCATCGGTTGAGGCGCCCAGCATTCAGGCTTCGCTTAGCCTTCAGGGGGGTGGGGTTTGTTTTGCCCTGCAGGATAACGGTGGGGGTTTTTCCGATCAGCTGTTAACCCGTGCGTTGGAGCCCTATGTCACCAGCAAAACCAAGGGTACGGGGCTTGGCTTGGCCATTGTCAGCAAAATTGTTGAGGATCACCACGGACGGCTTGAGCTTAGTAATATGAGGGGTGGGAGCGCTGAGGCGGATGGGGGAGGGGGGTCGCCTGCTGAAAGCAAGGGGGCGGTGGTGCGCATTTTTCTGCCGGTTGAGGTGGTTTAGCGAGGGCTGTGGGTGTGTGTTTCCTGTGCCAAAAGTTTTTGTGCAAAAACTTGCATAAAAACTGGGGCAGGAGCTTGACGACAGGATTGTTTGTGGGTATGTTGCCCCCTCTGTTTGACCAATATTTTGCAGTCGTCTTTGTTATGGTTGCTTTTTTGGGCTCAACAGTTAAGATGTTGTGTTTTTAATAAATCTTAGGGATCTTTGAATGCCGACCATTAATCAGCTGGTTCGCCAGCCGCGCAGCCCAAAAATCTATCGGACCAAATCGCCCGCTATGAAGTCTTGCTCGCAAAAACGTGGGGTTTGCACCCGTGTTTACACCACCACGCCGAAAAAACCGAACTCAGCCTTGCGGAAGGTGGCAAGGATTCGTCTTACCAATGGGTATGAGGTGATTGCGTATATTCCGGGTGAGGGGCACAATTTGCAGGAGCACTCGGTGGTGATGATTCGCGGTGGTCGGGTTAAGGATTTGCCCGGGGTTCGTTATCATATTATTCGTGGAACCTTGGATACCCAGGGTGTGAAAAATCGCAAACAACGTCGTTCCGTTTACGGCACGAAAAAACCGAAATAGCAGATAGGTAGAACTGATGGCACGTCGTCACCGCCCCGAAAAGCGCGAAATTATCCCTGACCCACGTTTTGGTGATGTGATGGTTAGCCGCATGATCTCCACCTTAATGATCCATGGCAAAAAATCCATCGCCGAAAAAATCATTTACGGCGCGTTGGATGAAATTGAAAGCGTTACCAAGCAGGAGCCGTTGAAGGTCTTTAAGTCTGCTTTGGATAATGCCCGCCCCATGGTTGAGGTGGTTTCGCGCCGCTTGGGTGGTGCGACTTATCAGGTGCCGGTTGAGGTGCGCTCGGATCGCTCGGTCAGTTTGGGGATGCGCTGGCTGCGTGATGCGGCACGTAAACGCAAGAAAAGCGAGAAAACCATGGCCAGTGCGTTGCGCGCTGAGTTGTTGGATGCATCGCAAAGCCGCGGTGGTGCGGTAAAAAAGCGGGAGGAGACCCACCGGATGGCGGAATCCAACAAGGCGTTTTCTCATTATCGTTGGTAAGTATTTTTACAAGGCAAAGGACGTATTTCGATGGCTCGCTCTCACCCCATTAAACTGTACCGCAACATCGGTATTATGGCGCATATTGATGCGGGCAAGACGACCACGACGGAACGTATCCTGTACTACACTGGCCGCAGCCACAAGATTGGGGAGGTGCATGATGGTACCGCCACCATGGACTGGATGGCGCAGGAGCAGGAGCGGGGGATTACCATCACTTCAGCCGCCACCACCTGTCGTTGGTTGATGGAGGGGGTTGAGTACCGGATTAATATTATCGACACGCCAGGGCACGTGGATTTCACGATTGAGGTTGAGCGCAGCTTGCGGGTGCTGGATGGCGCGGTTACGGTGTTTGATAGCGTGGCGGGGGTTGAGCCTCAGTCGGAAACGGTTTGGCGTCAGGCCGACAAATACGGCGTTCCCCGGATTTGTTATGTCAACAAAATGGACCGCATCGGTGCCAATTTCGACCGTTGCGTGGCGATGATGGTGGATCGCTTGGGCGCGCGTCCCTTGGTGCTGCATATTCCGATCGGCTCTGAGGCCTCCTACGCGGGGCTGGTCGATTTGGTGAAAAACAAGGCAATCCTGTGGAAGGATGAAAGCCTTGGCGCCGAATTTTATGAGGCCGAGATTCCTGCAGAATTGAAGGAAAAGGCGGCTTCTTTGCGCGCCGCATTGATTGAAACCGCGGTTGAGATGGATGATGTTGCGCTTGAGAAATATTTGGGTGGGGAAGAGCCCGACATCGCGACCTTAAAGGCTTGTATCCGCAAGGGAACCATTGTGCGCAGTTTTGTGCCAGTGCTTTGCGGCAGCTCCTTTAAAAACAAGGGCGTGCAGCCGTTGTTGGATGCGGTGGTTGACTATTTGCCAAGCCCTGTGGATATTCCCGACGTTGCTGGCGTGAAACTGGATGGGGAAACCCCTGATAGCCGTGCTGCGCTGGATGATGTGCCGTTTTCTGGCTTGGCCTTTAAAATCATGAACGATCCTTTTGTGGGCAGCTTGACTTTTGTGCGGGTTTATTCCGGCACCTTGTCAAAAAGCACCAGCGTGGTGAACACGATTAAGGGGGAGAAAGAGCGGATTGGTCGGATGCTGTTGATGCATGCCAATACCCGTGAAGATATTGAGGAGGCCTATGCGGGCGATATCATCGCGCTGGCGGGCTTGAAATACAGCACCACTGGCGACACGTTGTGCGATGCAGCGAACCCGATTATTCTGGAATCGATGGATTTCCCTGAGCCGGTGATTGAGGTCGCGGTTGAGCCAAAGTCTAAGGCGGATCAGGAGAAAATGAGCATTGCGCTGAACCGTTTGGCGCAGGAAGATCCGTCTTTCCGGGTTAGCAGCGATCCCGAAAGCGGCCAGACCGTGATTAAGGGCATGGGGGAGTTGCATCTTGAGGTGCTGGTTGACCGTATGCGCCGTGAATTTAAGGTTGAGGCAGATGTAGGTGACCCGCAGGTTGCCTACCGTGAAACCATTATTTCCTCCTATGAGGTGGATTACACGCACAAAAAGCAATCGGGCGGTTCTGGTCAGTTCGCACGGGTGAAAATTGTGTTCGAACCAAACCCACGTGGCGGCGGTTTCGAGTTCGCCAGCGAAATTTTTGGTGGTGCGATCCCCAAAGAATATATTCCTGGCGTGGAAAAGGGTTTGCAACAGGCCAAAGATACCGGTGTTGTCGCGGGCTTCCCAATGGTGGATTTCAAGGCGCGCCTCATCGATGGCGCCTTCCACAACGTCGACTCCTCAACCCTGGCCTTTGAAATTGCGGCCAAGGCTGCGTTCCGGGAGGGCATTGCCAAGGCTTCGCCACGGTTGCTTGAGCCGATGATGGGGGTTGAGGTGGTAACGCCTGAGGAATATATGGGCGATATCATCGGCGATTTGAACAGCCGTCGCGGTCAAGTGTCCGGAATGGACAGCCGTGGCAACGCTCGTGTAATTTCTGCGATCGTACCCCTTGCAAATATGTTTGGTTATGTTAAGACTCTTCGTTCAATGTCGCAGGGAAGAGCTCAATACACCATGCAATTTGACCATTACGAGATCGTTTCACCTTCGATGGCGGAATCGGTTAAGAAAAAAGTCGCCTAACCACTAACCATTTTTTAGGAGTCTGTCAGAGATGGCAAAAGAACAATTTAAGCGCGATAAGCCCCATGCCAACATCGGTACCATTGGTCACGTTGATCATGGGAAAACAACGTTAACAGCTGGTATTACGATGACCTTGGCTGCGGTTGGTGGTGCGGTGGCACGTAGTTACGCCGACATTGATAGCGCTCCGGAAGAAAAGGCGCGTGGGATTACCATCAACACGGCGCATGTGGAATACGAAACCAAAAACCGTCACTATGCCCATGTGGACTGTCCTGGTCACGCCGACTATGTGAAAAATATGATCACCGGTGCTGCCCAAATGGATGGCGCGATTCTGGTGGTTAGTGCGGCTGATGGTCCGATGCCCCAAACCCGTGAGCATATTTTGCTGGCGCGTCAGGTTGGCGTTCCTTCCATCGTTGTTTTCCTGAACAAAGTTGACATGGTTGATGATCCTGAGCTTTTGGACTTGGTTGAGTTGGAAGTTCGCGAATTGCTCAGCAAATACGATTTCCCTGGGGATGATATTCCAATTATCCGCGGGTCTGGTTTGTGCGCCGTTGAGGATCGCAATCCTGAAATCGGCCGTGATGCTGTTATCCGTCTGATGGAAGCGGTTGATTCCTACATTCCTCAGCCTGCCCGTGAGGTGGATCGTCCATTCTTGATGCCGGTTGAGGATGTGTTCTCGATCTCTGGTCGTGGTACTGTGGTAACGGGTCGTGTTGAGCGCGGTATCGTGAAAGTTGGTGATGAGGCCGAGATTGTTGGGATTCGTCCAACCATCAAAACCGTGGTTACCGGTGTTGAAATGTTCCGCAAATTGTTGGACAGCGGTCAAGCTGGCGACAACATCGGTGCATTGCTGCGCGGTACCAAGCGTGAAGATGTTGAGCGTGGTCAGGTTTTGGCGGCGCCCGGTTCGATCACCCCGCACACCAAGTTTGAGGCGCAAGCCTATATCTTGACCAAAGAAGAAGGTGGTCGTCACACCCCATTCTTCGGCAACTACCGCCCGCAGTTTTACTTCCGCACCACGGATGTGACCGGCAAGGTAGATCTGCCAAGCGGTGTTGAGATGGTGATGCCAGGGGACAACATCAAAATGGCGGTGGAACTGATTGTTCCGGTTGCCATGGATGAAGGTCTGCGTTTCGCAATCCGTGAGGGTGGCAAAACGGTTGGTGCAGGTGTTGTTGCTAAGATTTTGAAATAGGTTGAATTGTTATGGCTGTTGAAGCGCAAAATATCCGCATTCGTCTTAAGGCGTTTGATCACCGTATTCTTGACCGGTCGGCGTTGGAAATCGTCAACACGGTTAAGCGTACGGGAGCTCAGGTTCGTGGTCCTGTGCCGCTGCCTTTGCGGATTGAGCGCTTCACGGTCAACCGTTCACCGCATGTGGACAAAAAATCTAGGGAACAATTTGAAATTCGCACCAGCGCGCGTTTGATTGATATTGTTGATCCTAATAGCCAAACGGTTGATGCCTTAATGAAGTTGGAGCTTCCAGCTGGTGTTGACGTACAAATAAAACTTTAGACAGAAATTTGGATTGTATTTGCGATGCGTAGTGGTTTAATTGCCAAAAAACTTGGGATGACAAGGCTGTACAGCGAAAATGGCACCGTTGTGCCGTTGACCTTGCTGTCGGTAAAAGAATGTCATGTTACCGATGTCAAGACCTTGGAGCGTGACGGCTATGTTGCGGTTCAGGTGGGCACGGGTCTCACCAAGCCACAGCGGCTGAACAACGCGCAAAAACAAATTTTTGCCAAAAAATCCTTGCCCGCGCTTAATAAACTTAAAGAGTTTCGGGTTACGGAAGATGCGGTGGTGCAGGAGGGGGATGTGCTGCTGGCTGAGCATTTTGTGGTTGGTCAGTTTGTGGATGTTACCGCCACCAGTAAGGGTAAGGGCTTTGCTGGTGCGATGAAGCGGCACAACTTTGGCGGTTTGCGTGCAACCCACGGGGTGTCCTTGACCCACCGTAGCCATGGTTCGACTGGTCACCGTGAGTTTCCTGGTAAGGTTTTTAAGAACAAAAGAATGGCCGGGCAAATGGGCAACACGCAAGTGACCCAACAAAATTTAAAGGTTATGGTTATTGATCCTGTTAACCAATTGATTGGCGTTAAGGGCTGTATTCCGGGCTCTAACAACTCTTGGGTGCTTGTGCGCGATGCAAACAAAAAACTCCTGCCTGAGGGGGTTCCTTACCCAACGGCTGTCAAAACATCTGTGTCGTCTGAACCCGTTGATGTTGCCGCAGCAACCAACGTCGAAGCGATTGATACAAATACAACCGAATCTGTAGTGGAATAAGCGATGAAATTGACCGTCCATGATTGGAACAATAAAGACGTAGGCAGTGTTGAGCTGGATGATGCGATTGCGCAGTCGGAACGTCGCAACGATTTAATGGCGATGACCGTGCGCTGGCAGTTGGCCAAACGCCGTGCGGGCACCCATAAAGTGAAACAAATTGGCGATGTGCGCGGTACCACCAAAAAGCCTTTTGCGCAAAAGGGTGGGGGGCGTGCCCGTCAAGGTAGCCTGCGTTCGCCACATTACCGCGGTGGTGCCGTCATTTTTGGTCCGGTTTTGCGGGATCACGGCTATCAGCTGAACAAAAAAGTGCGTCGCGCGGCTTTGATTAGTGCCTTGGTTACCAAAATTCAAAGCGGAAAATTTTTGGTTGTCGATCAAAAAACTTTTGCTTTTAGCAAAACAGCAGAATTTGATAAGGCCTTGGTAGGGTTGCAGTGCAAATCTGCCTTGGTTTTGCAAACCAAAGAAGATTTGGATTCGGTGCGTCGCGTTGCTGCGAACATTCCGAATATCGATGTGTTGGCCGTTGAAGGGGCAAATGTCTATGACATTCTTCGTCGCGATGTTTTTATTATCAGCCGGGATGCCCTGGCACGTTTGGAGCAAAGGTTGACTCATGTTAAAACGGCGTAAGGTTGCGGATAAAACGTCTGAGCCCATCTTGGCGCACTACAGCGTGGTTGTGGCTCCACATTTTACCGAAAAATCAACCATGTTGGGTGAAAACAACCAGGTTGTTTTCAAGGTGGCGCGTGATGCCAGCAAGCCGGTGATCAAGGCCGCGGTTGAGGCCTTGTTTAAGGTTGAGGTTGCCGAGGTCAACACCATCAATGTTAAGGGCAAAGTTAAGCGTTTTCGCGGCCGTCTTGGTCGGCGCAGTGGCTTTAAAAAGGCGATTATCAGCCTGAAGCCTGGTTCAAAAATTGATTTGGCAGCAGGAGTTTAGGTCATGGCATTAAAAACCCATAAGCCGGTTACCCCCAGTCTTCGTCATACCGTATTGGTTAAGCGCGATGACCTGTGGAAGGGCGGCCCGATTAAAAGCCTGACAAGCGGCAAAAGCAAAACCGGTGCACGCAACAACAACGGCCGCATCACCGTGCGTTCCCGTGGTGGTGGTGCGCGCAAGGTGTTGCGTGATGTGGATTTTAAACGTCAGAAACATGGTGTAACCGCTGTCGTTGAGCGTATCGAGTATGATCCAAACCGCACGGCCTATATCGCTTTGTTGAAATACAGCGACGGCACGGTGGCCTATATTTTGGCCGTTGAGGGGTTGAAGCCGGGTCAGGTGGTTGAGTCGGGCGAAGCGGTTGACGTCAAGCCAGGCAACGCGATGCGCTTGAAAAATATTCCTCTGGGTACCGTCGTGCACAACGTTGAGTTGCGCGCGGGTAAGGGCGGGCAGTTGGCACGTTCAGCGGGCTGTTCCGTGCAATTGGTTGGCCGCGATGACGATTACGCGCAGCTAAGGCTTTCCTCAGGTGAGCGGCGGATGGTACGGGTGGATTGTTTTGCGACCATCGGCGTGGTTTCCAACACCGATCACAAAAACATCAATCTTGGTAAGGCTGGTCGCAGCCGTTGGTTGGGGCGTCGCCCGCATGTTCGTGGTGTGGCCATGAACCCGGTCGATCACCCGCATGGTGGTGGTGAAGGAAAAACTGCGGGCGGTCGTCATCCGGTGACGCCATGGGGCAAACCAACCAAAGGCAAGAAAACCCGTCAAAACAAACGTACGGACTATTTGATTATCCGTCGTCGCAATTCAACAAAGGGTAAATAGAGATGGCTCGTTCAGTTTGGAAAGGTCCGTTTGTTGACCATTATTTGTTGCCAAAAGTGGACAAACTAAAGGCAAGCGGCCGCCATGATCTAATTAAGACATGGTCGCGCCGTTCGGTTATCTTGCCGCAATTCGTGGGCGTCACTTTCGCCGTTCACAATGGCCGCAAGTTTCTGCCGGTTTTGGTCAATGAAAATATGATCGGTCATCGTTTGGGTGAATTTGCCCCTACGCGAACCTATCATGGTCACGCCGCAGATAAGAAAGCGAAAAGGAAATAGTTATGGCAGCTGCAACACAAGCGGTGGCGAAAGCCAATGGTCTGCGTACCAGCCCACGGAAATTGGGTTTGGTCGCAGACTTGATTAGAGGAAAAAATGCGCCTGAGGCGTTGAATGCCTTGACCTATTGCGAGCGTCGTATCGCGGTTGCGGTGAAAAAGGCCTTGCAATCAGCGATCGCCAATGCCGAGAACAACCATGAGATGGACGTAGATTTGTTGTACGTCAAGGAAGTTTTTGTGGGCAAGGCCATGGTGTTGAAACGTTTGCACACCCGTGGGCGTGGTCGTTCGGCCAAAATCGAAAAACCGTTTAGCAATCTAACGGTGATTGTAGCGCAGCGACCAGATTTTATGTTGTCATAGAGAATTGAAGAAATTGGGGAATTGAAGTAATGGGTCAAAAAGTTTCACCGATAGGTTTGCGCCTTGGTATCAACCGTACCTGGGATTCGCGTTGGTACGCGGATAAAGACTACGCAACCATGTTGCATAGCGATCTAAAAATGCGCAAGTTTCTTGAGGAGCGGCTAGCGGCAGCTGGGGTGTCCAAAATCTTGATTGAGCGCCCAGCCAAAAAAGCCCGTGTGACCTTGTTTACCGCGCGTCCTGGCGTGGTGATTGGCAAAAAAGGGACCGATATCGATAAGCTTCGCAATGACCTAACCAAAATCGCGGGTGATGAGGTTTCATTGAATATTGTTGAGGTGCGCAAGCCCGAAATCGATGCCAAACTGGTGGCTGAGGGTGTAGCACAACAGCTTGAAAAACGGGTTTCTTATCGCCGCGCGATGAAGCGTGCGGTGCAGGGCGCCATGCGTTTGGGTGCGCTTGGGATCCGCATCAATTGTTCTGGCCGGTTGGGTGGCGCGGAAATTGCGCGGATGGAATGGTACCGTGAGGGGCGCGTTCCCTTGCATACTTTGCGTGCGGACATTGACTTTGGCCGTGGAACCGCTAAGACTACCTACGGAATTTGTGGGATCCAAGTCTGGATCTTTAAGGGCGAAATTATGGAGCACGATCCATTCGCCCACGATAAATTAACTTCTGACGCTCCAGCTTTTGGGTAAAAATTATGCTAAGTCCTAAAAAAACAAAATACCGTAAGGCTCACAAAGGGCGCATTCACGGCGATGCCAAAAATGGCTTTGAGCTAAGTTTTGGTTCCTATGGCTTGAAAACCATGGATGCTGGGCGGATAACCGCCCGCCAGATTGAGGCGGCAAGGCGTACCATGACCCGTGCGATGAAACGTACCGGTCGGGTATGGATTCGTATTTTTCCGGATATTCCGGTTAGTACCAAGCCAGCTGAGGTGCGGATGGGTAGCGGTAAGGGTTCGCCTGAATATTGGATTGCCCGCATTCGTCCTGGCCGTATTATGTTCGAGATTGATGGGGTTCCTGAGGCGTTGGCGGAGCAGGCTTTTGCCTTGGCCGCGGCCAAACTGCCGGTCAATACCCGTGTTGTTAAACGTTTAGCTGGGCTTGCTTAAGATGAAAAATACAGAATTGCGTCTATTGACGCCGGATCAACTGACGGACAGGATTCGTGATCTTTATAAGGAGGCGTTAAATTTACGCTTTCAAAAAGCGCAGGGACAGCTTGAAAATCCTGCGCGTTTGCGTTATGTTCGTCGTTCTGTTGCAAAAGTGCAGACCATCCTGCGCGAAAAACAGTTAAATAAACAGTAAAAATAAGGGAATTTGTTATGCCGCGTCGCGTGATGCAAGGAGTTGTGGTCAGCAATAAAATGCAAAAGACCCTGGTTGTCCGCGTGGAAAGGCGTACAACCCATCCACTTTACCGTAAGATTATCAAGCTAAGCAAAAAATATGCAGCGCATGTTGAGCAGGAATCTGATTTTCGCATTGGGCAAACGGTCACCATTCGTGAGTGTGCGCCCATTTCGAAAAGCAAAACCTGGGAGGTTGTGTTGGCCGATACCGTTGCTAAGGGAGCCTCCTCATGATTCAAATGCGTACCATTTTGCAGGCCGCCGATAACTCCGGCGCCAAAACCGTTCAATGCATTAAGGTTCTCGGTGGTTCCCACCGCAGAACCGCCAATGTAGGGGATGTGATCGTGGTTTCGATCAAGGATGCGATTCCGCGTGGTAAGGTAAAAAAGGGTGATGTGCACCGTGCCGTTATCGTCCGCACCGCCAAAGAGGTTAAGCGCAATGATGGAACGGCGATTCGCTTTGATCGCAATGCGGCTGTTCTGATTAACAAGCAGGGGGAGCCCTTGGGAACGCGGATTTTTGGTCCGGTAACCCGTGAGCTTCGCGCAAAAAAATACATGAAGATCATTTCCTTGGCGCCGGAGGTGCTGTAATTATGATTAAGCGTTTTAAAAAGGGCGATAAAGTCTTTGTTTTGTCTGGCAAAGATAAGGGAAAAACCGGAGATATTCTGGTGGTTTACCCAAAATTGGATCGTGTCTTGGTTTCTGGCATTAACCAAGTCAAAAAACATGTGAAGCCAACCGCGCAAACGCAGGGGGGGATTGTGGTGCAAGATCGCCCAATTCATGTTTCTAACTTGTCTTTGCTGGATCCTAAAACCAACAAACCAACCCGTGTAGGTTTTAGCTTTCTTAGCGACGGACAAAAAGTACGAATCGCCAAGAAGTCCGGCGAACAGATTGGATAATGATGATGACCGAAGCTTATACCCCTAGTTTGTTGCAGCACTACCGAAAAGTGGTTAAGCCCGCTTTGACGGAGGAGTTTTCCTATAAAAACGTGATGCAAGTTCCCCGTGTTACCAAGATTGTTATCAACATGGGTGTTGGTGAGGCTGTGCAAGATCATAAAAAGATTGAGGTGGCGGCCAATGAATTGACCCTGATTGCGGGGCAAAAATCCTTGATCACCAAGGCGAAAAAGTCTATCGCGGGCTTTAAGTTGCGTGAAAACTTGCCGATTGGCTGCAAGGTTACCTTGAGGGGGGCGCGCATGTATGATTTCTTGGATCGTTTGGTCACCATCGCGCTGCCAAGGGTTAAGGATTTTCGGGGCTTGTCCGCCAAAAGTTTTGATGGCAATGGCAACTACAGCTTGGGCATTAAAGAGCAGATCGTTTTTCCTGAAATCAACTACGATAAGGTGGATGGAATTCGTGGGATGGATGTAACCATTGTGACCAGCGCTACCAATGACAGGGAAGCAAAAGCCCTGCTCAAAGCCCTTTATCTACCAATCCAGAACTGAGTTTATTATGGCAAAATTATCGTCTATTAACAAAAATGAGCGTCGCAAGAAATTGGCCGTCCGTTATGCGGATAAGCGTTCTTCTTTGAAAAAACAGATTAACGACAAAACGATCTCGGTAGATGAGCGGATGCAGCTGCAATTCCAACTGCAAAAACTCCCCAAAAACTCTGCGCCTGAGCGCTATCGCAACCGTTGTGGGTTGACGGGGCGTCCACGTGGGGTATGGTCAAAGTTTCAGCTGTGTCGCGTGTTGATCCGTGATTTGGGTTCACGCGGTTTAATTCCTGGTTTGGTGAAAGCGAGTTGGTAAGAAATGTCTTTTAGTGATCCAATCGGTGATTTGTTAACCCGTATTCGCAACGGGCAATCGGCCAGAAAGTCTGTGGTTAAGGCTCCGCACAGCAAAATGCGTGAGGGGGTTTTGGCCGTTTTGCAGAAAGAAGGCCTGATTCGTGGGTTTTCGGTTCGTGATGTGCGCACCAACATCAAGGAAATTGATGTTGAGCTGAAATATTATGAGAATCGTCCCGCCATCATCAAAATCCAACGCGTTTCTCGTCCTGGGTGCCGTGTGTTTCGGCCGATTGAAGATGTGAAGTTGCCGTTCAATGGGTTGGGGGTTGCGATTCTGTCTACGTCACATGGGATTATGTCGGATGCTGATGCTAGAGCCGCCAATGTCGGCGGTGAAGTTCTTTGCACAGTGTTTTAGGGCACGGTTTTTTAGGGAGTATAGTTCATGTCGCGCGTAGGTAAAAACCCTGTTAAGTTGCCAGCTGGCGTCACCGTTGAGGTCGCCAATGACAATTTAACCGTTAAGGGCAAGTTGGGCGTTCTGTCCTTGGCCCTGTCTGATGCCACCGAAATCACGGTCGCGGATGGGGAGATTTTGGTGCGTCCGCGCAGCGAGGATAAATTTGCCAGAATGATGTGGGGAACCATGCGCAACCGGATCGCCAATATGGTGATCGGTGTTAGCGATGGGTTTTCGCAGAATATGGAAATTTTGGGGGTTGGCTATCGCGCGCAGGTGCAGGGGAATGCCTTGGTCTTGCAGCTTGGCTACAGCCATGATATCAATTTTGCTATTCCAG
>JBIJBF010000008.1:0-68457 GCA_044345375.1 Alphaproteobacteria bacterium
GGATCCGTTGTGGCCAAAATCAAAAGCTATCGTCCGCCTGAGCCCTATAAAGGCAAAGGGATTCGTAAAGAGGGTGAGTATGTTCGCCGCAAAGAAGGAAAGAAAAAATAATGCCATCGGGTAATACAAATTTTGAGCGTCGCAGGCAGCGTGTTCGCACCACCATTCGTTTGCGTGGGGCAGGGCGCCTGCGGTTGTCGGTTTATCGTTCTGGCAAGCATATTTACGCGCAGATTATTGACGACAAGGCGGGTTCTACCGTTGTCAGCGCTGCGACCGTTGAATCTGATCTCCAGAAAAAAATCAAAACAACTTCGAACAAGTTGGCCGCAGCAAAAATTGGCGGCATCTTGGCGGAAAGAGCGCTGGCCAAGGGGATTAGTGAGGTGGTTTTTGATCGTGGTGGCTATATTTATCATGGTCGTGTAAAAGAATTGGCCGATGGCGCGCGGGCGGCTGGCTTAAAATTTTAGAATTTTCATTGGTAAAGGGGTAAAAGGTGGCGCATCCAGATAAAAAAGCACGGGAAGAAGGCAGCGATCTTATCGAGAAATTGGTAAGCGTTAACCGTGTTGCAAAAACCGTTAAGGGCGGTCGTCGCATGGGGTTTGCAGCGCTGGTCGTTGTTGGTGACAACAAAGGGCGGGTCGGATTTGGTACGGGGAAAGCCCGTGAGGTTCCAGATGCGGTGAAAAAGGCCACGGATGATGCCAAACATGCCTTGATTCGTGTGCCGTTGCGTGAGGCACGTACCTTGCATCACGACAGCTATGGCCATTATGGTTCAGGCAAGGTGATGTTGCGTTCGGCGCCTGCTGGTACCGGCGTTATTGCCGGCGGCCCGATGCGTGCTGTTTTGGAGGCCTTGGGGCTGCAGGATATTGTGGCCAAGTCTGTTGGTTCCTCGAATCCTCATAACGTGGTGCGGGCAACCATGGCCGCCTTGCAGGCTGTGGAATCGCCAAGACAAATTGCCGCACGTCGGGGCAAAAAAATTGGTGATCTGATGGCGCGTCGCGGCGATGTTGTGAAATCTTCTGCCAAAGAAGAAGGCTTGCTTGAAGTTGTAAAAGGATAAGAAAATGGCGAATGTCAAACAGGTTAAAGTCACACAGGTTCGTAGCGCGATTGGGCGCCGTGCAGATCAGCAACAAACACTGGTTGGTCTGGGGATTCGCCGTCGGTTGCACTCGGCGATCTTGGTGGATACACCAAGCGTGCAGGGCATGATTCGTAAGGTGCGTCATTTGGTGACGGTAGAAGAAATTAACGCTTAAGGAGCCTAAGATGTCGTTGCTTACTGAAATTCGTGAAAATCCGGCTGCGCGTCATAAGCCCAAATGTTTGGGGCGCGGTATTGGCTCTGGTAAAGGCAAAACTTGTGGTAAGGGTCACAAGGGTCACAAGGCACGTAGCGGTGGAGCTCGCAAAATTTTTGAGGGCGGACAAATGCCGTTGTATCGCCGTTTGCCAAAACGCGGCTTTACCAATATTTTTCGTGTTCCCTATGCCGTGATCAATTTGGATGATCTGCAGCGTTGGGTGGATAGCGGGAATGAGCTGGCCAAGGGAAAAATCACCGCTGAGATTTTGTCGCAGGCGGGGTTGGTTCGTGATAACGCGCCGGTTAAGTTGTTGTCACGCGGATCTTTGAACGCGAAATTGCAGCTTGAGGTTCACGCTGCATCCGCAGCAGCGGTGGATGCGGTGGCGAAGGCCGGTGGTGTTTTACAGATTTTAGGATCGTAGGTTAGCTGTGGCCAGTCGCCAAAATGTTTTTGGGAACAGCAACGCCCCGCTTGCCCCTTCGGGCGTCTCCGTTTCTGCCTTTATGCAAGCGAAAGAACTTCATGCGCGTATTTGGTTTACCCTGGTTGCCTTGATGGTTTATCGGCTGGGGACCTATATCCCTTTGCCAGGTATTGATACGCGGGTCGTTGCAGAAATGTTTAAGGCTCATGGTGGCGGCATTTTTGGCATGTTTGACATGTTTGCGGGCGGTGCCCTGCAGCGCATGACCATTTTTGCCTTAAACATTATGCCCTACATCACCGCCTCGATCATCATGCAGCTGCTGTCTGCGGTGTCGCCAAGCTTGGAGGCGATGAAAAAGGAGGGGGAGAGTGGTCGCAAAAGAATCAACCAATATGCCCGCTACGGCACGGTTGCCTTGGCCTTGCTGCAGGGCTATGGCTTGGCGGTGGGGATGGAAAGTATTCGCAGCGGCGCCTTGCCGGCGGTTTTGGATCCAGGCCTGTCTTTTCGTTTGACCACCATGATTCTTCTAACTGGTGGGACGGTGTTTTTGATGTGGTTGGGGGAGCAGATGACCTTTCGGGGGATCGGCAATGGCACCTCAATGATTATTTTTGCAGGGATTGTGGCCAATCTGCCAGCGGCGTTGGGCAATACCCTGGAATTGGGAAAAACCGGCGCGTTGTCGGCGGGCTTTATTCTGGCCCTAATGCTGCTGATCGGCTTGGTGGTGTACTTTATTGTTTATATGGAGCGGGCGCAGCGGCGGTTGCTGGTGCAATATCCAAAGCGGCAGGTTGGCTCGCGGGTTACGGGCGGTGCCTCAACCCATATGCCTTTGAAGCTAAATACTGCTGGGGTGATCCCACCGATTTTTGCCAGCTCCCTGTTAATGCTGCCTGCAACGCTTGCCAGCGCTGGTTTGGGCGCCGATGCTCCCGATTGGTTGGCGGCGCTTATGCGCGCCCTTGGCTATGGGCAGCCGCTGCATATGGTTCTTTATGCCCTGATGATCGTCTTTTTCAGCTTTTTTTACACAGCGGTTGTGTTTAATCCGACCGAGACGGCGGATGCGATCAAGAAAAATGGTGGTTTTATTTTGGGAATCCGTCCTGGCAAACATACGGCGGACTATTTGGACTTTATCTTGACCAGATTAACCGTGATTGGCGCCGCCTATATGACCCTGGTTTGTTTGTTGCCGGAGTTTTTGATCGCGCGTTATTCGGTGCCCTTTTATTTTGGCGGCACCAGCCTGCTGATCGTGGTATCGGTGACAATGGAGACGGTTGGGCAAATTCAGGGGCATCTGCTGACCCATCAGTATGAGGGATTAATGAAAAAATCGGGGCTACAAGGACGTCGTCGATGATCGTGATTCTTATGGGGCCACCAGGGGTCGGCAAGGGAACCCAAGCCGCCTTGTTGGCCGAGCGTTTTGGCATGTTGCCCTTGGCGACCGGGGATATGCTGCGTGCGGCGGTTGAATCGGGCTCCGAACTTGGGGGACGGGTTAAGGAGATCCTGCGGCAGGGCAATTTGGTGTCGGATGAGGTGGTGATTCAGCTGATTGAAAGCAAATTGAATCAATCAACCCAGGGCTTTATTTTGGATGGGTTCCCCCGAACCTATGCACAGGCAGAAGCCTTGGATCAATTTCTGCAGGGGCGCGGTCAAAAGGTGCATGCGGTGGTTTTGCTGGAGGTGCCGCGCGCGCATATCATTGAGCGGGTTACGGGCAGATTTTCCTGCGCAGCATGCGGCACTGCCTATCATCGCTTGTACCATAAGCCTGCGCAAGAGGGGGTTTGCGACCAGTGTCAATCGACGAATTTTGTGGTGCGTCCGGATGACACGCGTGAGGTTATTGAGCGGCGTTTGGAAGTGTACAAAGATCAAACCGAATCCGTCCTGCCGTTTTATCAGGCCAGGGGGCTTTTAAAGCGGGTTGATGGGGTGGGGGAGGTGGCTGAGGTATCGGCACGTTTGGTAGAGGTTTTGGGCGGCGTCAGCTTTCAGGATGCGGTTGCGTGATGTGTGTGAAAAAATCTATTGACAACCGTGTGTTCCTAGCTAGTGTTCAAAATTCGGCTATAATTATTTTGTCATAAAAATTGGAGATTACCTGTGGCACGTATTGCTGGTGTTAACATTCCTTCGCAAAAACCGTTGTGGATTGCCCTGCGTTATCTGTATGGGATTGGTCCAACCAATGCGTTGGAGATTTGTGTGAAGGCTGGGATCGACAAGGCCAAGCGTGTTTATCAGCTTAGCGAGGCCGAAATTTTGCAGCTGCGCCAGATTATTGATGGCGATTACAAGGTTGAGGGGGATCTGCGCCGTGAGGTGTCGTTTAACATCAAGCGCTTGATGGATATTGGCTGCTACCGTGGTTTGCGCCACCGGACTGGTCGTTTGCCGGTGCGTGGTCAACGGACGCGTACCAACGCCAGAACCCGTAAGGGTAAAGCCATTGCCATTGCCGGCAAGAAAAAAGTAACGAAATAACATTAGGTCTATAGGAGTTTAGCCGTGGCCCCTCGCCAAAAAACGAAGAAAAAAGAAAAAAAGAATATCGTGAGTGCGCGTGCTTATGTAAATGCGACCTTTAACAACACCATGGTGACCATCACCGACTTGTTTGGGAACGCCATTTCTTGGTCTTCTGCGGGCATGATGGGGTTCAAGGGTGCACGCAAATCAACGCCCTATGCGGCGCAGGTAGCGGCGGAAGATGCCGCGAAAAAAGCCAAGGAGCATGGGGTGAAATTGGTTGAGGTTGAGGTCAATGGCCCAGGGTCGGGGCGTGAGTCTGCCCTGCGCGCGCTGCAAGCAGTCGGCTTTACGGTGACCGCGATTCGTGACACCACGCCCGTCCCGCACAATGGCTGCCGCCCACCCAAGCGCCGCCGCGTTTAGTTTTTTGTTTTCATCTGTCGATTGTTTATTTGAGGGAAGGTTTTTTAGGTATGACGACAATTAACGCTATCGAACGTAACTGGCAGGCATTGATTAAACCCAACCATCTAAACCTTGACGCGCAAAACGATAACCGCCGTGTTGTTTCTATTGTTGCTGAGCCTTTGGAGCGCGGTTTTGGCCAGACCTTGGGCAACGCCCTGCGCCGTGTTTTGCTGTCTTCCTTGCAGGGCGCTGCCGTAACCGCGGTGCATATTGAGGGTGTTTTGCATGAATTCTCCTCAATTCCTGGTGTGCGTGAGGATGTCACCGATATCATCCTCAATTTAAAGCAATTGGCGGTGCGTTTGAAATCCGAGACCCCACGTAAAGTGCGTTTGCATGCCAAGGGTCCTTGTGAGGTTCGTGCGGGGCAAATTGAAACCGGCGCGGATGTTGAAATTTTGGATCCAGAATTGGTGATTTGCACGCTGGATCGTGACGCCAGCATCAATATTGAGTTGACGGTTGCGCATGGCAAAGGTTATGTAACCGCCAATCAAAACCGTACGGAAGACGCGCCGATTGGTCTGATTCCGATTGATTCCATTTTTTCCCCGGTGCGTCGTGTGGCCTTTAAGGTTGAAAACACCCGGGTTGGCCAAATTACCGATTACGACAAATTGACCATGGTGATTGAAACCAACGGATCGGTTTCCGCTGATGATGCGGCGGGCATTGCGGCACGTATTCTGCAGGATCAGTTGCAGTTGTTTGTGAATTTTGATGAAACAGGGGCTGCCCGTCATCATGGCACCAAATTGGATCTGCCGTTTAACCCCAACATGTTGCGACGTGTTGAGGAATTGGAATTGTCGGTTCGTGCCTCAAACTGTTTGAAAAACGACAACATCGTTTATATCGGTGATTTGGTGCAGAAATCTGAGATGGATCTGTTGAAAACACCCAATTTTGGCCGCAAATCCATGGAAGAAATTAAACGGGTGCTGGCGACCATGGGCTTAAGCCTGGGATCCGATGTTCCTGGCTGGCCACCAGAAAATATTGAGGAACTTGCCAAAAAGCTCGAAGAGCCTTACTAGATTTTTATATGTCGTTTATCGTTATTGGGATTACAGGAGTTTTATTATGCGTCACCGTATAGCCGGCCGTAAGCTAAACCGTACCAGTGAGCATCGTATTGCGATGTTCCGCAACATGGCCGCGTCGTTGGTTGAGCATGAGCAAATTATGACAACCTTGCCCAAAGCCAAGGAACTGCGTCCCTATTTGGAAAAATTGATCACGGTGGGTAAGGTTTCCAGCTTGGCCAACCGTCGTTTCTTGTTCAATACCCTGCGCAATGAGGCGGCGGCGGCCAAAATTATGGCGGTTTTGGGGCCCAGATATCAGGAACGTCCAGGTGGCTATATCCGTATTATTAAGGCTGGCAAGCGTTACGGTGACACCGCGCCAATGGCAATTATTGAGTTGGTGGATCGCGATGCGTCGGCTAAGGTGCGTGCAGCGCCAACGGTTGAGGTGGATACGGCGGCATAGGCCAAACGGGCGGCTAAAGGTTCTGTAATTTTTGAATAATTGTGCTGTTGGTGCTGATCAGAAAACTTTTAGAAATCTTTGCGGGGGGATACTGCGGTGCGCTTTTTCTTGAAAAGTATTGGCTTTTTTTCGTTGCTGATGATGCTAAGCCTGCCGGTAAAAACTTATGGCGGGGTTGTGGTTGGTGCTCCCGCACCTGATTTTACCTTGTTGGACAGCAACGGGGTTGCGCATTCTGTCGCGCAATACAAAGACAAAATCGTGGTGTTGGAATGGACCAACCATTTGTGCCCCTTTGTAAAAAAACATTACAGCAGCGGCAACATGCAGGCGTTGCAAAAGAAATACACGGACCAATCGGTGGTTTGGCTTAGCGTGATTTCCTCAGCAGAGGGCAAGCAGGGGTTTGTGACCCCCTATGAGGCCAATGAACAAACGACTTCGCGTAAGGCCGCGCCCACCGCGGTGTTGTTGGATCCCTTGGGTCGTGTAGGCAAACTTTATGGCGCCAGAACGACACCGCATGTGTTTATCATCGATAAGCAAGGCACATTGGTGTATCAGGGAGCTGTCGATGATATTCCCAGCAGCAATGTCAAAGATATTGAACAGGCTCAAAATTACGTTCAACCGGCGTTGGATGAACTTTTGGCGGGCAAACCGGTTAGCTTAAGCGCCACCAAGCCCTATGGTTGTTCTGTAAAGTATTGATAACCTCTATAGTCATTCCACTTTAAAAACTTACAGTGCTGCAAATGTCATGAGGTCTGCGATACGGTGCTCATGTACGCAGGGTACACTCCGCTCCGTTTCTCGACCTCATGACATTTTCGCAGTCTGTAACTTTTTAAATTGAAACGACTATAGCAGTGCGGGCGACATCCTCCCCGCGGCGGCTTTTATGAGCGGTTATTGCGGTTTTCCGCCAGCAATTAAGCCTGCTGAAGCTGGTGCGACTCTTCGTTCGACCCCTTCATAATTGGGATCTTGGGCTCGGCGACGATCAGGTCCAAAATAATCAGCTGAGCGCAGAAAGGGGCGTGGATGCTCAATCACATCGACAACACGGGCATACAGCGAATTGGCGGTGATCGGTTTGGTCATGACCTGGTTGGCGCCTGAATCCCGCGCGGCCTCAACCTTTTCACGTTCGGTATAGCCACTGATGATGATGACGGGAACAAAAGGATCAGCACTGGTATCGTCGTTGCGAATTTTTTTGGTAAATTCGATGCCGGTCATCGGTTGCATCATGATATCCACCAACACCACATCGATGTTGTATTCATTTAGGCGTTGCCAAGCGGCATCGGTATCCTCAGCCTCATAAATCGTGCCAACCCCCCAAGATTGCAAGATCACCCGAATCAAACTGCGCATGCTTTTGCTGTCGTCAACAATCAGGATGGTTAAAACACTAAAACGGTAGTTTGACACAGAAAAATATCGCCAAAATAAATAGATTATCTAAGGCTCATAGAATGGCCGACCCCACCCAAAAAATCAAGCACTCTTGGAAGCATCGAGCAAGATAGGGGATCTTGACCGTGCTATGGTATGTTCAAAGGGGTTTTTTAGCTGCCCCCCGCCGCATGCCGCTCGGTGGCCACCTCGGTAATGCGATCCACCAGCCGGCTAAAGGGCAGGCTTTGCACCAAAACCGATCCAGGGCCAACCAGATGGGCGAAAAACAACCCCTCCCCCCCAAACAGGGCGTTGGTAAAGCCGCCGACAAATTTGATGTCATAGGTGACTTGGCGGCTGAATCCTACCAAACAGCCAGTTTCGACATTCAGATGTTCACCCGCGGCCAATTGATGCTCAACGATTGCGCCGCCCGCATGGACAAAGGCGGTGCCGTGCCCGCTAAGCCGTTGCAAAATGAACCCCTCGCCGCCAAAAAAGCCGGCGCCCAATTTTTTGGTAAAGGCGATGCCGATGCCCACATCGATGGAGGCGCAGAGGAAGGCGTTTTTCTGGCAAATATACTCGCCATCATGGAGGCTTAGATCGATCGGCATGATTTTGCCGGGGAAGGGGGCGCTAAAGGCCACGCGGCCGTAATCGTGCCCATCATATTGAAAGCGCGAAACGAAAAAGCTTTCGCCAACGATCATCCGTTTGATACCGCTTAGCACGCCGCGGCCAGTGCCGGTGTTGATCGTCACCCCGTGGCTCATATACACCATGGTGCCCGGGTCGGCGTAGACCTGATCGCCAGGCGCCAACACCACCTCAACCGCCTGAATGCTCTCCCCATAAATGTTATAGCCGCGAATCATCAGAATCTCCCTTGGGTTAAAAGCGTTTGGACAATTCAATCGCCAGGCGCGATCCGGTTTTGATCAGGCCGGTTAGGATCGGATAGGCCACCGCGTTTTGCGCGCCCGCCGCAACCGCCTGATTCTTATGCTCCACCTCCTCAGCCTGAAATTGGCGCAGGGTGCTGGCCAAATCCGCCTCATCTGGTGGCAGGGCGGCCAACTGCTCAGCATAGTGCTGATCGATCACGGTTTCCACCGCCTCGGTACAGGCCATCGCCGCGGCATCGCCCAACAGGGCGGTTGCGGCGCCAAGGCCATAGCCCAACAGGTGCCAGAGCGGCAGCAGCACGCTGGGGCGCACCTGCCGCGCGGCCATCAATGCGCGAAACTGCTCCAGATGCACCGCCTCCTGCGCGGCCATTTCGGCCACCAGCTGCTGCGCCTGTGGGCTTTTTACAAACCGTTGTTGCCCAGCGTAGATGCGCACCGCGCCATATTCGCCGGCGTGATTAACCCGCAGCATGCTGGCCAAATCTGTCTTAGCATCGGCGTTGGAGGAAAAGGCTTGCAAGGCCATGTTGAGGATACCCTTGTAAGATTTGGTGTTGCTTGTCTTTAGCCATAACCCGATTTGGCGATTGTCGCAACGCCCACCGCCTGCAACAACGAAGAAATAGATGGCGGTAGGGTTAAAAATTCGTTTCAATGCAACTGTTTTGTCATCGCCATGCGGTAAAATTGTTTGATGCGATCTTTCTGCTCATCCCTGTCATTGCATCGACCCGGGCGGTTCATGCTCGTGATGCTGCTGGCGCTGTGGGTTGGGGTGCTGGCGGATGTGCCGCTGGTTCAGGCGCAAACAGCGCCCCCACCTGCAGCGCCACCGACCGCGCCGTTCAATTTTCATCCTGAGGATATCATCAACACCTGCTGGAGCTGCAGTTTTTTTGCGATCATTTTTGATACCTCCTATCAGCTGGGCTATTACATCAACAACGGCGATGGCGCCAACGCGGGGCTGGTGAACCGGTTGGCGGATATGAGCGCGCTGTTGCTGGCGCTGTACCTGCTGTGGATCGCGTTAAAGCTGGTGTTTCCCTTTGGGCCGTTGGGGGGCTTTCGCCAAGATGGCAACAACCTGATCTTGCATATGGCGGCGGTGGTGATTGCGATTGCCGCCCTGAAAAGCCACAACAAATTTTATGAGGATTATTTTCTGGTGCCCGCCATTTCCACGGGGGTTGAGCTGGCGGTTGGGGCGTTGGAGGCCAGCACGGGCGCGGTTGGCCAGGCGGGCAATGGCACCAGCTATCAAATCGCCGCCCCCACCAACAACGGTAGCTGCCCGGCCGTGACCACCAGCACGGGAACCGGCTTTAGCCTGACCGCGCCGGCGCCGCCCGCGCACATGAGCCCAAAGGTCAAACTGGCGCGCAACAAACTGATTTGCCAGATGCAAAATATCCAGCAGGCGATTGGGGTGGGGGCGTTGATCGGCGTTTCGGGCATGATTTATGGTCCGCAGGTGGGCGGCCTAAACTTTAACCCATTGACCCATTTTGGGGTGGATGAATTCGCCAAAAGCGTGATTGATAAGGTGCTGTCGGTGTTGGCCGGTTTGGTGCTGCTGGTAATTTACGCGATTGCGATCATCGTCTACCCGTTTTATCTGCTGGACGCCTTTTTGATGCTGATGTTCATTGGGGTGTTGGCGGGATTCTTTATTTTCACCTATGCGCTGCGGCTGTTTCGCCAGGCCACCTACGCCGCCTTTAAGGCGTTGGTTGAGGCGGCGGCGGTGATCACCTTCCTCAGCATCGTGGTGGGCATTGGCATGTCGATGCTTGCCTATGCCTCGCAGCAGTATTTGGCAACCTATGGCATTTCAAAGCCGACCAATGAGGCGATTGCCGCGTTGGTGGCTGAGATTGCGGCGGGCAAAATTTGGTTAAAATTGTACGAGCCGAACTACTGGCTGTTTGTGGTGGCGGGATTCCTGCTGATCCGCACGATGAAGGATGCGACCAGACTGGCTGAGGTCTTTACCGCTGGTCCGGGCAAGGAGGGCTATCGCGATGAGTTTCATATCGGCGTGACGCTGGGCGAAAAGGTGGCGTCGCGCCTTAGCACCCAATCGGCGGTGTTGGGGCTTTGGGCCACCCGCATGACGGTGACCGCGCCGATTAAGGGCACGCAGGCGGTTGGCGGCTTTTTGGAGCGCACCCGCAACCCCTTTGGCAGCATGACAGCGGCGGAGATTGCCTATACCGGGGCTGTAGCCGGCAATGCCAAATCTTTTGAGGCAGCGCGCGCGGGGCGGGAGGCGGATTTGCGGGCTGGCAACACCGAGGCTGCTGTGTCCTTAGGAATTATGGCGGAGAAGGGGGCGTTAAAGGATAAAGTGCAGGCCTTGGCCTATTACAAAATTGCGGCGGCAGATGCCAGGAATCCAGCACAAGCGCGGGCGATTGCTGAGATGCGTCGGTTGGAATCCACCATGGCGGCGGCTGAGATCAAAAAGGCTGAGGATATGGCCGATGCGTGGGACAAAGACCACAACGCCCTGCCCACTTTTACCCCACCCTATGCGTAGCGGGGGGCGGGCGGCATGATGATGACTGGAAAAAACCTCGCGCTAAGCCTGATGCTGCTGCTGTTCATGTGGCTGGGGGGGGGCAGTGGCGGCAGCACGCCAGCGTTGGCCAGCTCCCCCTCAGGGGTAAGTTGCCCTGTTGCTACCGGTTGCCCTATCGGCTCACGTTTTGGTATGCGTTGGGGCAGAATGCATCAGGGGCAGGATTTCCCCTGTGGCGGCGGTGGGCAAATGATCAGCGCGGCGGCGCCGGGGTTGATCTGTTTTGCCGCCTTCACAAATGGGGGGTACGGCAACAGGGTTGTGCTGTACCATCCTAACGGCGATTTTATGACCACCTACAACCACATGTGGTCAATTGTGCCAACGGTTAAGGGCGCCTCTACCGGCATTCCGATTAACACTGGCGATCCAATCGGCCCTTGCGGAGCTGGGGGAAACAGCAGAGGCGCGCACCTGCATTTTGAGTTGGGGGTAACGGATGCCTGCCCGAGCAATCCGATGAAGTTTGCGGGGTACTGTTACACCAATCCTTTGCCCTATATGAATTTGGGCAGCGTCCCTGGCGGTGGCAGCGGCCCACCCGGCATGCCCACCCCCGGCGGCGCCAGCGGCACCGATGCGGGGTCGATTATGGGTGAACCGGGCTCATCGATCGGCAACGCCTTTGAGATGGTTACCACCGGCTGTTGGCTGTGCAATATTTTTTCCGTTAGTTACGATTTGTCGATGGTGATTGGTGAGCGCGCCTTTGCCAAATTTGGCACCGCCATCGCCAATTTGATCGCGGTGCTGTTGGCGCTGTGGGTGTTGTTTGAGGCGGCCAAATTGATTGCGCCCTTTGGCCCGATGTCGGGGCCAGCCGGGGTGGCCAATATGGTGGTGGTGCGCATCGGCATCGCCCTGATGGTGATTGTGGCCCTGCGCAGTTTTGAATTTTACAACAGCTATATCCAATCGCCGATGATGGGGGCGGGGGTGCAGCTGTCCACCGATCTGCTGAACACGGCTGAGCAGACCTTAAAGGCCATTCCCACCCTGGGCAATTTATGGACCTCCCCCAGCTGTGACGTGGACAACCACGTGTCGACCCCCACCTATATGCCCGCCGCCAAGGCCTATTACGATGCCAACCCCGCCGCCGTACCCGCGCGCGAGAAATTTATTTGCCTGCCCGAACGGATGCAACAAATTTTGGGCACCGGCATGGCCTTTGGCATCGCCAATATTTTGGGCAGCGGCAACCTGTCTAAACTGTCTGGCATGGGGGTGGTGACCGCCTTTGACCGCTTTTTCTCAGGCGTGGTGCTGACGCTGACCTATTTTACCGCCATGCTGATTTTTGGCATGTTCCTGCTCGACATGCTGTTCCGCTTTATCATGACCAGCGTGATGGCGCCGATGTGGCTGGCGGCGGCGGTTTTCCCCAGCACCCGTTTTGCCTTTTCGCAAGGGGTGCGGCAGCTGGCGCGATGCGCCCTGACGTTGGCGTTGATGACCGTGTTGATCGTGTTGGCGGCGGGTTTAATCGGCACCAGCACCAACGCCGCCCTGACCGCGGGGCAAGATGCGATGGAACCGGCGGAAAAAACCGCGGTGGACAGCTGCAAGGCCAAGGGCGCGGCGGCAGCAGCAGCCTGTAAGGCGGCGGGCACGCCTGATAAAGATTGCGATATGTCTACCGGCGCGGCCAGCCCATCCACCCCATCACCAGGTACGCCAGCTCCGACCACGCCACCAGCAGGGCCCCTGCCAGCTGGCAGTTGCCCTGGTGGCGGCGGGCTCAGTGGTGGGGTGTTCAGCACGCCGCCGGTCAACACCCAGCCCTGGGGGGGATCGCCCGATCCCACCGCGATCAATTTTTCCTGCATGATGAACGTCGGCGGCTTTACCATCGGCTTTGGCAGCGCCGCCTTTTGGCAAATGTTGGCCGGGGCGCTGGTGGTGATGCTGTATATGTCGCGCGTCTACAACCTGGCGGCGATGTATGTGGGCGTGCCGCAGGACAACAGCGGCAAAACGCTGGGGCAGCTGATGTCTGGCCTGACCCTGCGTGGCATCGGCACGGTTGGCGGCACGGCGGCAGGCATCGGCACCGCGGCGGGTGGGCAGTTGCTTAAATACGGCGGCGGTTTCTTGGCCAAGGGGGGATTGTGGGGTGGGAAAAAAGCCGCCGGCGTGGCGGGTGGCTTGGCGCAAAAAGCAGGTGGCGCGGTTGGTGGTGTGGCGCAAAATGCCGCTGCTGCGGCGGGCAGGGCAGCCGCGCCGCATGTTCAGGCGGGCCGACAGTTGGCGTATAATGCCCAGCAATCCGCCCAACAAACCATGCGGCAGCTATCCCACCGCCTGGCTCAAGCAACGCCGAAACCGATCGCGTCTGGACTTGCCTCGGTGGGCAGCCAATGGAGCCATCTGTCTGGTGCGGTCTCCTCAGCCTTTGGCACCGCCTTGCAGGCAATGGTGGTGACGGCGCAGGCAGCAGGGCAGGCACTGGCGGTGGCGGCGCAACAAGCCGCTGAGGTGGCCGCGCAGTTAAAGGCACAGCTAGATGAAATGGCGGCCAACGCCAAGGCTGACAGAATCGAGAAACTGGCGATACAAATTGAGGCTGCCAAAAAGGAATTGGAAGAAGCGGTTGATGTTAGTGGCATTGTGAACCCAGCGGATATCGAAAATATTTTAAAAAACCTGCAAGACATTCGCCAACAATTTGCGGATATGTCGGCAGAGCTGGATGAAGTCACACGGCGGGAGATGTCGGCAGATATTTGGCAGCTGGAAAAGAAAATGATCGAAAACCAAGCTTCCCAGCAGCAACAAAACGATCTTGTTCAGGGCATCGGCGGCGTGCTGAACGCGTTGGACAATGCGGTGCAAGCGGTGCAGAACATCATTCAAGCCCCTGGTGTATTCGTCGGAGAGACGGGCAAAAATTTGCAGCAGGAGCTTCGCAATGCGTTTAAGGATCTAACCCCTGAACAGCAGGCGAAGTTGCAACAGGCCTTGCAGATCGGCTCTGGTGCGGCCAAACATGTGAGTAAGATTTCGGGCGCGATCTACAAGGGTGCGATGCTTGGTCATCAAGCTGGAGAAGTGTTTATTACGATAACGGACGTTGTTACGGATGCGCACGAGCAAGAAAGAAAAGAGCTGGAACAACAAAAACGCCGTCCCAAAAGTTGGTTGGACCCGGATTATGATGATGATGATGAGAAGAAAAGGGATGATCCATGGAAAACGACCTAACGCCTGCCCTGCAACAATTGGCCGAGCAGGGCAGGGCGGCGGCGGGGGTGATTGGCTTGGCCTCTACGGCGCAGAAGAACGCGGCGTTGCTGGCGGCGGCCAGTGGGATTGAGCGGGCATCGGCGGCGATTCTGGCGGCCAATGCGGTGGAAATAGAGGATGCCAAGGCGGCCAAGATGTCGGATGGCTTGCTCGATCGCCTGCGGCTGACGGCGGAGCGGGTGCAGGCGATGGCGGATGGCGTGCGCAATGTGGCGGCGTTGCCCGATCCGGTCGGTCGGGTGTTGGCGGCTTGGCCGCGCCCCAACGGCCTGCAGATTCAGCGGGTCAGCATCCCGATCGGCGTGATTGCGATGGTCTATGAGTCGCGGCCGAATGTTACCGCCGATGCCGCCGCGCTGTGTTTGAAATCCGGCAATGTGGTGGTTTTGCGCCCAGCGCGGGAATGCTTTGCCAGCGCGCAGCTGATCGCCGCCTGCTTTGCTGAGGCGCTGCTGGCGGTTGACTTGCCGCCTGCTGCTGTGTCGATGGTGCCCAGCGCCGATCGGGCGTTGGTGACCGCGCTGGTGCAGCTGCACGGGTTGATCGATCTGGTGATTCCGCGCGGTGGCCCTGCCCTGCAGCAGATGATGGTTGAGCAGGCGCGGGTGCCGGTGCTGCAGCATCTGGCGGGGCTTTGCCATGTCTATGTGCATCGCGATGCCGAGCTGGCGATGGCGCGGGCGGTGGTGCTGAACGCCAAAATGCGGCGGGTTGGGGTGTGCGGCGCGGCGGAGACTTTGTTGATCGATGCGGCTGTTGCGCCCACCCATTTGCCCTCCATTTTGCAGGATTTGGCGGATGCCGGCTGCGAGATTCGCGGCGATGCCACCACCCAGCAGCTTTTCCCCGCCAGCTTGCCAGCGAGCGAGGCGGATTGGCAGACCGAGTATCTGGCGCCGATCCTGTCGGTGCGGGTGGTAGACGGGGTTGAGGCCGCCATCACCCATATCAACCATTACGGCAGCCATCACACCGACAGCATCATCACGCAGGATACTGCCGCGGCGGCGCGGTTTTTGGCGGCGGTGGACAGCGCGATGGTGCTGCACAACGCCAGCACCCAATTTGCCGATGGCGGGGAGTTTGGCTTTGGCGCGGAAATCGGCATCGCCACCGGCCGCCTGCACGCCCGCGGCCCCGTAGGCCTAGAACAGCTGACCACCTATAAATACCAGCTGTTGGGGGATGGGAATTGTCGGCCTTAGGGCTTCAGGGGAATGGGATGCCGTAAATTCCCCTCCCGCGGAGGGGTGGCAGGCGAAGCCTGACGGGGTGGTCCTTTGGGTGGGGCAGAGCTGTCAGATAAAAAGGATGAGCAACCGTCCATGTTTGCACTGCAGGTGACACGTAAAGAAAGGACCACCCCGCCCTTCGGGCACCCCTCCGCGGGAGGGGAATTAAGAACGAAGCAACTAAGCCGCCTTGTTCTTGGCCATTTGCTGCGCCTTGTCGACGATGGTTTGTGCCTGTTTGATGCTGGCGATATCGATCAGCCGGCCATCTAGGGCGACTGAGCCGCGACCATCACGGGCGGCTTGCTCCATCGCCTGCAGGATGCGGGTGGCGCGCTCAATCTCGGTGGGGGAGGGGGCAAAAACCTGGTTGGCCAGCGGAATCTGGCTGGGGTGAATCGCCCATTTGCCCTCAATGCCTAAGGCTGCGGCGCGATGACCGGCCGCCAAATAGCCATCGGTATCGCCAAAATCGCCAAAGGGGCCATCCACGGGGCGCAGGCCATAGGCACGCGCCGCCACCACCAGCCGCGACAGGGCGTAGTGCCACGGATCGCCCCAATGCAGCGCCCGATGCCCGGCCGCATCCGCATCGGTCAGCACGCTGTAGTCGGGGTTGACCCCGCCGATGTTGGTGGTGCGCGCCCGGGTGCTGGCGGAATAGTCGGCCACGCCAAAATGCAGCGATTCGTTGCGCTTGCTGGCGGCGGCGATGGCGTTGATGTTGGCCATGCCCAGCGCGGTTTCAATAATCAGCTCAAAGCCAATTTTGCCAACCGGCAAGCCCTTGGCCTGTTCAATCTGGGTCACCAGCATGTCGATGGCGTAGACATCCGCCGCGGTGCCCACCTTGGGGATCATGATCAGATCCAGCCGATCGCCCGCCGCCTCAACCACATCAATCACATCGCGGTACATATAGGGCGTGTCGAGCCCGTTGATGCGCACCGACACGGTTTTGCCGCGCCAGTCAAAGCCGCGCAGCCCCACAATCGCCTGTTCCCGCGCCATATCCTTGTCCGCGGGCGCCACCGAATCCTCCAAATCCAAAAAGACGATGTCGGCCGGCGATTGCCAGGCCTTTTCAAACAATTTCGGCTGGCTGGCCGGCACCGCCAGCTCGCTGCGGTTCAGGCGGGATTTGGCGGGATCGATAACGGTAAAGCTCATGGCGATTCTCCGGCAGGGGATAAAGGGCAAGGGGGCTAAAGGGCAGGGGCTAACGGATGGTGTTTGACGGCCTGAAACAGCCGGCTGGTGCTGACATGGGTGTAAATCTGTACAGTGCCGATGCTAGCGTGTCCCAGCAGCAGTTGCAAGCGGCGCAGATCGGCGCCGTGGTCCAGCAAATGGGTGGCCACGCTGTGCCGCAGCACATGTGGCGACAGGCGCGTTGGGTCAAGGCCGGCCTGCACGGCAGCCTGTTTCAGCAGGCCGTGCACCAGTTGGCGGCTGATCGGCTGCAGCGGGTTTTTGGCTGGAAACA
This sequence comes from Alphaproteobacteria bacterium, assembly GCA_044345375.1. GTDB lineage: Bacteria > Pseudomonadota > Alphaproteobacteria > CAISOG01 > CAISOG01 > CAISOG01. The sequence goes on from JBIJBF010000008.1 coordinate 17,077, forward strand.
GCCATAAGCTGTTGGGGGTGGTTTTGGGATCGGTTTTGATAAACTGATCGCGGATTGCCAGATAGGCCTGCACCGCCGCAATCGCGGTGGGGGTGAGGGGCAGCAGGCGTTCCTTGGAACCCTTGCCCATCACCCGCAGCATCGGTTGGGGGTTCGCCAGTGCCTGCAGCCAGCTGTTCAGCCTTAGCCCGATCAGCTCGCTGACCCGCAGGCCGGTGGCGTACAGCAATTCCAGCAGGGCGCTTAGGCGGATACTGGCAGGACTTTTGTCCATCGCCGTTGCTTCCAACAGGCGGTTGATTTCCCCCTCGCTTAAAAACTTGGGCAAATGCCGCGGGGTTTTGGGGGTGGGCAGCAGCGCGGCGGGGTTATCGCTGCGGTGGCCATCGCGTTGCAAAAATCCGTAAAACTGGCGAATGGCGGCAAGGCGGCGCTGTTGGGTGCGGATGCTGGTTGGGCTGTCGCTGTTGTTGCCGTTCAGGAAATAGGCCTGCAGGCGGGCGGCATCCAGCGTTTGCAGGCCTTGGTTTTTATCCGTCAGCCAGCGCAACAAATCGGCCAGATCGCGGCGATAGGCGGCGGCGGTGTTGGGCGCAATGTTGCGTTCCACCACCATCATGTCCAAAAACAGGGCGATCAGGGCGTGATCTTGTGGTTGCGGGTGCGTGCTGGGCACGGCCATGGTTAAGCAGCCGTTGGCGCAGGGGGGGCGGCCGTTTTGCTTAGCGTTGTGCCGCTTAGCCGCGCCTGCTGCTCCCGCCGCCACAACACCCCAACCCAGCCCATCGCCGCCAGGGTTTGCAGCAGGATTAGGAAGGTGTGGTACAGTTGTACGGATTGCGGATTGCTGCCAGCATCGTCACCATCGATGTTGGGCAGGGGCATAAAGATGTTGCTCAACCCCTCCAAATCAAGCGCATGCAATATCCATGGCAGCAGGCCATAGAGGATGAACAGATAGGCCATCCAGCTTTGCAACGGCCGTTTGATGCGGCGCTGGTTAGACAGGGCGATCAGTATCAGGCTATCTCTGGCTGCCAGCAGCAGGATGGAGATGGCGAACAACACCTCAGTGCCATTTGGGTTGATGATAACCTCAGCCAGCACCACCGCTAGTGCCAGCACATAGGCGATGCTCCAGCGCGGCCAAAGATTGGCCACATCAACCCAGCGTTTTTGTTGCCAGGCCAGCACTAGGCGGCGATAGCCGATAAAGCCGTGCGGCTCTGTGATCAACTGCACCCCCAGGCCACAAAGCGCGACCGCCCCCATGGCCAACCCTATGACCGCGGCGGTTTCTGCATCATTGTGTCGGATGGGCAAGCCGCCAAACCAAAGCATCACGGCCAGCAAGCCAAACAACCACAGCCACGGCATGGTTTTTTCCTGCAGCTCCCGGCGCATCCCCTGATGGGCGGCCATCAAAGTTAATGCGTTGAAAAACAACAGGGAGGCAACCACAAACAGATCGGACTGGATGCTAAGTCCGTACCACATGATTTGTTCGGCATAAGTGTTGCGAGCGGCTAGGAAATAGGGCGGTGCAGCCGATAAAATTAAGGGAAGCAGCACATAAACTGGGTTTACCCGGCGGGCTGATGACGTGGTCGCTGGGGTGGTCAGGCTAAGCGCCAGGGCGGCCCCCTGAAAAAACAGCCCAAGCAGCAAAATTTTCAGGCAAATCAGCGACATCGGCTGGGAAAGCCAATCCTTCTGTATCCCCACCGGTTGGTACAACACAATCAGCAGCAGGCAGCAAAGCGCGCCGTACCAGGCATAGATCGCGCCACCAAAAATCTTGCCCACCACCAGCTGCCCCGCGCTTTGCGCTGACAGGCGTTGGTTGTCCCAGGTGGCGTTGCTGCGCTCATCCTCCATGCTGCTGGTCACCGCAAAGGGCGCCCACAGGCCTAACGCGGCCAGCAAGGCGGCGGGCAAAAACCACAGCCGCTGTTGGGAATCGATGATCGCGGTGATGGCAAACAAAATGATGGGCAGCAGGATCAGGCGCTGCGGCGAAATTTCCAGCCAAAACTGCCGACGCAGCTCAGGGTTTTGCACAAAAAGCCGCGATACCATCATGACCGACGCATCCTTTAAACGGTTGATGGCCGCACTATAGCATCGTCAAAAAGCCTCGCACAGCAAAAATTTGGCTTAACCCCCAGCATCCTCAAACAGGCAGGGGATGCCGCGTTGTGCAAAAGCCTTGAACAAATCGTTTTTATCAGTGGCATCACGGCGGTATAGGGGTTGTTCGTCGGGCATTTGGCTGCGGTCGCGGGTTTTTTCAAAACCAAAACGCTTTAACATCGCCTCCCCCTCATCTGAATAGGCCAAGGTAAGCACGGAAAGGGGGTAGCGCAATTGGCCACTTTCGGCCCAGCTGTTTAACGCCATCGCCAACATCATGCCAATGGGGTTGTCTGATCGGGGTTTGCGAAACGGGCGATCGATTACGACAGCGCCGATAAACCAATGTTGTGCCCCCTCCGCCAACACCTGTTGGATGGGCAGTGGGGTTAAGTTTTCTTCCAGGATCAAGCCTTTAGCAAAGGAGTCCGCCTGATCGGCATCGATAGGCCAAATGCTGACATAGCCAATGATACGGCCTTGGTCGCACAACAAGCGTCGTCCTTCGGGGTATCGCTCGTGCCATCCATTGATATGGTCAAGGGCGAATGTATCATCGCCGAAGTTATCCGCTGCAATGGCATGTACCCGCTGAATATCCGCATCATTTTGAATTGGGCGAATAAGCCATTCATAAAATCGATCGAAGTAACGGGGTGGTAGCATTAGGAAAAAACCTATTTTTTGTAAAAGACAGGTTTAGCCTAAAGGATTGTTTACTGTTTGTGCAAGTTCATTGCGTTCCTCAAAATTCACTGAGCAACAGGCGGCGTGGGGGGCAGTTTTTGGGGCAGCAGGCAGTAGCCCATTGCGCGCATGATAGAGGTGACGTTGCCAAGGCGTGGGTTTCCTGCACCAGACAGGGCTTTTTGCAGACCCTGCCTGCTGATCCCCGTGTTGCTTGCCAAATTGCCAATGCCCTGCACCCGGGCGATCACACGCAGGGCGGTCAGCAAGGCGGCCGTGTTGTTGTCCTCTGCATATTCCTGAAAAATCTCGGTCAAATAATCCTCGATTTCATCAGGATGGGCGCGAAAATACTCCTCCGTCACCTCCTCAATATTTCTCAAGCGACGCATGGCGTTTGTACTCCTTCCAATAAATTTTGGCATTTTTGATGTCGCGGCTTTGGCTGTCTTTGTCGCCGCCGCAAAGAATCACAACGATAGACTCCCCATCTTCCCCAAAATAGACACGATAGCCTGGACCAAAAAACAGCCGTAATTCTAAAAGCCCGTCACCTATTGGTTCAACATCCCCATAATGACCATGCTGAAAACGCAACAGACGGCCAAGAATTCTGCGTCTGCTTTGTTGATCACGCAGTTTGTTTAACCAATTTTGAAAAGGCTCGTTGCCCCTTTCATCGGCATAAAAAACAACCTGCTTGGGTTCCAACATAGGCATCAAGTTTTTAGCTTCCTTAACTGTAACACAGCCAACTATAGTTGGCAACAGCGCGCTGCGCAAGGGGAGCAATTCCCCCCTAATGCCGGTCTTTTTTACGGATGGCTTTTGGGGGGAGGTCGGCGGATGGTGGGATTAGCCCATCATCCTGTTCAAACAGGTCGTTGATCGTTTCGTGGAAGGCGCCAACGGTGCGGATCAAATCGCCCTCCAAATGCTGCACCGCCTGCTGCAGGTCAGAATCTTGTTGGTTAGATTGTTTGACCGATTCAATAATCGAAATCATTTGTCCTAATCCATGGATGACTTCAAACAGGGCGGTACGGCGTTGTGAACTCATCGTTTTTTCCTCAACAACGTTGTAAATGGACGCCAAAAAACGGTGCACTTCTTGGCCAACCCATTTGGAGTTAGGCCACACGATCGCCGTGCGTAAAGAGGTTGGCAGGTGCCAAATTGGAGAGTGGGATGCCCACGGCCATCGACCATGATTGACCACCATCTTTTCGTGCGGATAAGGTTTCATATCCGTGACAATAAGATATATTGGTTAATAACCAGTTAGGATAAACAATAACAGGTTGAATACTATGGTATTTTTTTCGGGCGTGGTGACTGGCGGTTTTCTAGCTTTGGCGCGGTGTGTTGCCGGATTCCGAGGTTTTTTGCAGTTTCTCCACCCGTCGACGGCTGGCGCGGTTCAAACTCATCACCATCGGGCCGGATGGCTGGCCAAAACTGGCGATGGAGGGGAAGGGGGCGGCAGCCGGCGGGATGTCCAACTCTGGGGCAGCACCCAAAAACATCAGGCTGTCGTTGGTTAAGTTCTCAACGCGGATCTCCAAGCGGGTGATCACCGCCACCACATTTTCCCGCACCTCAGCCAGCATGGCCTCAAACAATTTAAACGCTTCCCGCTTAAATTCATTCAGCGGATCGCGCTGGCCATAGGCACGCAGCCCAATCCCCTCACGCAGATGATCCAGCTGCGACAGATGGTCTTTCCAGCCCTTGTCCAGCTCGTCCAGCAGGATCTTCTGGGTGGCCAGCTGGCGAAATTCCGGCGGGAAGTGATCCAGATGTTCGGTCAGCTGTTGGGTGGCGGCCAGCGTTAGCTGCTCCACAATCGCGTTGGCATCCACCCCCTCCTTCGCCGCCCAGTCGGTCAGCGGCGGTTCGATGTTCAGCAACCGGCGCGATTCCTCAGCCAGCCCCAGCAGATCCCACTGTTCGGGATAGCTTTCTGGCGGCAGGAAGCGCCGCGCCGTATCCTCAACCACCTCAGCGTGCATGTTGGTAATCCACGATCCCAGATCATCGGCCTTGAGAATGTCGGCGCGTTGTTCGTAAACCAATTTGCGCTGGGCGTTGACAATATCGTCGTAGCGCAACAGCCATTTGCGGCGTTCAAAATTGTTGCCCTCAACCCGATGTTGCGCCTTTTCTAGAGCCTTGCTGACCCATGGGTGGGCGATCGATTCGCCGTAAGGCATGCCAAAGCGTTGCAGCACGCTGTCCATCCGTTCTGAGCCAAAAATTCGCATCAGATCATCTTCCAGACTGATGAAGAATTTCGAGGCGCCCGGATCCCCCTGCCGGCCAGATCGCCCCCGCAGCTGGTTGTCGATGCGGCGGCTTTCGTGGCGTTCGGTGCCAATCACGTACAGCCCACCAGCCTGCAGGGCGATTTGCTTGGCCTGCTCAATCTCAGTTTTGATGTTGGCGCGCAATTTTTCTTGCTCGGCGGGCAGGGCGTTGGCGGGAATCAGGGTGCGGCAACGCTGCTCAAAACTGCCGCCCAGCTGGATATCGGTGCCGCGACCGGCCATGTTGGTGGCAATGGTAACGGCACCTGGCCGCCCCGCATCCGCCACAATCTCCGCCTCGCGCTCATGGTGGCGGGCGTTCAGCACCTGATGGGGGATTTTTTGCTTCTTCAGCATGGCCGACAAGGCCTCAGATTTTTCAATCGACACGGTGCCGACCAACACCGGCTGTTGGCGGGCAAAACACTCCTGAATCAGGGCGATGACGGCCTCGTTCTTTTCCTGCGCGCTGCGGTAGATCTCATCCTCATGGTCTTTGCGCTGGATGGTTAGGTTGGTCGGGATTTCCACCACCTCAAGCTTGTAAATCTCAAAAAACTCCGCCGCCTCGGTCAGCGCGGTTCCGGTCATGCCCGCCAATTTGGGGTACAGGCGGAAATAATTTTGAAAGGTAATGGTGGCCAGAGTCTGGTTCTCATTCTGAATCGTTACCCGCTCTTTCGCCTCCAACGCCTGATGCAGGCCGCCGGAATAGCGCCGATCCTCCATCATGCGGCCGGTGAATTCATCGATGATTACCACCTTGTCGTCCTTGATGATGTAATCGACGTCGCGTTTGTACACCTTGTCAGCGCGCAAGGCCTGATTCACGTAATGCACCAAATGCACGTTGTTGAAATCGTACAAGGCGCCCTCAGCGATCAGGCCACCGGCGCGCAGCTTGGCATCCAAGCTTTCGGTGCCGGTATCGGTTAGCACGGCGGTGCGCAACTTTTCGTCCACCTCAATATCCGCATCGGTCAATTGGCGGATCAGTTTGGACATGGTCTGGTACAGGGCGGAGGAATCCTCAGCCTGGCCAGAAATAATCAGCGGGGTGCGCGCCTCATCAATCAAAATGCTGTCCACCTCATCCACAATGGCGTAGTGAAAGGGGCGCATGACGCGATCTTCCAGCCGGAATTTCATGTTGTCGCGCATGTAGTCAAAGCCGAATTGGTTGTTGGTGCCATAGGTGATATCGGCCGCATAGGCCCGTTGGCGCGCTGCATCATCCAGGCCAGAAACGATGGATCCGGCGCTTAGCCCCAAAAAGCGGTAAACCTGCGCCATCCATTCGGAATCACGCTTGGCCAGATAATCGTTGACGGTGACCACATGCACCCCCTTGCCGCTAAGGGCATTCAGGTAAACCGGCAGGGTGGCGACCAGGGTTTTCCCCTCACCCGTTTTCATTTCCGCGATCATGCCCTGATGCAGCACGATGCCGCCCAGCAGCTGCACGTCGTAGTGACGTTGACCCAGGGTCCGTTTGGCCGCCTCCCGCACCGTGGCAAAGGCTGGCACCAGCAAATCGTCAAGGGATCGCCCCGCACTTAGTTGTTCGCGGAACAGGTTGGTGCGTGCCTGCAGCCCCGCATCATCCAGCGCCGCCACCTCAGCCTCAGCCGCATTGATCTGGCCGACCAATTCACGAAAGCGGTTTAACGTGCGCTCATTCGCAGAACCAAAAAACTTTTTTGCTAAGACAGACAACATTCCGCAACCCCTTAAACCTGAACAACAACGATATAATCTTTGTTGATAACTGGGGGCAGCGTCAGCGTCAATCAAGTCTTTGCCTTCCGGCAGGGCAAGTCTTCGCGTCTTTTGTGGCGGCGCAGCAGAAAGCACAATTGTCAATAACCGCGCAATCGCCTAAGGTGCAGCATCCGACCTGTGTGCGCATGGGCAGTTTTTAAAGGAACAAGTCAATGAGTTTAGATGTTTTTCGTGAAGTTGATGAGGCCTATCGGCGTGAACAGTTTATCAGCTTTTGCCAGCGCAACCAGCGTCCGTTAAGCCTGACGGTTGGTGTGCTGCTGCTGAGCAGTTTGTTGTATGTGGGCTGGCAGCAGGTGGCCATCAAACGGCAAACGCAGCAGTCCGCCCAATACAGCAGCGGGCTGCAGCAGTTGGCGGGTCAGAAAACGGCTGAGGCTGAGGCCAATTTTGGCCAATTGTCTGCGAAAAATGGGGGCTACGCCACGTTGGCGCGGCTGCAACTGGTTAGCGTTTACGACAAAAACAAAAAAGGCGCTGAGTCGTTGGCGGAACTGCAAAAAATGGCGCAGGATGGCGCGGTTGATGCTCCCTTACGCAACTACGCCCGTTATATTGCCGCGCAACGGCTGCTGGAGCAGGGGGGCAGCGCGGTGGATCCCGCCAAACTGCAGGAATGGTTAAAGCCGTTGCTGGCTGAGGATGGGGCTTGGTCAGGCCTGGCGGAGGAGTTGGTGGGCTTGGCCTATCTGCAAACCGGCCAATTGGAGCAGGCGCGCCAACATTTGGAAAAAATTGCCGTCCGTAAGGAGGTGCCGATTGCCACGCGGGAACGGGCGGATCGGTTGCTGGCCTTGGTCTACAACCGGCTTAACCTGCCCGCCCACAGCATGTTGGGCGATGCCGACCATGGAGCGGATGGTTCGCATGTGCATTAACAAGAATTTTCGTATCTTCGCCGCGGGGTTGGTCCTGCTGCTGATTCCCGCAGGTTGCGCTGATAAAACCCCCAAGATTGAGGGCGAACGGCGGGTGGTGTTCAGCACCCCACGGCTGCAGGCGGATCCAACCGCTGGCCTGACCCCTTTGCGCTTGTCGGAACCCTTGGCGAAAACGTCCTGGGTCAGCTATGGCGGCGATGGCGATCAGGCGCCGCAACATTTGGCCTGGGGCGGCAACTGGAACCAGGCGTGGGAAACCGATATCGGCACTGGTGCAAGCGCCAACCGTTCGCTGCTAACGGTGCAGCCGGTCAGCGCCAACGGGGTGGTCTTTACCTTGGACGGCGCCGCGCAGCTGCAGGCCACCCAGCTGGCGGATGGTGCAAGGATCTGGCGCAGGGATCTGGCGGAGGATGCCAGCGCAGCGGTGGCGCAGGGTGGGTTGGTGCTGGCCAATGATTGGGTGATTGCTGCCCTGGGCAATGGCGTGATCCGGGCATCCGCGCAAAAAGACGGCAAGCCGGTGTGGAGTCAAACCCTGCCCGCACCGATTCGGCGAAGCCCGCAGGCCGATGATTCCCATCTTTATGTGGTCACGGTTGATAACGCGCTTTATGCGCTGAATTTGGAGGATGGCAGCATCGCGTGGGAAATGCGTGGGGTGGGGGAAAAGGCGCGCTTGCTGCGCCAGGGCAGCCTGAGCCTGACCCGCGATCTTTTGGTTGCGCCGATGTCCACCGGCAGTTTGGTGGCCACCCAACCCCTGACCGGACGACGGTTGTGGGAGGTGCCCTTGGCGGATGATCAGCCCACCGATCTGGTGGCGGCGCTGCCCGGGATTGTGGCCACCGCGGCTATTGCCGATGGCATCGTCTATGTTGCCGGTTTCAGCAACCATTTGGTCGCCATTCAATCCCGTACTGGCGCGATTTTGTGGCAGGTTGCGATGGGCACCGCCACCACGCCGTGGGTCAGCGGCGATATGCTGTATGTGGTAAGCCCCGATGGCCAGCTGGTTTGTTTGTTCCGCAAAGACGGCAAAATTCGCTGGGTTAAGCCTTTACCTGCGGCCAAAGAGGAAAAGGATGTAACGGTGTGGTACACGCCAACCCTGGTGGATGGAAAACTGCTGCTTGCCAATCAATATGGCCGTGTTCTGGCCATGTCGCCCTACACGGGGGAGGTGGAGTCGGAACATCAGATCGATGGCGGCATCAGCAGCGCGCCGATCGTGGTCGGCAGTACCCTGCTTTGGCTAACGCAAAATGGTCAATTGCAGGCCTATCGTTAGGAAACTAAGGCTAAGGCAGCTTGGATGGCACGCAAAATTGATTCTCGTCTAAAATTCACCACCGCGTCGAAAGCGGGCGATGGGGATGGCGAAGGTGGGGCGCATAGCTGTGAACAGCCAGGCTGCCCGGCGGTGGGCGAATATCCGGCGCCACGATCCCGCCATGAGCTGCACCGCTACCGCTGGTTTTGTCTGGAACATATCAAGGCCTACAACAGCAAATGGAATTATTTTGATGGGCTTGAGGACAAGTTGGTTGAGGAGCATGTCAAGGCCGACACCACCTGGCGCCGCCCGACCTGGAGTCTGAAAAACTTTGGGGTTTTGGGGCAAAAAATGAAGTCGGGCGGCAATCTTGAATGGGATTTGCTGACCGAATTGGGGCTAAACGAGTTGGCGCCCGATATTTTTGCGGCGCAAAGGGTGGGCGCTGAGAAACTTCGCAGGAGTGCCGCCGATGCCGCTCTTTCCCTAAAAGTTAGGCCACCCAGCGCGCTGCAGGCGCCGTTAAGTCTGTTTGGCTTGCCCTATCCCTATACCCCGCAACAGCTAAAGGAGCGCTACCGCATCTTGGTGAAAAAGCATCATCCCGATTTGGCGGCTGCCCCCGTGGTGGTGGATAGCAAGGCGGATGAGGTGATGAAACGCATCAACAGCGCCTATCAGCAGCTCAAAAAACATCTGCAACCAACCTAATGATCGCATGATAAGGAGCCGAATCGCTGATGACTTGGTCAACCCCTAGCTGGTGGGATGCGGCTGCATCCAATCCCACCGCCACCCAGCTTAGCCGCCTGCTGCCGCCGCTGTTAAGCCCGCTTAGCTGGCTGTATGGCGCTGGTGTGCGCTATGACCGTTGGTTGGCAGGTGCGCCGCAGCTGGCTGCCCTGCCGAGTTTGGTGGTGGGCGGGATTAACGCCGGAGGGGCTGGCAAAACACCGGTGGTGCAGTATCTGGTGCGACTCCTGCAGGGCTTGCAGCAGCATCCGCACATTGGCCTGCGTGGCTACGGCGGCGTTGCTAGCACCGAACCGCGCCAGGTCTTGCCAGAGGATGGCGTAGAGTTGGTGGGGGATGAGGCGTTGCTGCATGCGGGGCTAGCGCCAACCTGGGTAGGGCGCAACCGGCTTGAGCTGGCCAGCAGGGCGGCCGGCGCTGGTGCCAGCCAACTGGTGTTGGACGATGGGCTGCAGCATTGGCCGCTGCGTCCGCATCTTAGCTTGGTGGTGGTGGAGGGCGCGTTTGGGCTGGGCAATGGCCGTCTGTTGCCCGCAGGATCGTTGCGTGAATCATGGGAAAGCGTTGCGGCGCGGGCGGATGCCCTGCTGATTCTGGGGGACGACCGGCATCAGCTGCAACAGCGTTGGCCAGCAGACAAGCCCTGTTTTGCGGGGCGGATCATCCCAAAAGCGGTGCCAGAACTTGGCCGCGTGTTGGCCTTTGCCGGCATCGGGCGGCCCGCCAAATTTTGGCAAAGCCTGCAAGAGGTGGGGATGGAGGTGGTGGCCAGCCAGGGGTATCCCGATCATTATCGCTATCAGGAACAGGATTTGCTGGGCTTGGTTGAGCAGGCGACAAGGCTGAAGGCGGCGCTGATCACCACCCGCAAAGATTGGGTGCGGCTGTCGCCAGCTTGGCAAGCACGGGTCGCGGTTTTGGATGTTGAGCTGCAATTGTCTGAGCCAAGTCAGCGGGCGATTCAAGCATGGCTGCAACCCCTGTTGCCCAAAGTTGGGGGTGCGCTATGAAAACGCATCTTAATAAGGGCGCGCGGCTTTCATGGGGCAGCCGGTGTCGCTATGGGTTGCAGGCGGCGCCGCTGTACCTGCTGTTTGGCTTTTTTGCCATGCTGCCGGTGGCCACGGCTTCCCGCGTTGGCGGCTGGTTGGCACGGCAAATGGGCTGGCTATGGCGGGGGCGTGGACGGCTGGCGGATCAGCAGTTGCAGATGGTGATGCCTGAGCTGAACGCCCTGCAGCGCCAGGCCATTGTCCGCGGCATGTGGGACAATTTGGGGCGGGTGGTGGCCGAATTGGCGCATCTTAAACAGCTGGCCGGTCAGCTGCAGCAGCGGATTCCGATCACTGGCTTGGACGGGTTGCAGGACTTAGCGGCAGGGGGGAAGCCTATTCTGTTCGTATCCGGCCATTTGGGCAATTGGGAATTGTCACCGCTGATGGCGCAGCTGGTGGGCATCAACCCCTATCGCATTTATCGGGCGGCCAACAACCCATGGCTGGAACGCCTGATTCGCCGTCAACGCGACGCTTCCAGCAATTTGGGGGTTCCATCGGCCAATTGGCAGAACTATGGAATCCCCAAGGGGCCAGCGGGCAGCAAACAGTTGTTGGCCAGGTTGCGCGGCGGCCATTCGCTGGCCATGTTGGTCGATCAGCGGATGAACGATGGGGTGGCCGTGCCGTTTTTGGGGCATCCTGCGATGACCGCCGATGCGGTGACCAAGCTGGCGGTCAAATTCGGCCTGCCCATCGTGATGGCGCGGATCGTGCGCCAGCTGGATGGTTCCTTGCAGGGCGAAATTCTGCCAGCGATTTGGCCTGACCCGCAGGTTTTGGCGCAAAGCCCAGGCGCCGCCAGCCTAGAATTGCTGGGCCGCATCAACCAACAGTTGGGGGATTGGGTGCGGCAACACCCCGCCCAGTGGCTATGGCTGCATCGCCGCTGGTAAGTTATCGGGCGGATTGCGCCAACAAGAAGCTGCTGATTTCGCGCAGCAGGAAGCCCAGATTTTGCGCGCGTGAGGTGTCTTCGGGCAGCAGCAGCTGGGCAAATGCCTCAAGCTTGCGGCGATGCTCATCCTGCGTGCGGTCGTAATGGATCAGCGCGGTCAGCAAAAACGCGCGATCCTGTGGGGACAGTTCCGGGATCACCGCGTTGGTCAGCAGGGGCAGGGGGGATTGAGCCTGACCAGCCTGCACCGCCTGTTGCACCAATGTTAACCAGCAAAGCGCGGTCAGCAGGCGGCGGTGGCGGTGGGTGCTGAAATCCTGCTGCAACATCACCTGTTTTTCCAATTGTTGCAGATAGGATTGGGTGTTGGGGGTCGCCCAAGGCTTGGCCAGCTGCCAACACCAATCCAGCATGCGATCCTGCTGTTGCCATTCTGGTGGAAAAAAGCCAAAGGCCAAGCCCTCATGCAGCCCAGCTTGGGTAAAAACCACCCGGCGCGGGGTAATAGCGGTCAGCAGCCCGTGCAACACCTGCAGCGCATAGGCGAAGTGCGCCTGTTGCGCGGCGGCTAGGTTAAAGCGGGCGGCCGCATCACGCCGTTGGGTGAAGTCCTTATGCATCCATTTGGCCAGAATCGGCAGCAGCATCGCGGTGGTGATGCCGAATCCATCAATGCGATCCAACGGATAGGCATTTTCGCGCAGGGCCAGCAGGCCGGTTTTGGTCATCAGCCCCCCGCGCACGATCAGGGTGCGCCCATGCAACTGATGCACGACCAGGCTGTTGCGCAACGCCTCCAGCGCCAGGCTGGGTTGCTGGTTGTACAAGGGGCCAATCGGCAAGCTGTCGGTCAGCTGGATATGTCCATCTTTCATCCATGCCAAATCAAGGCTGGCTGAGCCAAAATCTAGGACGATGGCGTTATCCACTTCCCGCCCCAATTGCCATTTGGCCGCTGCCGCCGCCAATTCCGCCTCCTCATCGCCGCTGAGGACGGTAATGGCCAGTTTTTGCCCGCTTTGCTCGTAGAGTGTGTGAAAAAAATCATCGACGGTGCGGGGGTCGGCCGCACGAAAGGCCTCGGTCGCCAGCCCAAAAAAACGCTTCACGCCGCTGGCGCTCGCTGCCTGCAAATAGGGCAGCAGAATCTCAAAGGCCCGTTGAATCGCCATTTGATCCAGTTTGCTGCCAGGGGGGGGATTGGAATCGGTTGGCGGGGTGGTGGAGGGCAAAACAAAGCGACAGGATTGTTTAAGCTCCAGCGGGCTGCTTAACGGCTCAGCATCATCTGCGCCGCGGTATTGCCCCAGCAGGGGCAGGCTGGGCCAAAAGGAAAAGGCCTCAGCGGTGATTGAGCTGGATCCCAAGACGACCACGACAAAGGGTTCGCCCGCCTGCAACGGGGCAGGTTGGTTGTGAACCGTTGGTTGGTGGGGGGTGGGACAGGGATCGTTCATATCATGGCTTCATCGCTGCAGAACACCCTAACGGAAGTTTTGTTTTTTTGCAAAAGTTTGGAAAAGGGTGCAAAACTGTGCGCATGTTGTGGCGCCTGCTTCCCCCCCCGTCTGATTATGCTGAGACCTTGGCCGCCATGGACGCGCTGGTCAACCGTTTGGTGGCGGATCCGCAGATGGAGCCTGAGGCTTGGTTGCTGGAACATCCCCCCCTGTACACCGCTGGTACCAGTGCTAAGGCTGATGAGTTGTTGAACCCGGGCGATTGGCCGGTGTATCCATCGGGACGGGGCGGCAAATACACCTGGCATGGGCCAGGGCAGCGAACCGTTTACGTGATGCAGAACCTGAAAGTCTTGCAGCAGGACAAACCCGATTTGCGCGCCTATGTGCAGGGGTTGGAGGCTTGGGTGATCGATACCCTGAACCGTTTCGGGGTGGTCGGATACCGTCGCACGGGCCAGATTGGGGTGTGGGTAGACCGCCCCGCTGCGCTAGGTGATCAACTGGTGCCGGCCAAAATTGCGGCGATTGGGGTGCGGGTGCGGCAGTGGGTGACCAGCCATGGCATCGCCCTGAACGTGCACAACGACTTGGCGGCCTATGGGGGAATAATTCCTTGCGGAATTGTGGGGGCTGGTGTTACATCGTTGCATGATATGGGGGTGACGGTGTCGATGGATGCGGTTGATGAGGCGTTAAAGGCCTCATGGACAGCTGTTTTCGGTTCTTGAGCTGCTTTGATCGGTTTTTTCTTTTCTCTTTCGTGTTGGGGAGCGTTCCGTGGCTTTTAAATTTCCTAAAAAACCCTCGATCAAGCCTGTGTCCGATGGCTCCCCTGTTGGTGAACCGTCATTTGCTGATTTAAATTCTGTCAAGAAAAAGCGCAACACCAAGCTTATTGGTGGCGGTGTTGTGGTGGTTGGCGTGATTGTGTTGGGGGTTGCTGGATTTTACGGCGTCAAGCAATCAAAAATTCGGATTCTGCAGGGCTATTTGGCCAAATCATCCGTGCCGTTGAACCTGACCTATCAAAAGTCTGGCTACAATCTGTTTTCAGGGATTATTGAGTTGCGGGGGGTTGCCCTAACCCCCGTGGTGGCAGGCGGCGGCGATAACCGCTGGACGGTGGAAACGGTGCGCTTGGAGCCTTTGATGGGTGGGCTATCGCGTTCGGGTCGTCTTTCTTTGCTCAACAACCAGATTGCCCCTGGGTTTTGGCCGAAAGCGGTGCCAGCCTCTGCCAATAAAGAGGCCTTGGCAAGGGCGCAAAAGCTGTTGGCCAACACGTCGCCGATGAGCGGCAATCTAAGTTTGGTCTATGAGCTGAACAACGACCAGTTGGCCACTCTCTCCGAATTTCAGATTGACACCGCAGATGGCAAGTTGGGATTTGATAAGTTGTTGCTGAGCCCAGCGGATGCGTCGGGGCGCAGCTTGACCCTGAACAATTTTCGGATAGATATTCCAGCTGGCGCCAACAACAATCCGGTGGCGCAAATTTTTGAATCTGGCATGTCGTTTAAACTTTCTGTGCCTACGCAAACCGATCCCACCGTTTCGGTGATGCAGGATTTCAAGGTTGTGGCGGGTCCAACGGCTGATGGTGCGCCGTTGGTAACCATTGCCAAGGCCACCTCGATCAACAAGATTGCGGCAACCAACGCGGGGGTGGATGAATCCAGCTTGGAAATTCTGGGGATGGAGTTTGCGACGACCAGCGTGCCCAAACCGCAATTGGCCCTGCTGCTGGGCGACACCTCGGTCAAAACGATTTCGATGAACCTGAATACCCAAGCCCGTTTGGACACCAAGGCCGGCACCGGCAGCTACCGTATCACTGCCGATCTCAAAAACATGTTCGGCTTTGATCTGCAGCTGAACGTGGGCGGCATCAGCCAGCAGCTGATTGAAAAGGTTGCGGAGCTGCAGACCATGGGCAAGCAGCCAGATTCCCAAAAAATTGGTGAGCTGGTGCCGTTGGCGATGAATCTGTCGTTGGCGCAAATGAACTTGACCTATAAGGATCAGTCGTTGGTTCAGCGATTGGTTGCTGAGGCGGCTAAGGAGCGGGGGATTGATGTGGATGCGTGGGTGGCGCAGTTTGCCGCCTCCAAACAGGTGCTGTTGGCGCGTGGTGCTGTTCCCGTCTTGGCGCAACAATGGCCAGCGGTGGAACAGTTTTTGCGCAGCCCTGGCACGCTGACCTTGTCCGCCAAACCCGCGCAACCACTGCCGCTGATGGCACTGGTGGCGCAACAACAAACGGCTGGAGCCAAGGGCGTGATGGATGCCTTGGGCTTGCAGCTGGTGGCAACCCCGTTGTCGGTTCCAGCTGAGAAGGCCGCGATGTCTGCGGCCACTGAAGCTGCGGCGGCGGCTGCGAAGGCATCGGCAGCTGATGCCGCGCCCAAACCGGCCGAGCCCGTCGCAAAATAGGCTATAGGATAACGCGGCAAAATCGGTTAAGGTTTTCAATAATTTTTCATAAGCGTAAGGGAGAGTGCGATGGCGGCAAGTTTGAACAAGGTGTTGTTGATCGGCAATTTGGGGCGGGAGCCTGAGGTGCGTACGATGCAGGATGGGGCCAAGGTGGTGCAACTTTCGGTGGCGACCTCAGAAAATTGGCGCGACAAATTAAGCGGCGAGCGCAAGGAAAAAACCGAATGGCACCGCGTGGTAATTTTTAACGACAAATTGGCTGAGGTGGCCGAAAAATATTTGCACAAGGGCACCAAGGTGTATTTGGAGGGGCAGTTGCAAACCCGCAAATGGGTGGATCCCTCAGGCCAAGAAAAATACACCACCGAAATTGTGTTGCAGCGTTACCGCGGCGAAATGGCGATTTTGGATGGGCGCGATGGGGCTGGCTCCGCTGGTGTCGACAATTTTGGTGGCTATGATCACGGCGGTGCTTTGGGCGATGCCAAATCCTCTTCTTCGGGGGGGAATTTGGCGGAGTTGCTGGACGATGAAATTCCGTTCTAAGCCAGCCTTTTTGTAACGATGCTTGCCGCCGATCCGTTGGTTTCTAAAGATCAGCAGATGGGTTTTGCAACTTTTTTGGAATCGTGACCATTATGTTGTTGCAAATTCATGAGCCTGGAAACGCTTCCAACCCTGTTCAGGATGCGCCCGCCTATGCGGTGGGGATTGATTTTGGCACCACCCACAGCGTGATTGCTGTGCAGCAGCAAGACGAAGCGGTTAGGGTTCTTGAGGCGGAACCAGGGCGGGAAAGGTTGCAGGCCAATTTGTTGCCCTCAATTGCGGCATACCGCGAGGATGGCCGCTTGGTGGCCGTCGGGCAGGCGGCCTTATTCCATCTGAATCAACCAGGCTACACGGTTATTCGATCGGTTAAGCGGCTTTTGGGGCGTGGCCTGCAGGATATTGAGGCGGTCGCAGGGCAGTTTGCTTGGCCACTTGTGTGGCCAGATACCGCTCCTGAAAATCTTGACAGCGCCCCGCAACTGCTGCGCCTGCAAGTGTCGGCTGAGCATCAAATCACCGCGGTTGAGGTGGCCAGCGATATTCTGCGTGCGTTGAAAACGGTGGCTGAGGATGCGTTGGGGCAGCTGGTAACCAAGGCCGTGATTACCGTGCCGGCCTATTTCGACGATGCGGCGCGCATGGCAACCCGTGATGCGGCGCGCCTAGCGGGGCTTGAGGTGCTGCGCCTGCTGAACGAACCGACCGCGGCGGCCTTGGCCTATGGGTTGGATGAGGGCAGGGAGGGGGTGTTTTTGGTCTATGATCTGGGCGGCGGCACCTTTGACGTGTCGTTGCTGAAGCTGGACCAGGGGGTTTTTCGCGTGTTGGCCACCGCTGGCGATATCCAATACGGCGGCGATGATTTGGATCAAAAGATTGTGATGCACTGGCTGGCGGAAAAATTGGTGCCAGCCCCAACCGACAGCGAGCAACTAAACCAACTGCTGCTGGCAGCGCGTCAGGCGAAAGAGGGGGTGACCAGGCATCCGCAGGCTGAGGTAACGGTTGCTGATCGGGTGGTGGTGTTGGATCGGGCGACCCTGGATCAAATCGCTGAGGCTTGGTTGCAACCCAGTTTGGCCTTGGTGGAAAGGGTTTTGCGGGATGCGGCGTTTGCGGATGATCAACTCGACGGCATTGTGCTGGTGGGCGGATCAACCCGGCTGGGGGCGGTGAAAAAACTGCTAGGCGAGCGCTTTTCCTGCGCGTTGTTGGATCATGTCAATCCGGATGAGGTGGTGGCGGTGGGGGCAGCCCGCCAGGCGCATGCCCTAACACAAGGGGCATCGCATTTGTTGCTGGATGTCACGCCCCTATCCTTGGGGCTAGAAACCATGGGGGGGGTGGTGGAAAAGCTGATCCACCGCAACAGCCCCATTCCCTGTCAGGCCAGCGTGGACTACACCACCTATCAAGATGGCCAAACCGCCATGTGGATTCATGTGGTTCAGGGGGAGTGGGAAACGGTTGAGCGCTGCCGCAGCTTGGCGCGATTTACCTTGAATGGGATCCCGCCAATGGCCGCTGGTTTGGCCAAGGTAAGGGTAACCTTTGCCCTAGATGCCGATGGTTTGCTAACCGTGACGGCCAAGGAATTAACCACCGGTGTGGCGCAAGAGGTGGCGGTCAAGCCCAGCTATGGCTTGTCGGCTGAGGAAATGGTGGTGATGTTAACCAACAGTTTGACCGATGCTGCGGATGATCTGAAAACCCGCCTGTGGCGTGATGCATTGCTGGATGCGCGCCGCCTGCTAAGCCTTTTGCAGTTGGCCATCGCGCGAGACGGTGATTTGTTGGATGCGGATGAAACGGCGTTGATTGCTCAGCAACAACAAACCATTGAACAATTGCTGCAAGAAACCGCGGATCAGCGTGATGTTTTGACCAGCGCGATCCGCGATTTGGAACGTTTGATCGAACCCTTTGCCGAACGCCGTGTGAACCGCAGCCTCAATCAGGCCATTGGCGGCAAGACGGTGGCGGCGGCCAAAGAAATTTTGGACTAAACATCCGTTCCTAGCGCTGAACCCACAATATTCAGCCGACCTATATTTTTTAGCGAAAATTTAAGCAGAATCTTGTAGCTTTAATGCTAAGCCACAAGCTTTGTTGGTTTTAGGTTGTGGCGTTGAATGATTTTTTTTCAGGCGAAGAGATAACATGATGCGTGATGTATCTGGGCATGTGATGGATAAAAATCGGCAGGAGACTGCGCCGAACAGCACGGCCAACAAACCCGCTGAGAAAAACCCTTTTAGCCTGCAGCAATTGGCGGAATTGGCCTTGCCGCCGACCTTTCAGGGGCGCTGGATCACCAAACGCAAGGCATGGGTCATCGCCCATATCAATTTGGGAAAATTAACGGTTGAGGAGGCCTGCCAGCGCTATCATTTGTCGCCTGACGAGCTGTTGTCCTGGCAGCGCGCCTTTGATCGGCATGGCCTGAACGGTTTGCAAGCCACCAAGGAGCAAAGCCGCCGACGTTTTAACCAATGACGGTTTGGTGAAGTCTCTGCGTAACACTTGCAACCAATAGTTGCAATAGGGGTTTTTGGCAGAAAAATTCCTGAACTTTGGGCGCAAACTAGGCAAAAATTGCCTAGTCTTTACCATTTCTTTAGAAAGCTGGCTTAGCGTTAAACCTGTTGTTTAAGTTGCAAAGGTTGATCCGATGGCTGGTTTTGTCGATATGGTCCGAACGCTTGGTTCGGCGCGCCTCTCCGCAATTGGTGGTACCGCGCTGCTGCTGATTGGCTTTTTCCTTTACATCATGACCCGCATGTCATCCCCCAACATGCAGTTGCTGTATGCGGATTTGGACGTGCAAGATTCGTCAAAAATTGTTGCTGAGCTGGAACAGCAAAACATCCCCCATCAGGTTCGATCCGACGGCCGTCAAATTTATGTGCCAGAATCCCAGGTTGGCACCCTGCGCGTCAAATTGGCGGGGGAGGGGATTCCAGGGGGCGGCAGCGTTGGCTATGAAATTTTTGACAAAAGCGAAGGTTTTGGCGCCTCAAGCTTTATGTTGAATGTTAAGCATGTGCGCGCGTTGGAGGGGGAATTGGCGCGCAGCATTCGTGCGATTAGCAACGTGGCGGGCGCGCGGGTTCATTTGGTTCTGCCGCAGCGGGAATTGTTCAGCCGTGAGACGCAGGCGGCCAGCTCCTCCGTGGTGCTAAAACTGCGGCGCCCGCTGGAACGGGCGCAAATCGCGGCGATTCAGCATTTGGTGGCAGCGGCGGTTCCGCAATTGCAGCCAAGCCAAGTGGTGGTGATCGATGATCGCGGCAATATGTTGGCGGCTGGTTTTGAGGATGCCAACGGTGCGGGTGCGATGTTGCAAAACGGCGCCGAATTGCGTCAGGCAACCGAGGCCAGGTTATCCAACGCTATTGAGCAGCTGCTGGCCAGATCGCTAGGCAACGGCAACAGCAAGGTGCAGGTGTCGGCTGAGCTGAACATGCAACGGGTGGTAACCAACCGCGAAAACTATGATCCCGAAAGCAAGGTTGAACGCTCCACCCAAAGCTCCAGCGAAAACAGCCAGGACAGCACGAAGGAGGGGGCAGGCGCGGTTGGTGCAAGTGGCAATTTGCCGGCCACCGCTGGCGCCAACGCTGGGCAAAACAACCAAAGCAGCCAAACCAAGCGTGGTTCGGAGACGGTTAATTATGAAATTTCTAAGGTGGTGACCAGTGAAACCAGTGAAGCTGGTCAGATTAAACGCCTGTCGATCGCCGTTTTGGTGAACAACAAACAGGTCAAAAAGGAAGAGCCTAAAAAGGATGATGCCAAGAAGGACGACACCAAAAAAGATGCAGCCAAGGAGGAGGCAGGTTTTACCTCTGAGCCACGCAGCGCTGAAGAGCTGAAGCAGTTGGAGGAGCTGGTAAAAACCGCTGCTGGTTTTGATGAAAAACGTGGGGATACGGTTAAGGTTATTAACTTGCCATTCGGGGTGGTGGCTGAGGATATTCCCGAAGAAAAAACCACCGTTTTTGGCTTTACCAAGCAAGATATCAAAGATCTTTTGGAGTTGGTTTTGTTGTCGGTGGTGGCACTTTTGGTGCTGCTTTTGGTTGTGCGCCCCTTCCTAGCACGCATCATGCAGGTGCCGCAGGTGGATCAAAACGCGATGATCGGTGTTGCTGGGCAAATGCTGCAGCCAGCGGCGATGATGGCCGCGCTTGGTGCGCCCCAGACCGCTGCGGGTTCCACAGCTTTGCCAGGCGCCATGCATGCCATGCCAGCTTTGCCCGATAATTTTGACGATTCAACGGAGATGGTGAATCTTTCCAAGGTAACGGGCAAGGTTAAGGGCGGGGTGGTGCGCCAGATTGGTGATTTGGTCGACAAAAACACCGATGATTCGGTTTCGGTGATTCGTGGTTGGATGTCCCAAGATAACAACGCCTATTAGGATGGGGAAGGGGTAGAACATGTCAAGCAACAAATCTGCTGCCGGTGATGGCGTCCTAACTGGCCCACAAAAGGCCGCGCTGATCATGCTGAGCCTTAGCGAGCAACAGTCGGGCAAAATTTTTGAACGGCTAACCGATGAAGAAATTCGCGATCTTAGCCAGCAGATGTCGAGTTTGGGTAACGTGAGCGCCTCGCTGATCGAACAGGTGATGATTGAGTTTGCCCAAACCATGGGCAGTGGTGCCAGCGTGGCGGGAACCTTTGATTCCACAGAAAAATTGTTGGCACGGGTTTTGGGTGAAGACCGCATGTCGAATATTATGGAGGATATTCGGGGACCTGCTGGGCGCACGATGTGGGACAAGTTGGGCAATGTGAACGAGGCGGTTTTGGCCAACTATCTAAAAAACGAATATCCGCAAACGGTGGCGGTGGTGTTGTCCAAAATCAAGCCTGACCGCACGGCCAAGGTTTTGTCCAAATTGCCTGAGGGGATGGCGCTGGAGGTGGTGATGCGCCTGCTGCGGATGGAGCCTGTGCAGAAGGAGGTGTTGCAGGATATTGAGCGCACCCTGCGTACAGAGTTTATGAACAATTTGGCGCGCACCAGCCGCCGCGACCCCTATGAGATGATGGCGGAAATTTTTAACGGCTTTGATCGCGCCGCCGAAGCCCGCTTTATGGCAGCGTTGGAAGAACGCAACCGTGAATCGGCCGACAAAATCAAAAACCTGATGTTTACTTTTGAGGATTTGATTCGCTTGGACCCAACCGCGGTGCAGGCGGTTTTGCGAACCGTGGACAAAAGCAAATTGCCAATTGCAATCAAGGGTGCCAGCGAGGATTTGCGCAACCTGTTTTTTGGCAATATGTCAGAACGTGCCGCCAAATTGCTGAAGGAGGAGGTGGCCAGTTTAGGGCCCGTTCGCTTGAAAGATGTTGAGGAGGCGCAAACGCATATGGTGCAAACCGCCAAAACCCTGTCGGATCAGGGAACCATTATTATTCCTAAAGGTGGAGGAGGTGGCGAAGATGACCTTATCCTCTAATCCCCCCATCAAAGCCTTTGTCTTTGATCTGTCGTTTGATGCCGTTGACGATCAACCAGCCGCACCCAGCTTTAGTGAGGATGAACTTTTGGCGGCCGAAGAAAATGGACGTGCCGCAGGGTTTGCTGACGGGCAGCAGGCCGCCTTACATAGTTTGGAGCAACAGTTGTTGGATCAGATGCAGGCTTTCGGCCATGCCTTATCAGCTCTGCAGGCGGTCAAACAGCAACAGGATCAGCAATTGATCGAACAAACCGTTGGGTTAACTGAGGCTGCGCTTAAACAATTGTTTCCCAGTTTGTTGCAAAGCCAAGCCCTTGCAGAAATTGTGCAGTTAATCAGCGATAGCATTCGCCAGCAATTGGCGCCGGATCAGTTGGTGGTGCGGGTGCACCCCAGTTTGCTGCAGCCGTTAACGTATCGCTTTGGCGATGACGCGATCCGCTTGTTGGCCGATGATTCACAAGCGGTGGGCGACTGCCATATCGCCTGGCCAGGTGGCAGCCTGGTGCGTCGATCGCAGGCGGCCTTTACGGAGTTGCAACAACGCCTAGCGCACTATGGTGCATCGTTGATCCAAGCCCCAGAATTTGTTGAGGGCCATGAGCTTGATGCAATTGGTGACCAACCGCCAGCCGACAACGTAACTTTCACTGAAATCACCCCATCCATTTTGGAGATCGATCATGAGTAACGATGACATCAACCTAAACGAATTAACGCCAGATGCTGAGACAGCCTTTGCCAACAATGATCAGGGTGAACAAGATACCGTTCCTGAAAATGTGCTGACTCAGTTGGGGGCGGTCTACGCCATTCCGGTCAAGGTGTCCGCCGTATTGGGAACGGCAATAATGCCGGTGAACCAGCTGCTTAAACTGGGTCGTGGCGCGGTGGTTGAGCTGGATCGCAAGGTGGGGGAAGCCATCGACATTTACGTGAACAACCGGTTGGTGGCGCGTGGTGAGGTGGTGATTGTTGAGGATCGGTTGGGGATTACCATGACCGAAATTATCAAATCGGATGCACAAACTTCTTAAAAAAATTCCCAAGAAAAGAAAAACTTACACGAGAGCTTTAAAAAATGCGGTTGTTGTTAATTGGTACGGAAGACGGTTTGATCACCAGCGCGGGACGCATCGCGCATCAACGGGGCGCGCAGGTGGCGCAGGTCTCGACGGTTGAGGAGGGGTTGGTGGCGCTGCGCTCTGGCATTGGCGCTGATCTGGTATTGATTGATGGGCGCATGGCGGTGGCGGAATTAACCGCCAGCCTGAAAAGCGAGCGGATGGCGATTCCGGTGGTGGCATGCGGGCTTAGCAACGACAGCGAATCGGCGGTGCGGGCGATTAAGGCGGGCGCGAAAGAATACCTGCCGCTGCCCCCCGATGCTGAGCTGATTGCCGCAATTCTGGCCGCCGCCGCGACGATTGAGGAGCAAACGGTGGTGTTCCGCGATCCCAAAATGTTGGAGGTGATGCGCCTGGCTGAGCGGGTAGGCGCCAGCGATGCCAGCATGCTGATCACCGGGGAGTCTGGTACCGGGAAGGAGGTGATGGCGCGGTTTGTTCATGAGCATAGCAAGCGGGCAGGGCGCAAATTTGTGGCGCTGAACTGTGCCGCTCTGCCAGAAAATCTGTTGGAGTCTGAGCTTTTTGGCCATGAAAAGGGTGCCTTTACCGGCGCGATTGCGCGGCGTATCGGCAAGTTTGAGGAGGCCAACGGCGGCACCCTGCTGCTGGATGAAATCAGCGAGATGGATGTGCGGTTGCAGGCCAAATTGCTGCGCGCGATTCAGGAGCGGGTGATTGAGCGCTTGGGCGGCAATGAGTTGGTTAAGGTGGACATCCGCATTATCGCAACCTCCAACCGCGATTTGCCTGAGGAATGCAAAAAAGGAACCTTTCGCGAGGATTTGTATTTTCGGCTGAATGTTTTCAATCTGCAGCTGCCCCCCCTTCGGGAACGGCCACAGGATGTGGCGGCGCTGGCGGCGCATTTTATCAAGAAATACGCTGAGGTTAACGGTTTGGCGGTTGCCCATTTGTCCGCGGCCGCGTTGGATCGGCTGCAAAACTACAGTTGGCGCGGCAATGTGCGGGAATTGGAAAACACCATCCACCGCGCGGTGCTGCTGGCGGTGGGCGATACCGTGGAGGTGACGGACATCGTGTTGGCGGACGGCGGCAGTTTGGCCAAAAGCATTGATTTAAGCCAGGATTTGGCCTCCGTGGTGGCCAAGGCGTCCACCGATGTCACGGTTGATGATGGCGAGGTCGCCGAAAGTTTCGATAACGCGGCGATTTTGGTGGGCCGCACGGTGGCTGAGGTGGAACGGCAATTGATTCTTGATACCTTGGATCACACCCTGGGCAACCGCACCCACGCCGCCAATATTCTGGGCATATCGATTCGCACCCTGCGCAACAAATTGCGCCAATACAGCGATGAGGGCTTTGCGGTGTCACCCGCCGCACTGGCCGATCTTGAGGCCGATGCCGAGGGCGCGGTTTTGAGCGCCTAGAGCGTTTTCGCAAGGAACACGCTCACCCCCCCCTCCCGTCAGGCTTTGCCTGCCACCTTTTTTACGCCCGCATGTTTGCTATTGTGCTGGCGCACTGCATCCTATAGAAGTTATAACGCTTGCTGTAAAAATTATAAATCATCATATGCGTTGTAAAATTTAGGAGTCAAAATGTATAAAAAATATAGAATTTTTCCCGCCATTGCCATGCTTCATATCGTGGCGGCTGTTTCGGTGGCGCAGGCTGCCTCATCGGTTGAGGCGTCCTCCAAGGTTAATGCCAATGTGTTGAGCACCGCGGTGATTCTGCAAAACTCAAAAAATGTTGAGATGGGCGACATTGAGAAACCCAGCTTTGGCTCAAGCTTGTATGCGGTTGGGGCGTTGGGTTTGTCTGTGGTGTACGGCGACGGTGGTGGGGCGTTTTTGGGCAATCCACAGCCAGGGGAGATGAAAATTGCAGGGCCAGCTGGTTTGACGATGAGCTATGATCTGGTCGCCAAAACTTGCAACAAATCTGGGGTGTTGATTGATGCCATCTTGGCGCTTCCACCCACTATGTTAAGTGGTGGTATTGATCTGATTCCGGTTGGCGCAACCTTGGAAATTTTTTCCTTTGCGAGCCCTGGCCCTGTTTCCTGTGACTTTGAGCTTTTCGCCAATTACTAGATTGAAAAATATAGTTTTTGCATTTTAAAAAATTAAGATTGTCTGTTTTTTGATGGTTTTTTATGAAAAATTTACATTAAACTTTATGAGAATCTTACGAAAAAGCTTGACAGCTGCTTCCCTTCCGCCTAACTTCCCCCTCGTTACCATTAACAATTCTTTAAGGATTTATGTTATTATGAAAAAACTTTTTTCTAAAGGCTTCGTGCAGACTTTGGCTCTGACCGTTAGCGTTGTGGCCTTGTCTTCTTCTTTGGCTTCTGCTGTGAACACCGTTTCTGCTACCAGCAAAATTAACGCCAATATCTTGGAAATCGTTTCCTTGACCGCGATCAACGATGTGAATTTTACCGACATTGTTAAGCCTTTGACCGGTACAGCCAGCTACACCATCAACCCTAATGGCACTTTTGCGACCACTGGTGGTGGGGTTTTTGCTGGCATACCAGCGGCTGGTAAATTGCAAATCAAAGGGCCAAACAGCTTGGCTGTTACCTACAGCAACACCAAATCTGCTTGCAGCAAAACCGGTGTAACCTTGACAACTTTGAACACCACTTCTGCGCCTGCAACCTTGAACAACACCAATCAACAATTCCCAGTTGGTGCAACCATTACCGTTACCAGCGCAGCTGCTGCTGGTGCTGTAACCTGCAACTTCACCGTGTCGGCTTCTTACTAATACGGTTTAGCGATATAGCGGCTTAATTTTATCAGTCGCCTTGTCAATTTAGCCCCCAAGACCTTTCTTTTTTTTGGATCGGTTTTGGGGGTTTTTGTTTGGCGATCAAATTCATGTTGCGAGCGCGAATACCGCTCTGGCCTCTGCGTGCGCAACATGCTAAACAGCGCTTAGCTGGTTGCAGCTCCCCCCATTTTTCTGACCGCTTAGGGTTTTTCTTATGTCCAAAAATGCTTTGTTGCCGATTGAATTGCCAATTTCTAACTTGGTTGCCGTGGATGAATGTGTGGCGTTGTTGCCAGATCCTGCAAGTTTGGGGCTAAAGGATTGGGATTGGTCAAAGCTGGCGGGGTTGTTCTATCAACATCTTAGCCCGGCCGATTGGCATTACCTGCAACCCGCGGATCGGGCGGATGCCCTGCTGAAAATCTTGGATTTGGCCGTGCAGCGATCCACCGCTGCGCCAAGCTTGCGGTTCAGGGTGCAGGATAACCACCTGATTTTTGAAGTCATTAATGATGACATGCCCTTTTTGGTGGATTCGATGACCGCGGTGTTGAACCAGGCAGGCCTTAGCGTGCGCCTGGTGGTGCATCCCATTTTGCGGGTTCAGCGTGATGCGAATGGGCGGTTGTTGCAGGTGCAGGAACCGCTTGAGCAGGGGAATGCCGCCACCGATCGGCTGGAGTCTTGGCAGCAATTCTACCTGAACGGCGTCTTAAGCCCCGCTGAGGTAGGGCCGCTGACGCAGAAAATTACCAAAACTTTGCAAGATATTCGCCAGACGGTTGAGGATTGGCAGGGAATGCGTGATCGTCTGAACGATGTCCGTGCGCGTCTGCAAAGCAGCGCGGGTCGATCGGTTGAGGAGTTGCAGGAGCTGGATGCCTTTCTGGCTTGGTTGGATGATGGCCATTTCACCTTTTTGGGCTACCGCACGCTGACCTATCAACCCAGCCAGCATGGGCAGAACCAGCAGCAAGAGATTGAGGAGCGGTTATCGGTGGTGGGCGGCAGCGGGTTAGGCCTGCTGCGCGATGACGGCGTTACCCTGTTTGCCGGCGCCCGTCGACTGGCACAAATGCCGGTTAAGGCGCGGGAATTTTTGCTGTACGGCGGGCCGTTGTCGGTTACCAAAACCAGCCAGCTATCGCCGGTGCATCGCCCGGTATTGATGGATGCGATCGGTATTCGTTTTTACGACCAGGCGGGTGAGCTGCAGGAATTGTGCTGGTTTATTGGCCTGTACACCTCAGCCGCCTATGTGCAATCCATCCGCGATATTCCGGTGCTGCGGCAAAAAATTGCGCGCATTTTTGTGCAAAGCGGCTTTTTGCCGCAAAGCCACAACGCCAAGGCGCTGATCCATATTCTTGAGACCTTGCCGCGGGATGAGCTGCTGCAAATGGACGATCAATCCCTGTACCGCTTGGCGATGAACGTGCTGTACCTGCAAGATCGCCAGAGTTTGGCGCTGTTTGTGCGTTACGACGCGCTGTATCGCTTTGCCAGCTGCATCATCTATTTGCCGCGCCCTGCCTATAACACCGCGTTGGAGCAGCGCTTGGTTAAGCATTTGGGCGAGCGTTTTGGTGGCCAACCGCAACAATTGTTGGTGCAGGCTGGCGATTCCGCCCTGATGCGCCTGCATCTGGTGGTGCGCGCTGACAGCGGGCAGCTGCAAGAACCCGATGTTGAGCTGTTGGAACAGGAGCTGCAGGCGCTGTCACAAAGCTGGCAGGAACGCCTGGAACTGTTGATTCAGCGCGATGTGCCGGCTTTGTTGGGCTCCTATACCGCCACCCTAAAAGATGGTTTCAGCCTGAGCTATCAGGAGCGCTTTACGCCTGAGGAGGCGGTGGGGGAGATTCCGCACCTGCTGGCGCTTAGCCAGGAGCAGGATCTGCTGATCAAACTCGACACCAACCTGCTGCCCAGCAGCACGGAACGCGAACAGCGGGTGAAGCTGAAACTGTTTCAGCATGCATCCCCCGTCGCCTTGGCGGATATTACGCCGCTGTTGGATCGCATGGGGATCCGCCTGATCAACGAAAACCCCTTCCGCTTTGTGGTGCGTCATGTGGGGGATGATGGCGCCATGGGGCAAAGCCTGCTTTTCCTGAACGACATCACGGTCGCTTTCCCCGCCCATATTGCCCTTGATAGGGATCTGGCGGATCGCTTGACCGCGTTGCTGCATGATTTGTGGCACCATCGGGTGGAAAATGACCCGCTGAATCAGTTGGTGATGACCGCTGGCTTGACGGGGCGTGAGGTGACGGTGCTGCGCGCCTATCTGAAATGGTTTAAACAATTGGGCGCCGCCTATAACGAACCCTATGTGCAGGAAGGCCTGTTGGCGATGCCGCAGGTGGCGGTGCATTTTGTTAAGGCCTTTCACGCGCGCTTTGATCCCAACGCGGTCAACCTGCCGCTGGTGCGCAACCAAATCAGCCTGCTGCATCAGGTGTTGGGTGAGCAGGCCAGCCGCGAGCAGGAAAGGGTGTTGCGCTGTTTGGCCGAATTGCTGCAGGCAACCGTGCGCACCAATTGCTATCAAACCACCGATGATGGCCAGGCCAAACCCTATTTAAGCCTAAAAATTCTGGGGTCGGCGTTGGAATGGTTGCCGATTCCCCATCCCTTTGCCGAAATCTTTGTCTACAGCCCGGTGATGGAGGGGGTTCACTTGCGGGGTGGGCGCACCGCGCGCGGCGGTATCCGCTGGTCAGATCGGCGCGAGGATTTCCGGCAGGAGGTGTTGGGGCTGGTCAAGGCGCAGGTGGTCAAAAACGTGGTGATCGTGCCGGTTGGCGCCAAGGGTGGTTTCGTGCTGAAAACCACGCCGGCTGAGCATGAAAGCCTGGCCGATTTGGGCAAGCAGGCCTATGACCTGCTGATTCGTGGCATGCTGGACATCACCGACAATCTGGTGGGTGGGCAGGTGGTGCCGCCGCCCTTGGTGGTGCGTCATGATGAGGACGACACCTATCTGGTGGTGGCAGCGGATAAGGGCACGGCCACCTTCTCAGACCGTGCCAACGCGATCGCGGCGGAATACGGCTTTTGGCTGGGCGATGCCTTTGCCTCAGGCGGCAGCAAGGGCTATGACCACAAAAAACTGGGCATTACATCCCGTGGAGCGTGGGAGGCGGTCAAACGGCACTTCCGTGATATGGGGCGCAATGCGGAGTCTGAGGAGTTGACGGTGGTGGGTGTCGGCGACATGTCGGGCGATGTGTTTGGCAACGGCCTGCTGTTGTCAAAAAACATCAAGCTGGTGGCGGCCTTTAACCATCAGCATATTTTTCTGGATCCCAATCCCGATCCGGCCAGCAGCTGGGTTGAGCGCAAACGGCTGTTCGATCTGCCGCGTTCGGGGTGGAATGACTACAACAGCGCCAAATTGTCGGATGGCGGCCAGGTGATCAACCGTTCGACCAAAAATGTGCAGCTGCAGCCAGCGGTGGCGGAATGGCTTGGTCTGCCCGCCAGCGGTGTGGGGCCGGACGATCTGATCCAGGCCCTGCTGAAGCTGCCGGTCGATCTGCTGTGGCTGGGCGGCATTGGCACCTATGTGAAGGGGGCAGACGAAACCCACATGGCGGTTGCCGACAGCGTCAACGACAACCTGCGGATTGATGGCTATCAGCTGGGCGCCAAGGTGGTGGGGGAGGGGGCCAACATGGGCGTCACCCAGGCGGCTCGAACCGAATACGCCCTGGCTGGTGGCCGCATCAACGCCGATTTTATTGATAACTCCGCGGGGGTGGACTGTTCCGACCATGAGGTCAATTTGAAGATCTTGTTCAGCCAGGCGATTGAAAGCGGCAAAATTTCTTTGGAAGAACGGGATCGTTTGTTCGGTGAGCTCAGCGATGAGGTGGTCACGCTGATCCTGCGCAACAACCGCCTGCAAAATCTGGCGTTGTCGATGATGGAGCGGCAAGCTTACGCTTTGCTGGATCAACACGCCAAGCTGATCCGCCGGTTGGAGCAGGAGGGGGTGTTAAACCGCCAGGCCAACCGCTTGCCCAGTGATGAGCAGTTGCAGGAGCGGGCGTTGCGGGGGCAGGGGCTGACCCGACCTGAATTGGCGGTGGTGATGGCGCATGCCAAGATTGCCCTGCGCGAACGCCTGCGCGACAGCAACGCCAATGCGGACGATCGCCGCAGCCTGATCAAAAACCTGACCCATTATTTCCCCAAAGCGGTGCGGGAGGGCTTTGCTGAGGAGATTGCCCAACACCCGCTTAGCCAGGAAATTGATCTGATGCTGTTGACCAACAGCTTGGTCAACCGACTGGGCCTGCATTCGGTGGATCAATTGCAGGATGCCACCACCGCCGATATCGCCGATGTGGCGGCGGGTTATGTGCTGGTGCGGGAAACTTTTGGCCTGCATCGCTGCTGGGATGCCCTGTTGCAATTGGATGGCAAGGTCGAAACCGACAGCTTGTTGGATCAGTTGCAGAATTTGGCCAATCTGGTTGAGCAAAATTGTTGGTGGTGGTTGCTGTCCGCGGTGAATGATGGGGGCGGCGAAACTTTTTCGGTGGCCAATCAACTGGCCTATGCTGAGGTGATGGGCGCCCTGCCTGAGTTGCTTAGCGCGGATCGATGGGAGGTTTTGGTGGCGGAGAAAGATGCCTTGATCGCCGCTGGGTTTCCGGTTGAGGATGCCACGGTTTTAAGCTCAATCCAGCTGTGGCACAGCGGGCTGATGGTGTTGCATGAATCGCGGCGGCTGGGTCTGCCGATTACCGATGGCTGCCGCCTGCGTTGGCAGCTTGAGGATCGTTTGCAGCTGCATGTTTTGGAGGCGGGGTTGGCCAAGCTGCCCCTGCGTTCGGTTTGGGAAAAACGGGCGGCGGATGCCCTGCGCCGCAGCATTCGGATGCTGGATAGCCAGTTGACGGAGAATCTGTTGCGCACCGCCGTCACCCGTGGCACCGCCGATTCCTGGTGGCAGGCTCATGAGATCAGGCTGCATCAGCATGCGGTGATGTTGCAAGAATTGCATGCGCAGCCCGCCACCGATTTGGCGCCCTATGTGACGATGGTTGAGAATTTGCGGGGGCTGCAATAAGGATATTTTGTTCTGGTGTTGCCATACAAATTCCCTTATATTGATAGTTCGTGTTTTCTCTAGGATCGTAAAGCTGCAGATGACCTATCACCCCGTTTTCCGCCTGGGCGACTACACCCTGCGTCCACCCAAAAATGAGGCTGAGGTGGTGGCCTTGCAAGCACTTGATTTCCAGTTGTATGGGGAAATGGGGTGGTCTCTTGAAGTTGTGAAAGAGTGGTTCGACCGTTTTGCCTATGGCCCACTTTGTTTGTTTTACGATGGAAAACTGGTCGCTGGGTTTAGCATGTGGCCATTGCAGTCAGAGGATATCAACGCCATTGCCGCGGATGAGGTTGAGGAGTCGGCGGTTCGGCCGGTGCGGCTAAGCCATCTGCTGAACAATGGTGGTCATGGCGATTGGTATATTACCGGTATCTTTGTATTGCCCAACCACCGCGATCACCAAACCCGCCGCTGTTTCTCGCAAATGATCTGCATGGCGTTGAACAACATGGCGGATAGTGGTTTGATCCGTTTCCCCGCCCAAATCTCCGCGGTGGGGTACAGCCCTGAGGGGCAGCAATTGCTGGAGCATGTAGGCCTGCGGCATGATCCATCCGCCAAGGTCGATTGGGGCAAATTCTACCGCCACGCGATGCCAACCCGCAACGACTTTTTCTGGCCAAACATCCGCACCACCGGGGTTGAACAGCTGGTGGAGCCGTTGTTAACCGAAAACCTGACCGAACGAAAGCACGCCTCATGAGCTATCACCCCGTTTTTCGTATGCAAGAGTACACCCTGTGCCCGCCACGATCCCACGAGGAGGTGGTGGTTTTAAACGCTACCGGCAGATCGCTTTACAACGAGGCAAGTTGGCCATTAGAGACTTTGAGCGATTGGTTTGATCGTTTTGCCTATGGCCCACTTTGTCTGTTCCATCATCAGAAGCTGATAGGAAATTTTGGCATGTGGCCGCTGCAAGCAGCCGATATTGAGGCCATTGCCGCGGATGAGGTTGAGGAGTCGGCGGTGCGGCCGATACGGCTAAGCCATTTGCTGAACAACGGCGGTCATAGCGATTGGTACATTACCAGCCTGATGCTGCTGCCCGAACACCGCGATCACCAAACCCGCCGCTGTTTCTCGCAAATGATTTGCATGGCGTTGAACAACATGGCCGATAGTGGTTTGATCCGTTTCCCCGCCCAAGTCTCCGCGGTTGGCTATAGTCCTGAGGGGCAACAATTGCTGGAGCATGTAGGCCTGCGGCATGATCCGTCAGCCAAAACCACCTGGGGCAAATTTTACCGCCACGCGATGCCCACCCGCAACGACTTTTTCTGGCCGAATATCCGCACCACGGGGGTTGAGCAGTTGGTGGAGCCGTTAACCGATTAACCCTGTTGCAGATGCGTCAACAGCCGTTCCATAAAGCGGTCGCATTGCTGAAGCTGGTCCAGCGCCACCCATTCATTGGCCTGGTGGGCTTGGTCGATGCTGCCCGGGCCGCAGATCACGATCGGGATGCCGGCCTGCTGAAACACCCCGCCCTCGGTGCAATAGGCCACCACCTGGCGCTGGTTATGACCGGTTAGCTGCGCGGCCAGCTCAGCCGCTGGGTTATTGGCCGTGGGTTTCAGGGCAAAATGCGCCTCGTGCAGATGGTTTTCGGCGCGAAAGGCTGGGTGAATCTTCTGCCAGCGCGGCATCAGATCATGTTGCAGCCAGTGGTCAAAGCGCGCCGCGTAATCCTGCCAATCATCGCTGGGCTCGGTGCGCATTTGCCAGATCAGGCTGGCCCTGGGTGCGGTGATGTTGTGGGCGGTGCCGCCGGTCAGCACGCCCAAATTAAAGGTGGTATAGGGCGGGTCAAAGCGCGATCCGGCAATTGGGTTGGCGGCCGCCTGAACCGCCATCTGGTCGATAAATTGCAGCACCTCAGCTATCGGCAGCAGGGCGTTGGCGCCCAACATCGGGTTGCTGGAATGCGCGCCAAGACCGTGGATGATGGTTTCGTGGGTGATGCTGCTTTTGTGCCCCTCAACCACCTGCATGTTGGTGGGTTCACCGATGATAATCGCCGCCGGTTTGGCGGTCATGCCCTGCAAATGCGCCAGAAATTCATCGGCGCCGGTCATCAGCGTTTCCTCATCAAAGGTCATCACCACCGCCAACGGCTGTTTCAGCCGGCCAGATTTGGCCGCGGCGCCAAAGGCGGGGGCTGCCGCCAGCACGCTGGCCAAAAACCCCTTCATGTCGCAGCTGCCCCGGCCATAGGCGCGATCGCCACGCACGGTCAGCGCAAAGGGATCGCTGTCCCACGCCTGATCCGCCACCGGCACCACATCGCTGTGCCCGGTTAGCATCACCGCGGGTTGGTTGGCATCGCCCGCAATCGCCAGCAAATTGGCCTTGCCGGAAGATACATCCGCGCCCACGCTGGGCAACAGATGCACCGCAAAGCCAGCCTTGGCCAAATAATCCGCCGCCCACGCAATCAACCCCAGATTCGGCAGATGCGAGGTGGTGTCAAAGGCCACCAGCTGTTTAAGCAGCTCTAGCGTGGGTGATTTGGTGGATGCTGATGATGGCATTGTGCGCAGCTTCTTTTGGTAAATCTAACTTATGACGATAGATTAGTGCGGGTTTTGTTAACGCGCTACCCCCATCACCTCGATAGGTTACGCTGCAGGGGGTTGGATACAGCAGAATGCCGCCTTTTCCTCGTTGAAAACGATTCCCCCCTTCGTTGTTGGGATCTACGGCCGATACCATTGTGGTTCTTTCCCAAAAGGCTGCGGCATGCTCTTTAACCTGTTTGATCAATAGGCCCCCAAAGCCTGGCGCGTAAATCGCTGCCAACCAGGCATGCTCGCTGAGATCGAGTTTTTGGCCGTTGGGATCTTGGCAGGAAAGGCTGCAGCTGGCCTGCGCCCGCACAATGCCCACACATTCGCCATTTTTCTGATCAACAACCATCCACGCCGCCGCCTGCGGCCCCAAGGCGCAATGCGCCTGCCATTGCTGCTCGATGAGCTCTGGCGTCATAAACCGTGCGTACTCGGCGCAGAGCTGGTTAGGGCCCGTACCGTAGGATAGCTGTATTGCGTGATGCTGAAATGCCGCGACTTTTGGGATGTCTCCCCAAAGAACGGGTTGCATAACAGCAGAGCTGCCATCCCTAGATGACACCACTTTGATAACAGTCATAAGAAAAAAAACCTATCGAAACAACAAAAAAACAGAACCAAAAAGCCGCTGTTCTTATCGTCGGAAGGTGGTGGGGCGGGATGGAGCGCCGGCAGGGAAGGGGGCAGGCGCCAGCATCAAGCCATCCGTTACAGATGTTTGCCCAACATGATACAGGGGTGTGCCGTTTTCCATAGCAACCATCCTACAGAATTTTTGTAACAATGCAACAAGTTTTTATGCCTAACGTGTAATTTTTTCTGCGATCCATGGCTGATGGCGGCACAAGGCATTTGTCAAAAGCCCCTAAGCACCCTATATAGCTATAGAACGATCCAATATTTTAGGGGCCAAGGGGTGTGATGTCGCAATTGTTTGTAAACCCGTATCAGCAGGCACCGCTTGCTGCACCAACGGCAGCGGCCGGTAACGACGCGTGGGTGCAAGATGGCAACACCCAAAATTTTATGCCGCTGGTGGTTGAGGCGTCGGTTAAGCATCCGGTGGTGGTGCTGTTTTGGTCGGCGCGCAGCGAGCTGTGCAAAAAGCTGATCGCCTCGCTTGAGCCGTTGATTATGGCGGCCAAAGGCCAGCTGAGCCTGGTGAAAATTTCGATTGATCAATACCCGCAGATCGCCCAACAGCTTCAGGTGCAGTCGGTGCCAACCGTTTACGCCTTTGTTAACGGCCAGCCGGTGGATGGTTTTGCCGGCGCCTTGCCCGATCATCAGCTGAAACAATTTGTGCAAAATCTCAGCGGCGGCGCGCAGCTGTCGGTGCAGGACCCAACCGCCTCGTGGTTGGAAGATGCGCAGCAGGCCCTGCAGGAGAATCGTCTGCCCCAGGCGAAAGCAGGGTTTGAGCAGATTTTGCAGCTGGATCCGGCCAATTTGCCAGCGATTGCCGGCCTTGGCCGCGTGCTGCTGGCCACCGGTAATGTGGCGGCGGTTGAGACCTTGTTGGCCAAATTGCCGCCTGAGCTGGCGCAGCATGCTGCGCTGCAACCGTTGGTGGTTGGGTTGGCCTTGGTTAAGGAAAGCGCTGCGCTGGGGGGGGCTGGCAGTGCGGAGAGTTATCAGCAGGCGCTGGCCACCAACCCCGCGGATCATGTGGCTGCCCTGGCCTTGGCACGCCTGCGTTTTGTGCGGGGTGAGCTTAAGGAAGCTTGCGATTTGCTGCTGGCCAGCATCGCGCAGGATGCCGGTTGGCAGGATGGGGCGGCGCGGCAACTGCTGCTAAGGCTTTTTGATGCGCTGGGTTTTGAGCATCCGGTTGCGCTTAGCGGTCGTCGCCAACTTTCTGCCTTGTTGTTTCGTTAACCCAAAGATTGTTTTTTTATGATGCACAGCCTTGCCAAACGCCATCCCTTAGACCCTGCGGCGGAAGATTTGCCAAAAGTTTTGCCGCTTTTGCCGGTCTCTGGCATGGTTTTGCTGCCGGGCGGCTATTTGCCGCTGAATGTGCATGAATCTCGCTACACCCATTTGATCGAAGATGCCCTGCGCACGCCCACCCGCCTGATTGGCTTGATTCAGCCCCGCCATTTTTCTGAGGCTCTCAAGGCGCGGGGGGATTCTGATCAGCCCGCCCCCCGTAAGGGCAGAAAAAAACAGGGGGATGCGGCTTCCGAAGACGACACGCCAAACCGGATCGGCGGTTATCACTTCCAAAGCATTCAGGTGCGCGGCGACTTGCAGCTTTACGATATCGGCTGCGCGGGGCGGATTTCGGCCTTTAGTGAGGAGGAGGATGGGCAAATTTTGGTTCGTCTGACCGGCGTTTGCCGCTTTCGGGTGGCCAAACATATGTCGGATGTTAACGGCTATCCCCGGATTCGTCCGGATTGGCAGGAATTTACCGAGGATTTAAGCAGTCCTTTGAATATCGACGGCGTGATTAACCGCGATCGTTTTTTGCCGATTTTGCGCGAATATTTTCGCCTGGAATCGATTGACGTCAATTGGGATATGATTCATGAAACTGGTGACGAGCCGTTGATGACCACCCTTTGCCTGATGTGCCCCTTTGTTTCGCAGGAAAAACAGGCGTTGTTGGAGGCGCCAACCTTAAGTGACCGTGCGCGCATCCTGCAGGCCTTAATCGAAATGGCCGCCGTGCCCGACACGCTAACCGGCCACGCGCAGCATTAACGATTTCCTACGCGGCAGCCTTGGGATACAAATGCTCCACCAAAAACTGTGCGCCCGCTGCTAAGCCGCGGTCATCAATGCCATGACCCAACGCATCCAGCACCAGCAGCTTAACCGGCACCTGATGTTGATCCAACGCCTCAGCCGCGGCCAGGGTGGCCTGATGCGGCACCACGGTGTCATCCTTGCCATGGATCAGCAAGATGGGCGGGCGCGCCGTGATTTCCTGACCCAGATTTTCTGTTCCCAGCAGCAGGCCAGAATAGGCCAACACCGCCTGCACCGGCTTGGTCATGCGCAAAGCGGTGTACATCGCGGTCATCGCGCCCTGGCTGAATCCCAAAATCGCCACGGGAAGATCCTGCAGCTTTTTCTCAAGCAAAACCGATTCAATAAAACCAGCCAGCTGGGTTGAGGCCTGCTGCGCCCCCTCAATCAACACCGGCAGCGATACATCGTATAGGGCAAACCACTGGCGGCCACTGGGCAGATGGTTGCAAACGGTGGGCGCATTGGGGGCAATGAACAGGGTGTTGGGCAACTCCTGCTGCCAAGCCTCAGCCAGCGTAATCAGATCGCTGGCCTCAGCGCCATAACCATGCAGCAAAAACACCACCGAGGTGGGCGGTTGTTTGTTGCTGGGAGCACGATCAAGGTAGCTAAGGGTGGGAGATGCCATGTAAAAAGACCTAGAGAATAAAAAGAGTGTTGGTTCTACGCCGCATCAACCAAAGAAATATCCGGGGCGTCGATCGATTTCATGCCAACCACGTGATAGCCGCAATCCACATGATGCACCTCCCCCGTGACCGCGCTGGCCAAATCGCTTAGCAGATAGATGCCAGAGCGCCCAACATCATCAAGCGTGACGTTGCGTTGCAGGGGGGAGTTGTATTGGTTCCATTTCAGAATATAGCGGAAATCGCCAATGCCAGAGGCCGCCAAGGTGCGGATTGGGCCGGCCGAAAGGGCGTTCACGCGAATGCCATCCTTGCCCAAATCAACCGCCAGATATTTAACGCTGGCCTCTAAGGCTGCCTTTGCCACCCCCATCACGTTGTAGTGCGGCACCACCCGCTCAGCCCCGTAATAGGTCATGGTCAGCAGGCTGCCGCCAGGAGCCATCAAGGGCGCGGCCTTTTGGCAGACGGCGGTAAAGGAAAAGCAGGATATATCAAGGGTATTTAAGAAATTGGCGCGGCTGGTGTCCACATAGCGCCCCTTTAGCTCATCTTTGTCTGAATAGGCGATGGCGTGCACCACAAAATCCAATTTTTTGCCGCGTGCGGCCAAATCGGCAAACAGCTTGGTCAAGCTGGCCTCATCCGTTACATCACAATCAAACAGATTGGTGTGGGGAACCCCAAGGGTATCCGCCAGCGGCCGCACCCGTTTGGCAAAGGCATCCCCCTGATAGGTTAACGCCAACTCAGCCCCCGCACCAGCGGCTGCCTGAGCAATCGCCCAAGCAATCGATCGATCATTGGCTACCCCCATGATCAGGCCAAATTTGCCGGCCAAAAGCGGCAGGGAGGAATTTTGTTCACCACTTGTCATTGTTTCTGCACATCAATTCTAGAATTTTACCAAACGCCCCTAACATGCAAGCATACAGGGTGTTTTGCAAGCCCCCTTTTATGGTGCGGGCGGAGGGACTTGAACCCCCACAGCTTTCGCCACTAGGACCTAAACCTAGCGTGTCTACCAATTTCACCACGCCCGCTAAAGCTGTGTTGTTTTAAAGCCATCAGGCTTGCCGTTTATTGCTGTTAAGCTTTTTTGCGTTATTTGACAAGTGGCTGTGTGCTTGGGCCATGGCCATCGCATCAATTGTTAACGAAAGATTAATCTGAAGATGATCAAAGGGTGTTTTGAAAGGAGAAGCCGATGATTGCAGGGGTTTTGGAGAGTTTTGAGCGGATTGAGGATCCGAGATTAAAAAGTTTTGTGACGTATCCACTGCCAGAAATTTTGTTTGGAGCAGTGGTTGGCACGCTTTGTGGCGCTGAGGATTGGGAAGAAATTGCGCTGGTTTGCGAAGAACGGCTGGATTTCTTGCGCGATTATTTGCCTTATACGAACGGTATTCCTTCACACGATACGTTTGAGCGCGTTTTTAATGCGCTGGATAGCCAGTTATTTTCTGATTGTCTTGCGACGCTCAACCTTGCTTCAACACGAAAATGGGCGCTCGCCTTCCTCAAAAAACACCCCGCCAAAATCCCCATCAAGCGCAAAATCAAAAAATCCGCCCCAAGCCCCTCTTTCTTAAAGGAAACCCTTTGTTAATACTTTGTTAACAATTGATGCGATGGCCCTGCTGGGGTGCAGTTCAAGGCTTGACAGAATCATGTTTTGGTGCCCCCCTTAGGGGACTTAGGATATGAAGGCTATGTGTGGTCAATTGCTGTGAAAAAAATCCTGCTTTCCCTTGGTTCTGGTTTGGTGATCTTTGTGATGGCCAGCGTGGTTGTGGGCATTTCTTTGGCGCGTGCCGACAGCTATCAAGAAATCAATCTGATTAAGCCCTATGAGGGCAAGGCGGCTGCCAGCGTGGTTGGGTTCTTGATTGACCCTATCGTTATCACCAATGTCACCGATATTGCCTTGGGCAAAATTGTGAAACCGCTTAGCGGCACTGGCACCTATATTGTCAATTCTAATGGTTCCAGCTCAACCTCTGGGGGCGGGGTTTTTGATGGCACCCCATCGCCGGGCAGCATGACGATTCGCGGCTCATCTGGCACCGCCGTTAGCTACACGGCCGCCAGTGGGGATTGCGCCAATCCAGGGGTGCAGTTGGCCGAAACTTATGTCAACGCCGCGCCACCGGTGCTGACCGGAACCGATCAATATTTCCCCGTGGGCGCCAAGGTGTTGGTGTCGGCGCAGGCGCCAAACGGACCCGCCACCTGCAATTTCACGGTGCGTGCGTCTTATTAGGGATAGCAGGGCAGGGGGGATTCCCCTCTTGCGGAGGGGTGGCAGGCGAAGCCTGATTCCTTTAAAATTTTGTCAGGCACAGCCTGACGGGGTGGTCCTTTTTTACGCCACCATCCGCCCGATCGCCTGACCGCCCAGCAGATGCACATGAAAGTGCGGCACCTCCTGCCCGCCATTAAGCCCACAATTGCTGATCAGGCGGAACCCATCCTGCGCCAAATCCAGCTGCTCAGCCACCGCGGTGACCAGCTGCCAGAACCCAATCTGTTCCTCAACGCTGGCTAAGCGGCTAAAGCTCAGCAAATCGCTATAGGGCCCCCGCGGAATCACCAGCACATGCACGGCGGCCTTGGGCTGAATGTCGTGAAACGCCAAGCCATGCGGACTTTCCAGCACCACCTTAGCCGGAATCTCACCGCGCAAAATGCGGGCAAAAATATTGCTGGTGTCATAATGGGCGGTCGCGTTTGTAGTCGGGGCTGCGTTCATCATCCAACTCCTTGGTAGGCTGCGGTTTTTCTGATTTATACCGCAGCCCGTGTTGGGGGACAAGGCTAGGGTTTGGGTTTTTGAGCTTTGGTTTAGATTGTATAATATATATTATGTAAAAAATTCCCATGCAGAAAATCCTACGGCTGCACCAGTTGCCCCCCCACACTTGGCGATGCGACCCCTGTGGTTTTGGGGAAACTGATCGGCAGCCCGTTCACATGGCGCGCGGCCATAAAGGCGAAGCTTTGCGCCTCCAACGCATCGGGGTTCCAGCCGACTTGCTGCACGGAGCGAACTGGTGCGGGATATAACCGCTGCGCCAGGCTTTGCATCAGAAAGCCATTTTGGGTGCCGCCGCCGGTAATCAACCATTGCGTGGGCAACCATTGCGTGGGCAACCATTTCGTGGGTGAGCTTGGCAGCCATTGGCAGGATCTGGCGATCGATTCCACCGTAAAGGCGGTTAATGTGGCGGCGCCGTCCTCCACCGACAGCTGTTGCAGCGGCGCCAGATCAAAGGCACGGCGATCTAGGCTTTTGGGCGGTGCGGCCTGAAAATACGGATGGCTCAGCAAGGATGCCAGCACCGTTGGTTGGATGGTGCCAGCCGCCGCCAGCTGGCCATTCTCATCAAAATTTTTGCCCGTGTGGCGGTGAACCCAATCATCCAACAGGCCGTTGCCAGGCCCTGTATCAAAGGCCAGCATCGATTCCACCTGTTGGTCAGCGTCCACATAGGTCAGGTTGGCCACCCCGCCGATATTCACCACCGCCAGCGGGCTTTGCGCAGCGGCGTTATCAAGGCCTCGCGCCAAGGCCAGATGGAAAATCGGCACCAGCGGGGCGCCCTGCCCGCCTGCCTGCACGTCTTGGCGGCGAAAATCATGCACCACCGGCAGCCCCAACTGCTGCGCCAGATAGGCGGCATCGCCAATTTGCACCGTGATGCGGTTGGCAGGATCGTGGTGCAGCGTGTGGCCGTGAAAGCCGATCAGCGAGACCGGCGGCTCAAACCCTGCCAGCAGCTGCCGGCAGGCCTGCACATGATACGCGGTCAATTCCCGCACCACATCCGCCCCCACCAACCCCGCATCTTGCTGGCCGTAACACGCCATCAGATGCCGACGAAACATGGGGCTGTAGGGTAGGGTCACGAATCTGCCCTGCCCCATTTCATGCTGTTCCACCCCCACCCCGTCGGTCAAAACCAGCGCGGCATCCACCCCATCGGCCGAGGTACCGCTCATCAACCCCAACACCCAGATTTTTGCGTTTGTTAAGGGCACCTCTATCAACCTAATTTCTGTATGAGTCAGGGGTAACATTTTCGCTTGATGGGTGGGTTTCGGCTGGATGTTCGGCAGTTTGGATGAATCATGCCCGTTTAGCCATTTTTAGCGGTGGGCGGTAGGGGGGCAGGGAATGAGAATGAAACGCTCAGGAAATACCGCGCGACAAACCCCGTGACAGGCCATGATGCGCCAAATTGTTGCTGCCAGAACGGTTTGCAAAAATAGGCTGATGGGTTTTGCTGGGGGATGCCGTCTTGGTCGCAAACAACCATTGAATCCAGGGATTCCCTATGGAAGGGATCCCCCGAATTCCTTGGCCATCTTGGGCAACT
Organism: Alphaproteobacteria bacterium; assembly: GCA_044345375.1. Taxonomy (GTDB): domain Bacteria; phylum Pseudomonadota; class Alphaproteobacteria; order CAISOG01; family CAISOG01; genus CAISOG01. The sequence continues at coordinate 58,120 of JBIJBF010000008.1, forward strand.
ATTGGTTTTAAAAACTGCATAAATTCAATATAGGGATTTTTTGTAATAATGCAACAAGTTTTTTGAGCAAAACAGCAATTTTTCGCATGCGCGTTGTTGGCTGTGCGTGTGCGTTGTTGACGGTGCCCTTACAAGAGCGCCCCCCTCACACCAAGCAGGCAGAGGGGGGTGCACAGGAACCGTTAAGCCGCGCGATGACCGCGGTTGTTCAGGCTGCGCCCAGATGGACGTGCAGCTCCGTTACGGTTGGCAGCGGGGCGGCCAGAACCTGAACCCGCGCCAAAACCACCGGAACGTGGCGCAAAGCCATCACGGCTGTCACGACCACCGCCGCCGCCACGGCTATCACCGCGATTGCCACTGCGGTCATCTTGGCCGCCGCGACGATTGTCGCCGCCACCCCGATGATCTGTTCTTTGATCGCCCCTGGCATCACGGCCAGCAAAGCGGCTGTTGCTGTTAGGACGGGAAGTGTTAGGACGTGCCGAGAAACGATCGTTGGCGCCACCCCTGCTGTTGCCGCGATCCCGCTGCTCAGCCGCTGCCGCCTCCTCAGGATTCATCAGGCGGTGAATGGCGCGCCATTTGATGCGATCGCCTGGGGTTACCAAACACACCGCTGATCCGGTTGCGCCGGCACGCGCGGTGCGGCCGATGCGGTGGATGTAATCCTCAGGGCACTGGGGCAGGTCATAGTTGATCACATGGGCGATATGGGGAATGTCCAAACCGCGGGCGGCAACATCGGTGGCCACCATGATGCGGTATTCCTTGTCACGAAAGCCCTGGATCACATAGGCGCGTTCGCGTTGGCGCAGATCCCCATGAATCGCCTCAGCCGCATGGTCATGATCGACCAGCGTTTCGGCCAGGCGGGCGGCGCCATGTTTGGTTTTCACGAACACGATCACCGATCCCTCACGATCTTCCAGCAAATTTAGCAGGTGGCCGTATTTGTCGGCATCGTTGGTTTGAATCACCTCCTGCTTAATATTGGGCGCCACCGCGGTGGTCGAACCAATCGCAATCCGTTCAGGGTTGGTCAGGTATTTTTCTGAAAGTTTGATGATGTTTTTGGGCAAGGTTGCCGAAAACAACAGGGTTTGGCGGGTGGTGGGCAAATAGGTGGCAATTTGTTCCAGCTGAATGCCAAAGCCCATGTCCAGCATGCGATCGGCCTCATCCAACACCAGAAAGTCGGCGGTAGAAAGGTCAAGACTGCGGCGGTTCAGGTGGTCAAAAATGCGCCCTGGGGTGCCAACAATCAGGCGGGGGCGTTGGCGCAGCTGGTTAAACTGCCGGCTGATCCCCTCACCACCAATCAGCAGCGCGCTTTTGATGCCATGTTGTTTGCCGGCAAATTTTTGCAATTGATCCAAAACCTGCACCGCCAATTCGCGGGTTGGCGTCATCACCAATGCGGTGCTGTTAGGATTGCTTAGCAGATGGACAATCATCGGAATGCCGTAAGCCGCGGTTTTGCCGGTACCGGTTTGCGCGGTGGTCAACATATCTCTGCCGGTTAACGCAACCGGAATCGCGGCGGCCTGCACGGCGGTGGGGGCGGTGAAATTCAGCCCAGCCAAGGCCTCAAGCAAGATTTCGGGCAGGCCAAAACCATAAAAATTGTCAACAGAGGTCGATACAGGGTTTTCTGTGGATACAGAGGTGTTCATTGCAGTGTCCTTTTTTGATGATCAAACGCCGCACAGCACGCTGGCGACATGCCAAGACGTGGTGATAAGCGCAGCAGTGATCCCTATTCAACAGCGGTTTGGCGGCAGACTTACGAAACATTCGCAAGATCTATGGATCATGACAAAAGCAGACAAGAATACGCAGTGCTTGCACCATTCGTATCCCGTCTGCTTTGCATTCCAAACAACAGGCCAAACTCACTCCAAATAGGAAGCAGCAAAAAAGGCCTAGCAATAGGGAGAGTTAGAAACCTTAGGCTGTTGCCAGCTTCAGGTTAACCGCAGAAGTTTTCCCGCGGGAGGTGTCGAGTTCATAACTGACGCGTTGACCCTCATTCAGGCCATTCAGACCAGCTTGTTGAACCGCGCTGATATGAACAAACACATCGTTGCCACCTTGTTCCGGTTGAATGAAACCAAAACCCTTGGTGGGGTTAAACCATTTTACGATACCGACAGACATTAATATAGTTCCTTTAAGTGTTGATGATGACAGCTGCCCATACACCGACAGCGGCCGAGTTTCTCTTGAACGCGGTACCATCCGCCAACTCACATCAACAACACTGAATTGGCGCATTCACATTTGCCAATTTTTTGCCCTTTAGGGAGCCGAAGCCAAACTCTTGAGGATTTCTGCCAGATTTCCCCAATATTGTCAAGTTTTTTCTTATAGTCGTTTCAATTTAAAAAGTTACAGCATGCGAAAATGTCATGAGATCGAGAAACGGAGCGGAGTGTACCCATAGGTACATGAGCACCGTATCGCAGAGCTCGTGATATTTGTAGCACTGTAAGTTTTTAAAGTGGAATGACTATATCGCTAAAACTTGCTTGTGGGGACAGGCTGGGCTTACACTTGGTGGCCTAATCATAGCTGCGAGCCTTGCATGCCAAAAACGCCAGAAATTGCCTGCCCGTTTGTGGTCAAAAAACTCTACGCCGCCCTTGGGTTTGCGTGGGCGGGGCTACGAGCCGCCTTTGCCAGCGAACTGGCCTTTCGGCTTGAGGTGGCAACCGCAGCCGTCGCGCTGCCGCTGGCCATGGTTTTGGGGGATACGGGGGTTGAACGCGCCCTGTTGATCGCCAGCGTGCTGTTGGTTTTAATGGCAGAACTGGTCAACACAGCCTTTGAGCGGGTGTGTGAGCGCATTTCAACCGACATTCATCCCGTGACCAAAATCATCAAAGATATTGGCGGTGGGGTGGTGCTGCTAAGCTTGCTGAACGCTCTGTTCATATGGGGATGCGTGCTTTTGGGGTAAACTGGCTATTCGGTTGGCAGCAGCACGCTGGGATTCATGAAGGTGGATTTGGTGCTTTGCGGGTGGAAAGCCGCATCGGTTTCCGGGAAATGCGCGCCCCACATTTTTTCCAACTGATAGAATTCACGAATTTCAGGGCGGAACAAATGCACGATCACATCGCCCGCATCCACCACCACCCAATCGGCCGATGGCATCCCCTCAACCCCGCTGTTCAGCTTGAACTGCGCCTTTAACGATTCAACGATGCGGCCAGACAAGGCGGCCACCTGACGCTGCGATTGACCGCTGGCGATCACCATAAAGTCGGCCATATCGCTTTTGCCCGCCAAATCGATCACCAGCAGCTGTTCGGCCTTGCCATCCTCCAACGCGGTTACCACATGCGCCAAAACCTCCTTGGAGGTCATGGGGGTTTTCTGGGCAGCAAGTTTGCGGGGGGTTAGGCGCAGGGTCTTAGCGGGTTTCATTAGGGTGCCTTATTGGATGTGAAAAGAGAAAATTCGTGCTTAAGCCTCGTACCAGGGCTTGTTGCCCAACTCTTGACGAATTTTGGTTGAGGAGATGCGATACCAGCTTTCGGGCACAAAAACCCACGCAGGAAGCTGGTGGCGATGGCGGATCGCGGAGGGGGATGAAAGTCGGTTACGATGATAACGATGCCCAGCCCTGCTTAATTTAATGTTGGAATTGTAACATGGCCGGCTGAACACGGCAAGCGCGGCCTGTTTCAGCAGGCGATTCCAGTGATGCCAGCGGTGCAATTGGCCGAAATTCTCACTGCCCGTCATAAAAACCCACCGAATCCTGGGGAAACGCCGCCGCAACCGCTGCAGCGTGTAAAAGGTGATCGGGCTTTGCCACTGCTGCTCAATATCGCTGACGCTGATCGGCAAATGTTTGGTCAAACGCTGACAGGCCGCCATCCTGATGGGGAATGGGGCCATCCCCTGTTTGGATTTCAGTGGGTTTTGCGGCGAAACCAGCCACACCACCCGATCCAGCTTTAACCGCTTGCGCGCCAACAGGCTGATCGCGACATGCCCCGCGTGGGGGGGATTAAAAGACCCACCCAACAAACCAACACTGATCCGAACATAGGGAGAAAAATGCATCAAAACTTATCAAACAACGCCAAAAACATGGGGATTACTGCATGATTTTGCCGAATGGGCAAGAATGGAAGCCGCAATTGTATTTTACGACTTCCAAAAAGTCATCTGTGGTGCTATAAAAGATAAAATTAAGGGGTTTTGTCATGGGCGATACGGGTTCTCGCGCCACACCGCACAAATCTCTTCGTCATACACAACAAAAATGCTAAAGAATAGTGATAATATACAATAGGTTAAGGGTTTTTTAGGGGGGCTAAATATGAACCGCGCGCCCCTCGGCGGACAGAACCGATTCGTGCATCATTTCAGACAGGGTTGGGTGGGGGAAGACGGTGTGCAGCAAATCGGCCTCGGTCGTTTCCAGCTGTTTGGCGATCACATAGCCCTGAATCATCTCGGTCACCTCAGCGCCGATCATATGCGCCCCCAACAGCTCACCGGTTTTGCTGTCAAAGATGGTTTTGATTAGGCCCTCAGGCTCGCCCAGCGCGATCGCCTTGCCGTTGGCCATATAGGGGAAGCGGCCGATTTTAAGGCTGTGCCCCAATTCTTTGGCTTTTTCCTCAGTCAACCCAACGCTGGCCACCTGCGGATAGGCATAGGTGCAGCCGGGGATATTTTCGATTTTCAACGGATGCACATCGGGTAGGCCGGCGATTTTCTCAACACAGATCACCCCCTCATGGCTGGCCTTGTGCGCCAACCAGGGGGCACCGGTCACATCGCCAATCGCGTAGACCCCGGGTTCTGCGGTGCGGCCATAGCCATCGATCACGATATGGCCGCGCTCAACCTGCACCTTGGTGCCCTCCAACCCGATCCCCTCGGTATTGCCGACAATCCCCACCGCGCTGATCACCCGATCAACGGTCAGGGTTTGGGTTTTGCCGTCTTGTAGAATCGTGGCGGTAACCTGGTCGCTCGCCCGATCCAACTTGGTCACGCTGGCACCGGTTAGAATGTTGATGCCCTGTTTGGCAAAGGCTTTGCGCGCCAGTTCCGAAATTTCGGCATCCTCAACCGGCAGAATACGGGGTTGCAGCTCAACCACCGTCACCTCAGACCCCATCAGGCGGTAAAAGCTGGCAAACTCAATACCAATCGCGCCGCTGCCCACCACCAACAGCTTTTTGGGCAGCGCGGTTGGCACCATCGCCTCCTTATAGGTCCAAACCAGGCGGCCATCGGGCTCCAGATTCGGCAAAACGCGGGCTCTGGCACCAGTGGCCAGAATGATGTGCGGCGCGGTCAACAACGTCTCCCCGCCAGCGGTCAAGCTGACCTTTAGCTGAGCTTTACCGGCCAAACTGCCCAGGCCATCAAACACCGTGACCTTGTTTTTCTTCAGCAAATGCTTGATGCCGCCCGACAGCTGCCCCGCCACCGCGCGGGAACGCGCCACCACCTTGGCCAGATCAAAGCTGATGTTGCTGGCGCTAAAGCCAAACTCGTCCAAATGATGCAGCAGATGATGGATTTCTGAGCTGCGCAGCAAGGCCTTGGTCGGAATACAGCCCCAGTTCAGGCAAATACCGCCCAAATGTTCACGCTCAACCAAGCCCACCTTCATGCCCAATTGGCTGGCACGAATCGCCGCGACATAGCCGCCCGGGCCGCCGCCAACAACGATGAGGTCAAAACTGTTCGCCGCAAGCTCCACCATCTGTTAAGCCGCCTTGGCGATGGCCTGTTGCAGGGCCTGCCCCATTTCCGCGGGTGAACTGGCGACCACGATGCCCACCGATTTCATGGTTTCAATCTTGTCCTCAGCGCCGCCCTTGCCACCGGCAATAATCGCGCCAGCATGCCCCATCCGCCGTCCCGGAGGTGCGGTAAGGCCAGCGATAAAGCCGGCCATCGGTTTTTTGATCTTGCTGGAACGAATCACCTCACACGCAATCTCCTCAGCCTCGCCGCCGATTTCGCCAATCATGATGATCGCCTCGGTCTTTGGATCGCCCAAAAACAGCTCCAACGCATCAACAAAATTGGTGCCGTTGATCGGGTCGCCGCCGATGCCGATGCAGGTGGATTGCCCCAAGCCCAAATTGGTGGTTTGGAACACCGCCTCATAGGTCAGGGTGCCGGAACGCGACACAATCCCCACCTTGCCAGGCAGATGGATATGCGCTGGCATGATGCCAATTTTGCACTCGCCAGGGGTGATAATGCCCGGGCAGTTGGGGCCGATCAGTCGGGTGCCCGAATTGGCGATGGCGCGCTTAACCCGCATCATATCCAGCACCGGAATCCCCTCAGTAATACAAACCACCAGCGGAATCTGCGCATCGGCAGCCTCCAAAATCGCATCGGCGGCAAACGGGGGTGGGACGTAGATCACGCTGGCGTTGGCGCCGGTCTGCTCAACCGCCTCGCGCACCGTGTCAAAAACCGGCAGATCCAAATGGCGGCTGCCCCCCTTGCCCGGGGTTACCCCACCGACCATTTTGGTGCCATAGGCAATCGCCTGTTCGCTGTGAAAGGTGCCCTGCGCGCCGGTAAAGCCCTGGCAGATCACCTTGGTGTTGTGGTTGACAAGTACAGCCATGATAAAATTCCCTGATCAAATGTTTTGGTGTGATGATGTTTAGGCCGCGGCGGTTTCCTTGCTGGCCCTTACCGCGTCAACAATCTTGCGGGCAGCGTCTGACAAATCATTGGCCGGAATCACCGCCAAGCCTGATTCGCGCAGAATTTTCTTGCCCAGATCGACATTGGTGCCCTCCAACCGCACCACCAGCGGCTTGTCCAAATGCACCTCTTTGGCCGCGGCAATCACCCCCTCAGCAATAATGTCGCAGCGCATGATGCCGCCAAAGATGTTGATCAAAATCCCCTCAACATTTGGATCCGACAGGATGATGCGAAACGCCTTGGTCACCTGATCTTTGGTGGCGCCGCCGCCGACATCCAGGAAGTTGGCGGGCGATCCACCGCACAGCTGGATGATATCCATGGTTGCCATCGCCAAGCCGGCGCCATTAACCAAACAGGCGATGTTGCCGTCCAGCTTGATGTAGTTCAGGCCAGCCTTACCCGCCTCAACCTCCAACGGATCCTCCTCAGCCTCATCCCGCATCGCGGCGATGTCGGGGTGGCGGAACAGGGCGTTGTCATCGATCGAGACCTTGGCATCCAGGGCGATCAGGCCGCCGTCGGCCTTGACCACCAGCGGGTTAATCTCAACCAAACTGGCATCGATTCCCCAAAAGGCGTCATACAGCGCGGCAAACAATTTGTTGGCCGATTGCACGCTGAATTTCTCGGTAAGGCCATAGGCCTTGCACAGCAAACGCCCGTGATAGGGCTGCCAGCCAGCGGCCGGATCCACCGAAAAAGTCACGATTTTTTCAGGGGTATGTTCCGCCACCTCCTCAATATCCATGCCGCCCTCGGTTGAGGCAATCACCATCACCCGCTGCGTCGTGCGATCGACCAGAAAGCTGAGGTAGAGCTCACGCGCAATCGCGCACCCCTCCTCAACATACAAACGGCGCACCAAACGCCCAGCTGGGCCGGTTTGGGGGGTGATCAGGGTTTTGCCCATAATCGCCTGCGCCGCTGTGGTAACCTCAGCCAGCGATTTGACAACCTTGACGCCGCCAGCCTGGCCACGCCCGCCGGCATGAATCTGCGCTTTCACTACATAGACGCTGCTGCTTAGCTTTTGCGCCGCCTCAGTTGCTTCCTCCACCGAAAAGGCGGGAAAGCCGACGGGCACCGCCACCCCAAATTTGTTAAGCAGGGATTTGGCTTGGTATTCATGCAGGTTCATCAGAAAATCTCTTCCGTTAAAAGTTCATCAAGTTTTAAGCAGCAACCGGTGGGTTTTTCAACACATCCATCAACCCCTGAACCGCGGTGATGGAGTTGTCAAACATCGCCTGCTCATCAGCCGTCAATTGCAGCTCAACGATCCGTTCAACCCCACTGGCGCCAATCACGATCGGCACACCAGCGTACAGGCCAGTAACGCCATATTGACCGTTCAGCAGGGCCGCGGCAGGCAGCACCCGTTTTTTGTCGCGCAGGTAAGATTCGGCCATCGCAATCGCACTGGCCGCCGGGGCATAAAAGGCTGAGCCGGTTTTCAACAGATCGACAATTTCCGCGCCACCGCTGCGGGTGCGTTTGACAATTTCGTCGACGCGGGCTTGGGTGATCCAACCCATTTTGACCAAATCAGGCAGCGGAATGCCCGCCACCGTGGTGTAGCGCACCATCGGCACCATCGTGTCGCCATGACCGCCCAGCACAAAGGCGCTGATATCCTTAACCGATACCCGCAACTCCTCAGCCAAAAAGGCACGGAAACGGGCGGAATCCAGAACCCCAGCCATGCCCACCACATGATCGGCCGGCAAACCACTCTCCTGCTGAAACACCGCCACCATCGCATCCAAAGGATTGGTGATCACGATCACAAAGGCGTTGGGCGCATGTTCCTTAACCCCAGCCGCCACCTGCTTGATGATGCCGGCGTTGGTGAACAGCAGATCGTCACGGCTCATCCCCGGTTTGCGAGGCAGGCCGGCGGTGATGATCACCACATCGGCGCCAGCGATACCGGAGTAGTCCTGCGCGCCGCGCACCGCCGCATCAAAGCCCAGCACGGGGGAGGATTGGAAGATGTCCAAGGCCTTGCCCTGCGGCACCCCATCCATCACATCATAAAGCACGATATCGCCCAGCTCCTTAAGGCCAGCCAGCAACGCCAGGGTGCCGCCGATTTGGCCAGCACCGATGAGGGCAATTTTGACACGTTGAAATTTGTTTGCAGATTGGTTGGCCATGATCAAATCCTTTTGAGTCGGAGTGGCTTTGGGGCAGAGTGGAAGCCAGCTTTTTCTAAGAAATTCTAGCTTTCCCTAGCCCTAGCCCACCCGGCCCCCTTTTGGCAAGAGAAAATAGCCCAGAAACTTGCTATTTATGATCTTGCGAAACAGGTGCAATCGGATAAATAATGCGGGCACGATGGTCTTGTGCGGATTCTAAAGTTCGGTGGCCATTTTCACCGCCTTTTGTTTAGGATTTTCGGCACCATGGTGCATGAGTTGCCCAACCATTTCACCTCTGCTGCTGCAGATCATTTAACACGGGCATTTGCCAACCATGCCGCGCTGCTAAAGGATCATGCGCTGATTTTGGGGGACTATGTGGATGGCAGCTATAACCGCAGCGGCATCGATCTGCTGTGGTCGCCCAACACGGTGGAACCGCGGGTGGTGTGGTACAGTGCCATCTATGACCAGTATCAGGAGGTGTTTGGCGATGATCAGCCCTTTGGCTTGGTGGGCGATTTGCTGTCCCTGTCGCCCGATATCCGCCAACGGCATCTGCAGCGCAAATTAAGCAGCATGCAGCAGGTCGACAGCTTTTTTGAGCTGTTTTTCCAAACCCAGGCGCTGTCGGCCAAAATGTTGACGCATCTGATGCAACAAACGCCAGAATCGGTGGTGGCGTTTGTTGACGAAACCGCCTATCCCTTTGTGCAAACCGACGATTATGTTGATACGTTGCTGCATATGATGCTTAGCAACCAGTTGAGCTATGCCACCATTGTTGAATGGCAACGGGCGACGCAACAATCGCCCCTAGCCCTAACCGATCCTTCCACCACAGCGGTCGCGCAGCGGTTTTTTCATCGTCTGGCCAGCATCTATCACCAACGGTTACAGGCGCTGCAAAGCTTTAAACGGGTTAAGGAGGATGGCGGCCTTGATCCCTTTAACAGCGCCAACATCACCCCAACATCCGCCAGTTTGCGGCAGGAGACCGCGTTTAAGCAGGCCTATGGCATTCCGCAATGGCGCTGCATCTATCTGCAAGCCATGGATTTTTGCCAGGCCTATGTGGATTATGCTCAAATGGCGATGCGCCAAGGGGCCATCAACCGCCAGCACTACATCGCGATGCTGGGCGGGCTGCAACAAAACCCCTATCTAAGCGGCGACGAAAAATCCTTGTTGCAACAGGTGCTGATTCTTGATGTCACCTTGGGGGATAAGCTGGATGGGGATAGCGTTGCGGCCGATGCATCCAAACAGCGCACCAGCTATAACGCTGGCCAAACCTCATCCAAGGATGGCAAGGCCAACCACCCCGCTACCGCCACCATCCATCATTTGCTGCAGTAGGACCACCCCGTCAGGCTACGCCTGCCACCCCTCCGCAAGAGGAGGGGAATTTAGGCCTGCCTTACTTCATTCCCCTCTTGCTAAGGGGTGCCCGAAGGGCGGGGTGGTTGGTTCAGACGGAACA
>JBIJBF010000025.1:0-14779 GCA_044345375.1 Alphaproteobacteria bacterium
CACTAACCATATCAATCTCCTACGTGGATTGAACTGTGATGGCGGTTTGCAAACAACACATACCGCCTTACACACACTATGGCATAGGGGAGCTGAAGGTTTGGTTAACGATTGAGGTGGCGGATAGGAATAATCTCTTTATTGGAACCACCAAGCTTTTTTGGTGTGAATTGCGATCCTCAGCAACCGGCATTGCGCAATTGGCGCGGCTGTGGCACATATGGCGCATGCCGCATTTAACCATCGAATATTCCGCCAATCTTCAGCAAGCCGTGCAGGCGGGCGATGTGCTGGCGTTGGCGCATGACTGCATGATCCAAAGCGGCCTGTTTGCGGTGCCGGCGGACATCAAAACCCGCGCCTATCGGGCTGAGCTGTTTCTGGTGGGAACCGACCCCGCCGCCAGCTTTGCCCACGCCACCGTGCATTTGCTGGCAGGGCGCACGGTTGAGCAGAAACAGGCGCTGACCCAGGCGTTGCTGGCGGTGTTGCAGGCGGCCTTGCCAAGCGCCAACCAATTGTCGGTGGATATCCGCGATATGGAGCGTGAAACCTATCGCAAGTATGCCCAAGTTTAGCCCCCTGCCCAAACTCAGCATCTATCTGCACTGGCCCTATTGCCAAAAGATCTGCCCGTTTTGCGATTTCAACGTCTACAGCGCGCGCCAAAATGCGATCAATGAGGCGGAGTGGCTGACGCATTTTCGCCGCGAGCTCACCCATTACCACGGCCTAACCGCTGGCCGCCCGCTGCACAGCATCTATTTCGGCGGCGGCACGCCATCCTTGATGTCGCCCTGGCTGGTTGAGGAAATTCTGAACCATATCAGCAGCTTGTGGCCAATAGCGGTGGGGGCGGAGGTAACGTTGGAGGCGAACCCGACCGGGGTTGAGGTGGAACGTTTCGCGGGCTTTCGCGCCGCCGGCATCAACCGCCTGTCGCTGGGGCTGCAATCCATCACCGATCAGGGCTTAGCCACCTTGGGGCGCGATTACGGGCGGGCGCAGGCGTTGCAGGCGCTGGCGGTGGCGCAGCGGCTGTTTGACCGCCTGTCGACCGATTTGATCTATGGCCGGGCGCAACAAAGCTTGGACGGGTGGCAGGCGGAGTTGCAGGAGTGGCAGGGGCTTGGCATCCCCCACGCCTCGCTTTATCAACTGACCATCGAGTCGGGCACCCCCTTTGGCCAGCAGGTTAAGCGCGGCGCGTTGGTGATGCCGGATGCCGACAGCCTGGCGGATTTTTACGACCACACCAACCAGCTGATGCGGGCGGCGGGCTATGACCACTATGAGGTTTCCTCCTACGCCATCACCCCCGCGCAACGCAGCCAACACAACTTGAACACCTGGGCGGCGCAGGATTACATCGGCATTGGACCCGGCGCGCATGGGCGCCTCACTTTAAAAGCCGCGCATGGGCGGCTTAGCCTAGGGGGGGGCAGCCAACGCATCGCCACGCTGAACCACAAAAAACCGGCGGATTGGCATCAGGCGGTGGCGGCAGTAGGGCATGGCGCGGCGGAGTGGGAGGATTTAAGCCGGCAAACCCAGGCTGAGGAGTGGGTGATGCTGGGCCTGCGGCAAATCGGGGTGGGGGTGGATCTGGCCGCCTTTCACCAGCAGCTGGGCTTCGCCCTGATCGATTGGCTGGGCGCGGACGAGGTGGCCTTTTGGCTAGAAAAACAGCTGCTAACCCAAAGCTCCACCCATCTGGCGGTCCCAGAACCCGCCATCAACCGACTAGACGCCCTGCTGGCCAGATTGCTCCGCGCCACCAAAAGGTAAGGGACCACCCCGTCAGGCTGCGCCTGCCACCCCTCCGAAGAGGAGGGGAATTAAGGCTCCACTTATTCCCCTCCTCTTGCGGAGGGGTGCCCGAAGGGCGGGGTGGTTCTTCATCACAGATCGAATCTTGCAAGCCGATTGGGGGGCGGAGCTTAGGTGCGTCCGCCTTGCATGTTCTGCATGAGTAGCACGGTCAGGCCTTTAGGGATCACCTCACAGGCTTGTTGTATAAACTCAACCGTGTCGTCACAAGCCTTTTGAAAGGCTCCCACCATGCTCTCACTGTTGGCGATGGTAGCAAGAAAAGCGAAGGGAAGCGCTACAGCGCTGATCGCAGACTTTCCTGCCTTCCCCGCCAGCTCCAACAACTTCTCCGATTGTACGATTGGCATTTGTTGGGCTGATTTCTCGCCTAACGAAGCTTTTGGTTTTACGGTTAGGGGGCGTTCGGTAGGTTGCTGCTGCTGGCTGGCGCCTGCCTGGATGCCCATGCCAGTGCCATACATGCTGGGGACTTGGGTTTGCTCAGCGTGTGTTTGCGCCACTTCTCGCCGCCGATTCGGTGCCGTTCTTGGCCTTGTATTCTTGCCAGTTCTTGGCCTCTGATTGCCTTTTCCTCCTGGGCTTGTGTTGTTGGCGCGTGTGGACGTTGGTGGCGTGGGGGGGGGTGGACCTCTACCCTCTTCCTCTTCCTCTTCCTCCAATTCCTTTTGCAGCTCCGCTATTGCCATTTCGCAAAAAGGCAGTTGTTGTTGGTTTCTTTGTTGTTCAGCAAGATTGCCTATTATCAAATCATCTAAGGGGGTGCGTGCGTTGGGGGCATTCGGCGCATCAAGGTCTCGCCATGCGGTTTGAGCGGCACTCAGTATCTCATCGATGGCGATTCGGTAATTAATTTCTGTTTGGAAGACGTCACGATTGATGCGAGTATTTTCTAAATCCTGCTGAGTCGTTAGTGCTTTTTTCTGCTTGCCCCGCAATATTTTCTGTTTGTCAGCGAGCTCTTCTAGAAGTGTGTCCATTTCCAGAACGGCTTTATTAACGATCTCCTCCTGTAGCTGTTCGGCTTTGGTTAGGGGTGTTGTTGCTGCCTGCGAGGATGCTGCCGTCGTGCTAGCTGGTGTGTTCCCAGCAGACTGGGCTGGAGTGGCAACAACCTGTGGCTGCAAGGATGTTAAAAGAGCGTCTATATTGGGCAACTTACCCGTGGTTAAAAACGCGGTGGCCTCATCTGTGTTCAGCTGAATGATGGCGTCTGGATTCCAGCCGGTCTTTTGTTTGAGCCGGCTCTCAATGTCGCGAACTTTAAACTGATGCTCTGTTAGTTGCTTACGATAATCATCAAAGGTATTGCCATGTTCAGGTGGGCTGCTAGCACGAGACGCCAACCAAATGTACAAAAACTTTTCGGAGTTCGCACCACCAAATTTGTTGCTTGGATTGCACTTTTTCAATTCTATGAGCAAGGCACTATCGGCGTAGGGCCCTTCTAAGATGTGATCAAACCATTTTTTAAGCGCCGGAAGATTGATTTTTAATCTCTCTTCGGGTGGGGGGACAACATTCACCGGTGTTGCAGTTTGCGCAGCCGCCTCTGCCGCTGCCTGTTCTTCCGCCAATTGACGTTTTATGGCGTCGATTTCATCTTGATCCTCCGCCATAAAGGCTTTGGCGCTTTGTTGTAAGATAAGGTTTTCTTTGATTGGGTCATCTAATTTTGTTTTGATTGGGTCATCTAATTTTGTATCGTCAAAATCAGTCAGCGCAAGGCGGTTACATTGGATTTTAGCGGCAGTCAGTATCGTATCGATGTCGTTTCTGACCTCAATTTCTGTTTCGCCGATTTTATAATGTATTTCAGCATTATGCAGGTTTTCCTCAAGAGTTTGTGGATTTGGGTGTAAATTTTTTTCGAATTCTTGACATTTGGTAACGAGTTCTTCTATTTTTTTCTTCGTTTGCGCAATGGCAGCATCAACGACAGACTGTTGCAAGGCTTGTGGGGTTAGCGGTTCTGCTGCGGTTGTGTTGGCGGTATGGGCGGCCGCGGGAGCGCCTAGGACTTCAGTTGCCGTCACAGCTGCTGCAGCGTCCTGCGCCTGCAGGTCTTTCAGTTGTTGCGCGAGGGTTTGTTCGGTGATTTTTGCGGTTTGTATATGCTTTGCAAATGCAGCACGTTGGCCAGCAACAAAATTTGGGGACAGGTCGCGTTTTAAATACTCTTCCGCTGCAATTTCGGCATCCTCCCAAAGTTGCTGGATCTCTGTTGCGATTTCTAATCGACGCTCCAGCTCTTCTTTATCCGTCCAATCGGATTGTTCTAACTCTGTTTCCAAATTTTGTTGAAGCTGCGCGGCTTGGTGATTTCTGTTGTCGATCAATTGTTGCAGGCTTGCTTTAACAATTGCTTCATTTCCCAACCGGGCGGTCAGTTCTGTTTGTTCGTTTTGACATTTCGAACAATCAAGATTGGCTTGATGTCTATCTTGAATATTATTGGTTTGGTAAATTTTAAAATTATCTGGGGGTGTAGACCCAATTTTTTTTAAATATTGAGACGTTTCTTCTAATTGTGTTGCAATTGATTTATAAGTGTTGTATTGAATTTGGGCAATTTCCTGCAGTTTTGCGTTGGCGGCCAACTTCTCTTCAGTCGTTGTGGCCTGTAGGAAGGCCGCCTGTTGCAGATCAACAAACGAAAGGATTGTAGGCGGGTTCGCATCATTGAGGAGTTCTGCTTGCAATGGTGCAATTTTTTCCTGCATCTCGGCTTTTAATGCCTCCGCTGCCGCAATAGCGGCCGCAACACCCTCCTGTTGTAGGGCTTGTGGGGTTGGCGATGGTTCTAGCGGTTGTGGATTGCTGGTGGCGGCAGCGGTCGTCGTTGCTGCGTCCAGTGCCTGCGCTGCTGCAGCGTCTAGGTTCTGCAGGTCTTGCTGTTGTTGTGCGATTTCTTGTTGGGCGGCTTTTGCTTCTTGTACAAAATTTCCCAAGATACCGCGTTGGCCAGCAGCAAAATTTGGGGACAGGTCGGTTAACGATTCCTCCGCCTGTGTTGCCTCCTCCTGCCATAGTCTGTAGATCTTGGTGGCGGTTTCGTATCGAAGCGCTAGCTGCTCTGCTTGCGTTCTATCGGGTACTGCCAGAATCTTTGTGTCCAACTGGATTTGCAGGGTCTTGGCTCTAGCCTGTGCTCTAAAAACCAGCCCTTGCAGGGTTGCTTCAACCACGATTTCTTTTTCCAGCAGGGTGGTCAGCGTTGCTTGCTCTTCTTGATAGCTTTGCTGGAACTGCTCTTCCCGTGTGATGTTTTGAGCGTTCTGGGTGCGGTAGTTCGTAAAAGATGCGGCCGTGGCAACAGATGCGGGATCAAGCTGTGCTAAAGCTTGCTCTGTTGTTAGAAGCTGTTGCTTAATATCCTTAAAAACACCTAGTCGAAGTGTGGCAATCTGACCAAATATTTTGCTGTTGGCCAATTGAGCTGTTGTTGTATGTGCCTCTTCGATGAGGTTTTCTTGTAATGGTCTAATTTGGTAAATGAGTTCTAGTTCTCGTTGTGATGCTAAATCCAAAGTAGATTTGATAAGTTCTTCTGCGGATCTTGATTTTTCTATTTTTTCAGATGCCTGCTGTTTATAGGTTGCCAAATTTTGATTAGCTTTTTCTAATTCAGCGGCAGCTTCTTGTTCTTTTTGCTGATATAATTCTATATATTCTTGGAATTGTGCTTGAAATTCTTCACCGCTGTCTTGATGAAGGTGTTTTTGTGTTTTGATTAGTTGCACAAGCCTTGTTGCAGCGATCTCATGCGTGTCTTTAAGTGCTTGACGGTATGCAACTTCTGCTTGTAAGTGTTCGAATGGTGTCTTTTGCGAAAAATTTTTGATTCGCTCTGATCTGGCCGCGGCTATATTTGCATCTACAGACTTGTTTAATCGATTATATTCTTTTGTTAAATCTGATTTATGTTTAGCTATTTCTTCTGCACGTTGTTGTGCCGCATGTTTTTCCCAATCAAAAGAACTTGCTGGCTTGTCTGTTCTTGCTGAAGGGTTTGGCTGATACATGCGATCAAAAGTCGTAGCAGCCTCTTTCCAAACCTTTGCTTTTTCCTCTTTTGATGGAGAACCTGATTTTGTTTGACCATTAAGAGGACCAAACATACTCTCAAAATATGCGTCGAGATCCTGTGGTGGTTGCGTTTTTGATGAGATTTGTCTGTAATAGTCTCTATTTTCTGCGTAATGATCTAACCAATCAACACGGAAAGCCTCCTCAAAACTAGAGCGGTTAAAAATCTTGTTAGGGAACTCATCGCATGGTGGGAAAGCACGATAGGCCTCTGTCTTATCTGGATCAGAAAGGACTTCGTAGGCTGCATTAACTTCTTTAAATTTTGCCTCAGCATCCGTATCGCCTGGATTGAGATCGGGGTGATACTTTCTGGCCAAGTTCCGAAAGGCTCGTTTTAAATTCTCAGCTGTCACATCATGGGTGACGCCAAGAATCTCGTAGTAGTTTGGAACCGCTGCGCCCGCCATCTTCAAAAACCTTCCCTAAAACGCCAGCAACACCCCAAGTGGGGCATCACCAAATCCTGCTGCACTTTGTATCCTAAAAGCATTTTGTGACAATTCGATGGAATGATCGCACAAATTTTAGACAATTGCAGCAAAATCGTGCATGGATCGTTTTTTGTGGGTATTTAACGAAGAATAAAGGATGGCTGGCGGCCGGTTTGCCCTGATGACTGGCCAGAAGGCTGTGCCGGCAGCTGATAGGCTGGCTGAGCGGATGGCTGATAGCTGGGCTGGGCGGAGGGCAGGGCGGCGCCACCTATGCCACCACCACCCCCACCAAGCGCTGCCGTGCCACCGGCGCCCTCAACAAAGGCGTCGGGGTTGCTTTGATAGGCGGGCAACACGCAGCTTTGCGCCACATCAGAAATCATCCCCTGGTATTTGGGATCTTGCAGCAGGGTCATGTCTTTGGCGATAAAGCGCTCGTAATCTTTGGGGTCAACATTGGCCGCCACCACCTTTTGCACGCCGCATTGGCAAATGCTGTTCAACAACGCCTGGTTGGAGCGCACCTTGGGGAATTGGTTGGCGATGCCGTTGCGACACTCCTGCTCAATCCCCTGAATCTGGCTGCCGGTTAGGGTGGAAAAGGTTTGCGCGGCGCTGGGCGCACGGTTGTTCAAATTGCCCGCATTGTTGCCATAATTGGAGCTGGGCAGGTTGTTGCGGTTGGAAACCGATGGCACGGTTACCTGCCCCGGGGTGCGCGCGGTCGAGCTTTTGCCGAAATTGTTGTTGGTGACACCCTGATTGGTGGCAGTGCGGGGGGCGGGTTTATAGACATTGCCGTTCTGGTCATAAATCTCAGCGCGCGCTGCTGGTGCTGCTGCTAAGGCGATGACAGCCGCCGCCAGCAAGGCTTTTGCTTTCAAATGGGTCATTTTTAATCCTGTCTTAGAAGGGCAATCGCAACCATTATAATCCATGATCATCACAATGTCGTTACCGTTGTTTTGCCCGCGCTTGTTGGCTAAGCTAGGCGCACCCCCACCTAGCCAAAAGCCTTACCGATGACCACTGCTCCCACCGCTGCCCCCACCGCTGCAATGCTGATGATTGGGAATGAGGTGTTGAGTGGGCGCACGGTGGATCAAAACCTGAATTTTCTGGCTAAGGCCCTGTCGTCCGCCGGCTTGGATTTGCAGGAATGCCGGGTGATTCAGGATGACGTGCCGGTGATCGTGCAAAATCTTCAGGCGCTTAGCCGTCAATATGATCATGTGTTCAGCACCGGCGGCATTGGCCCCACCCATGACGACATGACCGCCGATGCGGTGGCGATCGCCTTTGACCGCCCGTTGGTGGTGGATGCGGCGGCGTTGGCGCGGTTGGTGGATTATTATCAGGGGGTTGAGCAGGTAACGCCCGCCCGCAAAAGGATGGCTCGCATCCCGCTGGGCGCGACGCTGATCGACAATCCGGTCTCAGGCGCGCCGGGGTTCAGCGTGGGCAATGTGCATGTGATGGCCGGCAGCCCCAAGATTTTTCAGGCGATGTTGAACGGTTTGCTGCCACGCCTGGCCCCCGACGCGCAGCCCTATCGCAGCGTCACCATTCAGTGCCCCAGCGGTGAAAGCCGCATCGCCGATGTGATGACCGCCGCCCAAGCCAACTACCCCGATTTGCAGGTGGGCAGCTACCCCACCATCAAAAACGACCGTCCGCACACCGCGGTGGTGGTGCGCGGCCGCGATGACGCCCGCATCGATGCCTGTGTCGCTGGGTTGTTCGCTGAGATTGTGGCGCTGGTGCCGCAAAGCACGCTTGGGGATGGGCTGTAGCAACCACCCCGTCTTCTTAATTCCCCTCCTCTTGCGGAGGGGTGGCAGGCGAAGCCTGACGGGGTGGTCCTTTCTTAAACCGGTGGGGTTTGCAGCAGTTCGGCCAATTCCTGATAGCCATCTTGCAGATCCGCCCGCTCGTGGCGGTTTTGGCTGAGGAATTGTTCTAAGGGGTCGTGGAACAAAATCGCCTCGTCCACCTGCGGGTCGCTGCCGCGGCGATAGGCGCCCAGGCGAATCAGCTCAGCCATATCCTCATAGCTGGACAGCAGTTGGCGGGCACGGCGGATCAACACATTTTCCGCCTCGCTGTTGCAGCCGGGCATGGTGCGGGAAATGCTGCGCAAGATATTGATGGCGGGATAGCGGCCGCGCTCGGCGATTTTGCGGTCCAGCACGATATGGCCATCCAAAATGCCGCGCACGGCATCGGCGATCGGCTCGTTCATGTCATCCCCCTCAACCAGCACGGTGAACAGGGCGGTGATGCTGCCGCTGCCCGCAACCCCCGGGCCGGCGCGTTCCAGCAGTTTGGGCAGCTCAGCAAACACGGTGGGGGTGTAGCCCTTGCTGGCCGGCGGCTCACCCGCTGACAGGCCGATTTCGCGCTGCGCCATCGCAAAGCGGGTAACGCTGTCCATCAGGCACAACACATCCTTGCCCTGATCACGGAAATACTCGGCCACCGCCAGCGTGGTTTGCGCCGCCTGCCGCCGCATCAGGGGCGATTCGTCTGAGGTGGCGATGATCAGCACCGACCGTGCCAAGCCCTCAGGCCCCAGATCGTCATCGATAAATTCCTGCACCTCCCGCCCCCTCTCCCCAATCAGGCCAATCACGATGATGTCGGCGGTGCTGTAGCGCGCTAACATGCCCAGCAGCACGGATTTGCCAACGCCTGAGCCGGCAAAAATCCCCATCCGCTGACCCTTGCAGCAGGTCAGAAAGGCGTTCAGTGGCCGCACGCCCAGATCGATTTTGGTGCCCACCCGTTGGCGCAAATTGGCGGGGGGTGGGGTGTTGCGCAACAGCGCCGGCGTCGCGCCCTCGCTTAGGCCGCCCTTGCCATCGATCGGTTCGGCGTTGGCGTTGATCACCCGCCCCAGCCAGCTGTTTTCTGGATAAATCACCGCCTCGGTCTTCATCATCTCAACCGGTTGGCCCAGCCCAACCCCATCCAGTAGGCCAAAGGGCAGGGCGACCGCGCGGCCGTTGCGAAAGCCGATAATCTCGGCCTGAATCGATTT
Source organism: Alphaproteobacteria bacterium (assembly GCA_044345375.1). Taxonomy (GTDB): domain Bacteria; phylum Pseudomonadota; class Alphaproteobacteria; order CAISOG01; family CAISOG01; genus CAISOG01. The sequence goes on from JBIJBF010000025.1 coordinate 9,397, forward strand.
GGCCACGCCCGCCTGCTTGCGCCCCTGAATGCGGCAGCGGTCACCAATGCTGACCTCTTGCGTAATGCCGCCAATCTCCAACATCATGCCCAGCACGCCGGTGACATGCCCGAACAATTGCACGGGCTGCACCCGCCGCACTTCCGACAGAATGGCGTTGTAGGTAATCATCCCCCCATTTTGCCCGCATTTGGTTTAACGAAGTGTTAACCGTCTGTTGTCGAGAAGCTGGTTGTTGGTTGGCAGGTTTCGCCTTATATTCATGGGACTGAACACTTAAGGAACCCCGCCATGGCACAAACCCTTCGTACCACGATCAAATATGACGGTGCTGCGGTTGTGGGCAAATCTATGGATGTGGCGGATTTAGCCCCCTCCCTAATTGCGCTTTCCGATCTGATTAAATCGGTGAACCGCCAATTGAACGGCGACAAAACGGGCGTCAAAATTCTGGTGAACGCCGATCTCAACCAAAACTGTTTTGAACTGTTTATTGATGTCGCGCAGACGATCTGGGAGTCCGTGGCCAATCTTATTGCCGATGACCGCGTTGCCACCGTCAAAGAAATTGCTGAATGGATTGGGATTGTTGGTGGGGCTGGGCTAAGCCTTTATGGGTTGATCAAAAAACTCAAAGGGAAAACGATTGACAGCGTTTCAATCGGGCAAAAAGACGGGCGGGATGTGATTGAGATCAACATTCACGGCGATCACAACCCCCTGATCGTCAACAAACCTGTGTTTGATATGTACAACAATCCAGCCACAAGACGCTTGGCTGTTCAGGTTCTTGAACCGCTGAATCAGGATGGCTACGACCGTTTGGAGTTTTATGATGGGAAGAAGACCATTTTTGAAACATTCTTAAAGGAGGATGTGCCGTCAGCCATCAATGGTGATTTGCCGGAAGTTCATCCGCAAAACGTGGTAATCTCAAAAATCAGAACAACGGTGCGCATCCGCAAACCTGCCTATGAGGGGGGGTCAAAATGGACGCTTGTTTACAAACGTGCGATTGAAGCCGCGATAGAGGACAAAGAGTGGCTGGCCGCCTTCCAGAACAATACCGTCAGCGCACCCCCAAGGAGCGCGTTGGAGGTGGAGATGGAGGAACGGATTGTCACGGATAACAACGGCGAGCAAATTGAGGAGCCTGTTTATACCGTGACCAAAGTGTACCGCGTCACACCGCCGGCAGAACAAATAGGGCTGCTTTGAGATTTGGTCGTCTGTTGTAAAAAAGTAAGGTGTTGGGTTAGGGTGGGCGGATGATGACGCCTGTTTCTTCAGCCCCGCAACCGTTGGTGCCCCAAACCCCGCCCGATTTGGTCGGCTGGGATGCGGCGCGGTGCGATCAGGAATTTCTTGTGTGGTTGGGGCAGCAGGATGCGGCGCTGGCGGGGGCGCTGCTGGCGGCGCGGGGTGATCCAGATCGCCTAACCAGCTTGCAGGAATCGGAACTGCTGTTGGCGCTGGCGCCAAGGCTGGATGAATGGTTGGTGCAGCGGTTTGCGCTGGTGGATGCCGATGCGGCGCTGAAATCCAGCATCGCCGGCTTTCACCCGATTGCGCTGGTGCGGCGGCAGTTTGTGCAGCGCCGCGCCGTGCCCAATTATCAGGGCAAAACCGATGCGCTTGAGGCGGCGGCGGTGCTGGCCGCGCTGGAGCCGTACTTATTAGATGGAGGCGAAAAGCAGGATTTCGAGCACCGCTTTGCTGTTGGCGTGGCGGCTTGGCTAAAGGATGAGGCCAGCCATGTGGAAGCCCTAATGGCGGCTGAGGCCTATGCGGCCTGGGCGGTGCTGACGGTTGCGGGGCAGCAGCGGCATCGCCACAGCCCCCTGTTTACCATCCCCCAACCGCTGGATCCGGCCAAATTGGTGCGGGCGGTGGCGCTTAGCGATACGGGAGGAATTCAGCAGCTGGCGGCGGCGCCAGAAGATCGGGTGATCCGCCAGGGTTTTGCCCTGACCGATGCGGGGGGCAGCCTGGATCAGGCGCTGGGGCAGGCGCACTACTGCATCAAATGCCACCGCCAGGCCAAGGATTCCTGCCGGCATGGGTTGCGGGAAAAGGATGGCACCCCGCGACGCTCAGCCAGCGATATCCCGTTGAACGGCTGCCCGCTGGCGCAAAAAATCTCGGAAAGCCATGTGCTTAAGGAGCAGGGGTTCAGCGTTGGCGCGCTGGCGGTGATCATGGTCGATAACCCGCTGCTGCCCGCCACCGGCCACCGCATCTGCAACGATTGCATGAAGGCCTGCATCTACCAAAAACAACAGCCGGTGGACATCCCCCTGACCGAAAGCCGCATCCTGCAGGATGTGCTGCATCTGCCCTGGGGGGTTGAGCTGTACCTGCTGCTGACCCGCTGGAACCCGCTGAATCTGGCGCGCCCGCAGGCCAAGCCCAACAGCGGCTATCGGGTGTTGGTGGCGGGGCAGGGGCCGGCTGGCTTTAACCTGGCCTATCATTTGTTGCAGGAGGGGCACGGGGTGGTGGCGGTTGAGGGGTTGAAGGTTGAACCGCTGATGCAGCCTTGGGGCAGCGATCCCCACAGCCCGATTTTCGATATCCAACAGCTTTGGCAGCCGTTGGATCAGCGGGTGGTGGGCGGTTTTGGCGGGGTGGCGGAATACGGCATCACCGTGCGTTGGGACAAAAACTTTCTAACCCTGATTCAGCTGGTGCTGCAACGTCATGCCAACTATCGGCTGTATGGCGGGGTGCGGCTGGGCAGCCAGCTGACGGTGGCTGAGGCTTTTGAGATCGGCTTTGACCATGTCGCCCTATGTCTGGGCGCGGGGCGGCCAACCACCCTGACCATGCCGCATGGCTTGGCTAAGGGCGTGCGGATGGCCAGCGATTTTCTGATGGCGCTGCAGCTGACCGGTGCGGCCAAGGCCAACAGCCCCGCCAATTTGCAGCTGCGCTTGCCGGTGGTGGTGGTGGGCGGTGGGCTAACCGCGATCGATACGGCGACCGAGGCCTTGGCCTATTACCCCGTGATGGTGGAAAAGTTCCTAAGCCGCTACGAGGCGTTGGTGGCGGTGCATGGGGTGGATGCGGTGGCGGGCGGTTGGGATGCATCCGAACGGGCCATTGCTGAGGAGTTTTTGCAGCATGGCCGCGCCCTGCGTGCCGCTAAAGATACGGCCAATTTTGACCCCCTGCCGCTGCTGCAGGCTTGGGGCGGGGTGACGGTGGCCTATCGCCGTGAGCTAACCGCCGCGCCGGCCTATCGACTGAATCATGAGGAGGTGCAGTTGGCGCTGGCGCAGGGCATCCGCCTGGTCCCCGATCTTAGCCCGCAGGCGGTGGTGGTGGACCCTGATGGCCATGCCGTGGGCTTGGCGGTGCAACAGGCGGATGGATCCAGCGCGACCCTGCCCGCGCACAGCATCCTGATCGCGGCGGGCACCAAGCCCAACACCGTGCTGGCGATGGAGGAGCCGGACTTGGTCGATTTTGCGCGGCTTGTCGTGGACTCAGGAAAGCCATCCACCGGCGTGCTGCTGGATTTGCCTGAGGGGGCGGCAGCCCTGTACGGCGGGCGTCGGCTAAGCCATTTCGGCGATCTGAACCCCCGTTTCGCCGGCAATGTGGTCAAGGCGATGGCCAGTGCCAAACACGGCTATCCACAAATTACGGCCAGCCTTAGCCAACGGGCGCCTGAGGCCGATTTGGGCGGCAAAACTTGGGATGCGTTGGTGGCGGAGTTGGATGCGGGCTTGATCGCGCGGGTGGTGCGGGTGGAACGCCTGACCCCGACGATTGTTGAGCTGGTGGTGCATGCCCCGCTGGCCGCCCGCCGCTTTCAGCCTGGCCAATTTTTCCGCCTGCAGAATTTTGAGCAGTTGGCGGGCACTGCCCAAATGCTGGAGCCGTTGGCGGTGACGGGGGCGTGGGTGGATCAGGCGGCCGGCTTGGTGGGGGTAATCGTGCTGGAAATGGGCGGATCCAGCAACCGCTGCATCGACCTTAAACCCGATCAGCCGGTGGTGTTGATGGGGCCAACCGGTGCGCCGACCGAGATTGTCAAAAACGAAACGGTGCTGCTGATTGGTGGCGGCCTGGGCAACGCCGTGCTGTTTTCCATCGGTCAGGCGTTGCGCGCCAACGGCAATCGGGTGCTGTACGCCGCCGGCTATAAGGCCATGGATGATCGCTTTCGGGTTGAGGAGATTGAGCGCGCCGCCGATGTGGTGTTGTGGTGCTGCGATCAGGCGCCGGGCTTTGCCCCCAACCCCAGCCGCCCGCAAGACAGGGGCTTTGTTGGCAATTTGATCGACGGCTTAGCCAGCTATGCGGCTGGCGATTTGGGGCAGGGGGCGATTGCGCTGGCTGAGGTTGATCGGATCATCGCGATTGGCTCTGACAAAATGATGGCGGCGGTGGCTGCGGCTCGTCATGGCAGGCTGCAACCGCTGCTAAATCCGCAGCATCAGGCGATCGGCAGCATCAATTCGCCGATGCAATGCATGATGAAGCAGGTGTGCGGCCAGTGCGTGCAGCGGCATCTGGATCCAGCCACCGGATTGGAAACCATCGTGTTTTCCTGCACCAACCAAGACCAAGCCCTGGACCATGTGGATTTTGCCAATCTGGCCGATCGGTTGGCGCAAAATCATGTGCTTGAGCGGTTGGAGAAGCTGGCCTCGATTCCTGCCGCTGCATCCTCCCCCCCCAAAGTGGCGGTGCTGTTGTGCAGCTATCAGGGGCAGCCCTTTTTGGCGGCGCAGCTGGATTCGATCAAGCAGCAATCGCACCAAAACTGGGCGGTTTGGGCATCTGATGACGGCTCAACCGATGGCACGCTGGCGGTGTTGGCCAGCTACCAGCAGCAATGGTTGGCGGGTCAGCTGTCGGTGGTTGCCGGCCCATCTAAGGGTTTTGTGGCCAATTTTTTGTCGCTGAGCTGCCGGCCAGAGGTGGCGGCGGATTTCTACGCCTATGCCGATCAGGATGATGTGTGGGAGGCGGACAAGATGGAACGCGCGGTGGCTTGGCTGGAGACAGTCCCAGCGGAGGTGCCGGCGCTGTATTGTTCGCGCACACTGTTTGTGGATCAAGACAACCGCCCCCTTGGCCTGTCATCGCTGTTTTTAAAGCCGCCCAGTTTTGCCAACGCGTTGATGCAAAGCCTTGGCGGCGGCAACACCATGGTTTTCAACAACGCGGCGCGGCAACTGTTGCTTGAGGCGGGCGAGGCGGCGCTGGTGAAGTCGCACGACTGGTGGCTTTACCTGCTGGTCACTGGTGCGGGCGGTCAGGTTTTTTACGATCCCCATCCCACCCTGCGCTATCGCCAACATACCGGCAATCTGGTGGGGTTGAACACCAGCGTTGCGGCGCGGTTAAAGCGGCTTAGCATGCTGTGGCG
>JBIJBF010000026.1:0-13687 GCA_044345375.1 Alphaproteobacteria bacterium
GAATGACTATAATCCCCAGCTGGTGGGGGGGGTGGGTTGCTATTTGGATCATTTTTCCTTACTATATAGGTGGTTTTGATAAAAAAAGTAAGGATTGTTGATGGAGTCCACCATAACCGTGAAGGGTCAGGTGACGCTTCCCAAGGCGTTGCGGGAGGCTCTGCATCTAAAAACCGGCGATAAAATCTTGTTTGAGGCATGGGGTGATGGAGCCTTTGTGCTGCGCCCACGCACCTGCGCGGTGCAGACGCTAAAGGGCTGCGTGGCTTATACCGGCGTGCCAAAAACACTGCAGGAGATGGAGGATGCCATTGCCGCGCATCAGGATCCGCTATCGTGATGCTGGCTTTGGACACCAACGTCTTGGTGCGTTATTTGGTGCAGGATGATGCGGTGCAGTCCGCCAAGGCCGCGCAGGCGATTGAGGCGTTAACCCCAAACCATCCTGGGTTTATTTCCTGCATCGTGCTGTGTGAGGTGAATTGGGTGCTCAAAACCGCCTATAAACTGGGCAAAAAGGAACGCATTGAGATCTTGCAACGCATTCTGTCGGTATCGGTGTTTGAGATTGAGCGGCTTGCATGCTGCGCCAAAGCCTTGCGCCGCTACGGGCAGGAGCTGGCCGATTTTTCGGATTATTTGATCCATGAGATCGCCAAGGAGGCCGGCTATCCAACCGTGCTGACCTTTGATGCCAACGCCCAGAAAAACGAGGGGTTTCGCCAACCCTAATTTGCTTTTGGTCTATTCCCCTTTAATGCAGATGGGTTTAAATAGGGGGGATGGACGCTGTTTTCCAAATTTTTGCCAACACGCTGATCACCGGCGCGATTTACGGCGCCATGGCGATGAGCTTTGTGTTGGCCTATCGCACGGTGCGTTTTTTCAATTTGGCGCATGGGGCGATGGCGGCGATTGGCGGCTATGCGTTCTTTTGGGTTGGTCAAGAAATGGGTCAACCGGTCGTGATCGCCTTTTTGCTGGCGGTTTTGGCCGCTGGATTGGTGGGATGGCTAACCGATCGCTTGATCTATGCGCCGCAGCGCCGCCGCAAGGCTTCGGGCACGGTTCTGCTGGTGGTCTCGCTGGGGGTGGTGACGGTGTTTGAGGCGGTGCTTTCGATGGTTTTCGGCACCCAGTTTCGCGCGCTGACCCCAGCCGAGTCGATCCAGTCTTTTCAATTCGCCGGTGCATCGATCACGCCGGTGCAGATCATCATCATTGCTGCCAACGCCGCAACCTTTATCGGTTTGCTGCTGTTGCTGTACAAAACCAAGTTCGGGCGCATGCTGCGCGCCATCAGCGATGACCCTGAGGTGGCGCATGTTTTGGGGATACGCACCAATTTTTACATAGGCTGGGTGTTTGCGATTTCGGCAGGGCTGGCGGGGATGATTGGTGTTTTGGTGGCGTTGGATACCGGCCTGCAACCCACCATGGGCTTCTATCTGTTGCTTAAGGGGGTGATCGCCGCGATCATCGGCTGTGTGGCCAGCCTGCCTGGCGCGCTGCTGGGCGGCTATCTGTTGGCGGGCGCGGAAAACACCGGCATTTGGTTTGTTGACAGCGAATGGCGCGATGCCATCGCCTTTGTCATCCTGTTGCTGTTTCTGCTGTTCCGGCCGCAGGGCGTTTTGGGCGGGGGCAAGGCGTAAATGGATTATCTGGTCAATCTGTTGATTTTGTTCAGCATTTACGGCATTTTGGCGATCAGCCTGAACCTGCTGGTTGGCTACACCGGTTTAATCTCGATGGCGCATGTGGCCTTTTACGGGATTGGTGCCTATGCATTGGCGCTGCTGACCACCTACACGCCAGACTATCTGGCCAAGGTTGCGCCAGCCCCCTTGCTGGAATTAACCAATGTTCACGCGGGCTATGACGGCAAGCCAGCCCTGCACGGGGTTAATCTTGTCTGTCATCAGGGGCAGATCGTGACCATCCTTGGCCCCAACGGCGCGGGCAAATCCACCGTGTTGAAAACCATTTTCGGTTTGTTGCCGGCCAAACAGGGCAGCATGACCTGGCAGGGGGTGCCGATTAGCCCAAATCCGCATCGGCTGGTCGCCAACGGCCTGTCTTTTGCGCCGCAGGGCAAAAGCGTGTTTCCGAATCTAACCGTGCGCGAAAATCTTGAAACCGGCGTGCATTTTGTCTCCGATACCAAGGATGTGAAAAACCGGCTTGAGGAAATGTTGGCGTTGTTCCCCGCCCTGCAAACAAAGTTGGATCAGCCGGCGGGCAAGCTTTCTGGCGGGCAGCGGCAGATGGTGGTGCTGGCACGGGGGCTGATGACGCGCCCCAAATTGCTGCTGTTGGATGAGCCCTCTTTAGGGCTATCACCCAAAATCGTGCGGGAGGTGTTTGCGCGGATTCAAGAGATTAATCAACGGCTTGGCACCGCCTTTATCATTGTCGAGCATAACCTAAAATCGCTGCTGTCGATTGTGGATCACGCCTATATCCTTACCCAAGGCCGCGTTCTGGCCGCCGGCAAGCCCACCGATCCAACCATCCAGCAAGAAATCCACAATATTTTTAAGCTGTAGAAATAAAAAATGACCCAATATCTGCATAACCCGCACCCCGGTGAAATCCTGCAACAGGAATTTCTGGAGCCGCTAGGCTTGTCACAGAACGCGCTGGCGCAGGCTATCGGCGTTCCGGCCAACCGCATCAATGAAATCATTCGCGGACGGCGCGGCATCACCGCTGACACCGACCTGCGCCTTGCCCGTTTCTTCAAGCTGTCCGAAGGCTATTGGCTGCGCCTGCAAAACACCTACGACATGATGGAAGCCCGACGCGAAATCGGCCAGGACATCGGCAAAATCAAGCCTCATGTCATGCAGGAAAGCGTTCACACATAAAAAACGCCGTCTTTTTGAACTTGGAATCGGTGGCTCAAAGCTGCGGTTTTCCTGGCGAAAACCCTTCGACCTGTTGGTCGATCTAGGCCCCCTTCGACCTGTTGGTCGATTTAGACCATTGTATAGAATGGCGTCCCCTACCGGATTCGAACCGGTGTTACTACCGTGAAAGGGTAATGTCCTAGGCCTCTAGACGAAGGGGACAAGAAGCCGTTAAGTGGTATTGAATAATACGCCTGAATCGATTATGCAAGCGTTAAATTTTTTTGACGCGCCGCTCCGCAAAAAAATCTTGCAGCAGCTGGCTGGCCGCGGCCGATTCAAGCCCTGCGATAATTTCGGGGCGGTAAAAGGCGGTGCTGCTGGCAAACAGGCGGCAGCCGTGGTCAATTGCGCCCCGTTTGGGGTCGGCCGCGGCGTAGTAAAGACGGCGCAGGCGGGCCCAGGCGATCGCGCCGGCACACATGGGGCAGGGCTCAAGCGTGACATACAGATCGCACCCATCCAGCACGCTGCTGCCCAACTGCTGACAGGCCGCCCGAATCGCCAGCATTTCGGCATGGGCGGTGGGGTCATGCAGGGCGCGCATCTGGTTGGCCGCCAGCGCAATCACCCGATTCTGCTGCACGATCACCGCGCCCACCGGCACCTCGCCCAACATGGCCGCCTTAGCCGCCAGCTCCAACGCCATTTGCATCGGGCTATGTGGGGGGTGCAAATCTTGCATGGCCTTGCTTTCCTGCCCGCCAATGGGCATCTTGAATGGTGTTATCCTTGGATCCTAGCTATAGAAAGCCTGCGCTGTTATGACAACCTCCGCCACCAGACCAACCCCGCTTTACAAATTTCGCGCCGCGGCGGATCGTGGCCATACCAAGATTGATTGGCTAGACAGCCGCCACAGCTTTTCTTTTGGCAGCCACTACGACCCAGAATGGCTGGGCTTTCGCAGCCTTAAGGTGATCAATGATGATCATGTCGCCCCATCCATGGGCTTTGCCACCCATGGCCATCGCGACATGGAAATCATCAGCTTGGTGTTGGCCGGGCAATTGGCGCACAAAGACAGTTTGGGAACCGGATCGATCATTCTGCCCGGCGAAATTCAGCGGATGAGCGCGGGTTCGGGAATCACCCACAGCGAATTTAACCCGTCGGAATCAGACGCCGTGCATTTCCTGCAAATCTGGATTGAGCCACAGGCCAATGGCGGGCAGCCCAGCTATCAGCAGGCGCCCTATGACCTGGAGCGCGCAACGGGGGAGTGGCAATTGTTGGCGGCAGGCAGCGATTCGGGTGACGCCGCGATGGTGACGATTCATCAGGATGCCCGCCTGTGGCTGGCGCGGTTGGATGCGGGTCAGGCCATCGCCTATCCGTTGCAACCCGGGCGCGCCGCATGGATTCAGGTGGTGATGGGGGCGGTGACGGTGGGGGAGCATCAATTGGGGCAGGGCGATGGGCTGGGGGTGGAAAACTTGGTCGGGCTTAACCTGCGTTGCCCCGCGGCCGCTGATACCCAAGATGGTGGCACCCTGGTGCTGCTGTTTGATTTGGCTTGAGCATGCTTCTGCCCACGGTTGCCGCCTTGGTGCGCCAACACGGCTTGGCGGCCGACAAAAGCTTGGGGCAGCATTTTTTGCTGAACCCCAGTTTGCTGGAAAAAATCGTGCGCTTGGCGGCTATTCCAGCCGATGCCTATGTGGTTGAGATTGGCCCAGGGCCAGGCGGCCTGACCCAAGCCATGCTTAAGCTGTTGCCCAATCCGCTGTTGGCGCTGGATCAGGATCGCCGGCTGGTGCCGATTTTGCAGCAGTTGCAGCAGGCCTATCCCGACCGTTTCCGCTACCACATCGGCGATGCGTTGCAGTTGAAATTGCAGGAGCTTGAGGGGGTGGGCGCGGCGCCCCTGTGGCTGGTGGGCAATCTGCCCTATAACGTCGGCACGGCGATGCTGGCCAACTGGCTAACCCCGCCGGTGGCGTTGGCCGGCGCCGTGGTGATGCTGCAGCGGGAGGTGGCTGAGCGGATGGCGGCGATTCCCAGCACCAAATCCTATGGCCGGCTAAGCGTGCTGACCCAATTGGTGGTGCAGGTTGAAAAACTGCTGGATCTGGGCCCACAGGCCTTTAGCCCGCCGCCAAAGGTGGATTCACGGCTGATCCGCCTGACGCCTTTAGCTAGCCAACCATCGCCCCAGTTGTTTCAACAGGTGGCGCGGCTAACCGCCATGGCCTTTCAACAACGGCGCAAACAGCTGAAAACCAGCCTGGGCAGCCATCTGTCGCAGTTGGAATTGGCCGGCATTGCGGCAACGGCGCGGCCGGAGGAGTTATCGGTGGCGGATTGGGTGCGCTTGGCTAAGCTGTTTTAGCGCTAAATGGAAAACGCTCTATTCCACCACCTTAGGGATGGTATAAAAGCCCGCGGTGGATTGCGGCGCGCCTGCCAGCACCTCACGGCTTAGATCGCCCACCGTCACCTGATCGGCACGGGTGCGCAGCTGATCGTTTAACACCGAGGTCATCGGCGCCACGCCGGTGGTATCCATCGCCAACAGCTGCTCAATCCAGCCCAGAATGCTGGGCAGCTCAACCGACAGCACGGATTTTTCATCCGCCGTCAAATGCAGTTTCGACAGCCTCGTCAATTTGGCCAGGGCGTCGGCGTCCATCACGGTTTTGGCGGGGGTAGCAGGTTGTGTGGTCATGCCTGAATCAATTCCTCTAAAAAATAAACATTTACGCCGCTAAACTCGCGCCATCCTGTTGCACAAAGGCCTTGGTGCATTGCGCCATGGTTTCCGAATGACGGCTGATCACATCGCTCATGTAGTAATTGGGCAGCAGAGGCGTCATCGGTGTGTCGATCAGCCGGCCTGGTTGGGCAAAAGACTGCCAAGGGGCAGGGGTCAGGCGATCAACATGGGCAAAAACGGGATAGGCCGCGGCCAAGGCTTGGCGCACGGCGTACAGATCGTTATAGCCCAGGCTTTGCTCCAGATGGTCAGACAGCGCGCGCAGGATCTTCCAATCCTCCTTCGCATCGCCCGGCGGCAAAATCGCCTGCAGGGTGGATTGCAAGCGCCCCTCCGTATTCGTATACCAGCCGGTTTTTTCGGTATAGGCCGCCCCTGGCAGCACCACATCGGCGATGGCTGCGCCCGCATCGCCATGATGCCCCTGATAGACCACAAATTCGGCTGCGCCGCGGGAGAGCTGCTGGCCAGATGGCAAATCATCGACGCCCAGCAGGTACAGGAATTTCACCGCACCGCTTTGCGCCTTGGCCAGAATCGCGGCGGCATCAAGCTTGGCATCTTGCGGCACAAAGCTGAGGTCCAAGGCGGCCACGCGGGAGGCGGCGGTGTGCAGAATGTTAAAGCCGTTCCAATCGTCGCGAACCATCCCATATTTGTCGGCAACCGCATAGGCGGTGTGCAAAATCGCCCCACCATCCTCACGGTTCAGCGCGCCGCCGCCTAGGATGATCGCAGGGTTTTTGGCCTTTTGCAGCTGCTCAACAAAGGGGTGGTTGCCGCTTAGGATGTCTTTCAACGCCAGCGGGCTGCTGCTGAGAAATTGATAGGGAAAGTTTAGCTTGGCCGGCGCGCCGATCAGGCCAACCACATGGTCATGCTGCAGATAGCCCTTGCGGATTCTGGCATTGATCAACGGCGCCTCATGCCGCGGGTTGGTGCCCACCAGCAGCAGGGCATCGGCCTGCTCAATCCCCGCAATGCCGCTGTTGAACAGATAGCTGGCGCGGATGCCAGCGGTTAGCTTAGCGCCATCGGTGCGGCATTCCAGATAGGGGCTGCCCAACCGCTGGCCGAACAGCTGCTTGGCCAAAAACAGGCTTTCCGCCTCAACCAATGGCCCCGCCAACACCGCAATCTGATCGCCGGCCAGGCCCTTAAGACGGCCAGCAATCGCGGCAAAGGCCTTATCCCACCTGGCCTCAACCAGCCGACCCTGATCGTTGCGGAGATAGGGGCGATCCAGCCGTTGCCGTTTAAGGCCGTCATAGGCGTAGCGGCTTTTGTCGGCAAGCCACTCCTCATTCACATCCTCATGCAGGCGGGGCAGGATGCGCATCACCTCAGCCGCCTTGGTGTCGATGCGAATATTGCTGCCCACCGCGTCAAGCACATCGATCGATTCGGTTTTTTTCAGCTCCCACGGCCGCGCCCGAAAGGCATAGGGCTTGCTGGTCAGCGCGCCCACCGGGCAAAGATCGACGATATTGCCCGACAGTTCGGTGTTGATGGCCTGTTCGACATAGGTGGCGATTTCCATGTTTTCGCCGCGGTTGATCGCCCCCAGCTCAGACACCCCAGCCACCTCGGTGGCAAAGCGCACGCAGCGGGTGCAGTGGATGCAGCGGGTCATGATGGTTTTGATCAGCGGCCCCATCGCCTTATCAACCACGGCGCGCTTGGGCTCGCGGTAACGGCTGCGGTCAAAGCCAAAGGCCATCGCCTCATCCTGCAAATCGCATTCGCCGCCCTGATCGCAGATCGGGCAATCGAGCGGGTGGTTGATCAGCATAAATTCCATCACCCCGTGCCGCGCCTTGTGCACCAGCTCGCTGTCGGTTTTGATCACCATCCCCTCACCCACCGGCATGGCGCAGCTGGCGATCGGCTTGGGCGCCTTTTCCATCTCGACCAAACACATGCGGCAGTTGCCGGCAATCGCCAGACGGTCGTGGTAGCAAAAATGCGGAATCTCAATGCCCTGCAGCTGGCAGGCTTGCATCACCGTGATGCCTGCCGGCACCTCAACCTCAACCCCGTTGATGATCATTTTCGGCATGGCATACTCTCGCGCTTGCGGTGGCTTGGCACCAAGTGGAACACTTAGCTGCCGCCAATCTAACTTGGCTTGCTGCAAAACTCAACAGCTTGCATCGCCCCCAGGCCATGGATAGAAAATATGGACGAATATGGGTGTGTTTCTGGTTGGACAATCCGGTATAATCGGGTGTATATTCGGGTATGGTGAAGGCGGACAGCATTCAAATCACGCCTGAGCTGCTGGCTTTGGTGGCTGAGATTGATGAGTTTAAGGGCGCTTGGCGCGCTCTGGGCACCCTTGCGCCCGAGCGCTTAAGGGCGCTGCGCCACGTTGCCACCATCGAAAGCATCGGCTCCTCCACCCGCATCGAGGGCAGCAGGCTGAGCGACCGTGAGGTTGAGCGTCTGCTGGCCAACCTGGAAATCAAGCAATTCTCAACCCGCGACGAGCAGGAGGTGGCCGGCTATGCCGCGGTGATGGAAACCGTTTTCCATGCGTGGGCGGAGATTCCCATCACCGAAAACCATATCAAGCAGCTTCACCGCGATCTTTTGCGCCATAGCCATAAAGATGAGCGGCACCGCGGCGCCTACAAAACCTTGCGCAACGACGTGGGCGCCTTTGACGCAGACGGCCAAATGATCGGCATTGTGTTCGAAACCGCCACGCCGTTTGACACGCCGCGCCGCATGAGCGAGCTGGTGCAATGGCTGAATGACGCCAGGGAGCTGAAGCGCCTTCACCCGCTGTTGATCGTCGCTGTTTTTATCGTCACCTTCCTGGAAATCCACCCTTTCCAAGATGGCAATGGCCGCCTAAGCCGCGTCCTGACCACCCTGCTGCTGTTGCAGGCTGGCTATGCCTATGTGCCCTATGCCTCGCTTGAATCCGTGATCGAAAACAGCAAAGAAGGCTACTATCTGGCGTTGCGGCAGACGCAGGGCACCATCCAAACCGATTCACCGAATTGGCAGCCATGGCTGATGTTTTTCCTGCGCGCCTTGCAGCAGCAGAAACGCCATTTGGCCGTGAAGGTGGAGCGTGAAAAGCTGATGATGGCAGCCCTGCCCGAGCTGGCCGCACAGATTATCGACGAGGCCAGCAAGCGCGGCCGCATCACCATCGGCGATATGATGCGCGCTACCGGCGCAAGCCGCAATACACTAAAAGAGCATTTCAAACGCTTGCTGGAACAAGGCTACCTTGTCCGCCACGGCACCGGCAAAGCAACATGGTATGGCTTGCCGTGATATCGTTAGCTAAGTCTGACGGGGGGGCTTATGGCTAATCCAGCTTGCCAAACAGGTTTTTCAAACCGCCGCGGCTTAGCATTTTGGCGCCGCCGGGACCGCGCAGTTTTTTTAGCAGATCGGCCATGTCCTGATAGCTTTTTAGCAGGCGGTTGATGTCGGAAACATCGCTGCCGCTGCCCAGCGCGATGCGGCGTTTGCGGCTGGCGTTCAGCAGTTTGGGGTCGCGGCGTTCTGTTGGGGTCATCGACAGGATGATCGCCTCCTGCTTTTTCAAAACCGCCTCACCCGGGCCCTGGTTTTCGATCATTTTTTTCATTTTGCTGACCCCTGGCATCAGCCCCATCATGCCGCCGATGCCGCCCATTTTTTTCACCTGGCGCAGTTGGTTCAGCACGTCGTTCAGGTCGAATTTGCCGGCCGCCATCCGGCTTGCCGCCTCCTCAACCTCCTCATTTTGTAAGCGATCCGCCGCCCGCTCCACCAGGGTGACGATGTCGCCCATGCCCAAGATACGGCCGGCCAGGCGATCGGGGTGGAAAATCTCCAGATCGTCCAATTTTTCGCCGGTGCCCAGGAATTTGATCGGGCAACCGGTAATCTGGCGCACGCTAAGCGCCACCCCCGCCCGCGCATCGCTGTCCAGACGGGTCAGGATCAGGCCGGTAAGCGGCAGCTGGGCTTGGAAGCCCTGCGCCATCGAAACGGCGGCTTGGCCCAACATGCTGTCGGCGACCAGCAGAATTTCCTGCGCCGGCACCGCCGCCTGAATCGCCTGCAGCTCCGCCATCATTTCCGCATCAATTTCCAGCCGGCCAGCGGTATCCAGAATCAACACATCGGTCACCTGGTTGCGCGCCTGCGTTAGTGCCGCCTTGGCCAGCTCCACCGGCGTGCCAGCGGTGGTGCTGGGCAAAATGGGGATGTCCAGCTGCGACGCCAGCAACGCCAACTGCTCCCGCGCGGCAGGGCGGTAAACATCCAGGGAGGCCAACAGGATGTTTTTGCGTTCGCGGGTCTGTAGATGCTTGGCCAGTTTGGCGGCGGTGGTGGTTTTGCCTGAGCCTTGCAGGCCGACCAGCAGCACAACCGCCGGTGGGTTGACCCGCAGGTTCAGCGGCACCGCCTCAGCCCCCAATACCCCCAACAGGGCGTCATGCACGATTTTCACCACCTGATGGCCAGGGCTAACGCTGGTCAGCACCGCCTGGCCGACCGATTTTTCGCGAATATCCTCGATCAGTTGTTTAACCACCGGCAGCGCGACATCCGCCTCAAGCAGGGCAACCCGCACCTCCCGCAGGGCGGCATCCACATCCGCCTCGGTCAACACGCCCTTGCCGCGCAGCTTTTGAAAAATGGTGTCGAAACGTCTGGCGAGGGCGTCAAACATGGTGTGTCCTGCTTGTTAAAAGAAATGATCGTCTCGGACTTTGGCACAACGCGGTGGATTGAGGCAATAGCCTCCTGATGTTGCGCATCACAGCACAAATGCTTGCACGGATTGCAAAATGGCCGCAGAATCAGGCCAAATCCTGCTTTACCAACTGGGGGGCTTTCATGCGCCGTTACACCAAAGATCATGAATGGTTAGTGTTGGAGGCGGATGGGGTGGCCACCGTGGGCATTACCGACCATGCGCAACAACAATTGGGCGATGTGGTGTTTGTTGAGCTGCCCGCCATTGACAAGCAGGTTGCCCAGGGCGCGGAAATGGCGGTGGTGGAGTCGGTTAAGGCGGCGAGTGAGGTGTATGCGCCGGTTGGCGGCACGGTGGTGGCGGTGAACGCGGATTTGCCGCAAAACCCTGGCCTGGTCAATCAATCGGCTGAGGACGCTGGGTGGTTTGTCAAACTGCGCCTAACCAACCCCGCGGATCTGGACAGCCTGATGGACGCTGCCGCCTATGCCGCCTATCTGGCCGATTTGGGCTAGGCCGCCGCCATGCGCTACCTGCCCCTGACCGACGCCAACCGCAGTGAGATGTTGGCAAGCTGCGGCGCCAGCAGCATCCGCGATTTGTTTGTTGATGTGCCGAATCATGTTTGGCACGACCAGCCTTTTGCCGAGTTGGCGGATGGGTTTAGCGAATGGCAAACCGAGCAGTACTTGCGCGAAATTGCGAACCAGAACTTGGCCACCAGCAGCAGCGGTGTTGCAAGTTTTTGCGGCGCGGGGGCCTATCGCCATCATGTGCCGGCTGCCGTGGATTACCTGATCCAGCGCGGCGAGTTCCTGACCTCCTACACCCCCTATCAGCCGGAAATTTCCCAAGGCACCCTGCAATATCTGTTTGAGTTTCAAACCATGGTGGCCAGATTAACGGGGATGGAGATTGCCAACGCCTCGATGTACGACGGCTCAACCGCCTGTAGTGAGGCGGTGTTGATGGCCAATCGGGTGACCGGTCGGCGCACCGCGCTGCTGTCTGGCCAGCTGCATCCCCATTATGTTGGGGTGGTGCAGACCATGGCGAAATGGACCGGGGTGACGCTGGTGGCGGCCGATCCTGACCCGCTGAACGCTGAGGATCTGTTGGCGCAAATTACACCAGAGCTTAGCTGCGTGGTGGTGCAGTACCCCAGCTTTTTTGGCCATCTCAACAACTACGCCAAGCTGGCTGAGGCCTGCCATGCGGTTGGCGCCCTGCTGATCGTGGTGGTGACTGAGGTGGTGGCACTGGGCCTGCTGCAACCCCCTGGCGAGATCGGGGCGGATATTGTGGTGGCTGAGGGGCAGTCTTTGGGCAATGGCCTGAATTTCGGCGGCCCCTATGTCGGCCTGTTCGCCACCCGCGAGAAATACGTGCGGCAGATGCCCGGGCGCTTGGTGGGGCAAACAACGGATGTAGACGGCCAACGCGGTTTCGTGCTGACCCTGGTGGCGCGGGAGCAGCACATTCGGCGCGACAAGGCCACCAGCAATATTTGCACCAATTCCGGCCTGTGCGCGCTGGCCTTTACCATCCATTTAAGTTTGTTGGGGGAGCAGGGTTTGGCGCATTTGGCCGCGCACAACCACCAGCTGACCAGCCAGCTGGTGCAGCAATTGCAGGCGCAACCCGAAGACGTTAAGGTCTGCAACAGCAGCTATTTTAACGAATTTCTGCTGGATCTTGGCCAGCCGGCTGAAGCTTTGGTTGAACAGTGGGCGGGGGAGGGGGTGTTGGCCGGGGTGCCGCTAAGCCGTCTTTATCCCCAGTATCCGCAGCTGGCCAATTACCTGCTGGTGGCGGTTACCGAACTGACCGATGCCGCGCAGCAGGGTGTTTTGCTGGAGAAGGTGCGGTCTTTGTGATAAAGAACCACCCCGCCCTTCGGGCACCCCTCCAAAGAGGGGAATTGCTGACCTTCTTATTCCCCTCTTTGGAGGGGTGGCAGGCGAAGCCTGACGGGGTGGTCCTTGCGGACACCCCTCTTTTAGAATTTTGTCAGGCACAGCCTGACGGGGTGGTTCTGACAGGGTGCTATGGTGATCAGACTGGCCAGGACAGCTTGACCAAGCCGGCGCTGTCGGGCAAATTATGATGAAACATCGCAATGGGAAAAAGCCGTGACCTTGGAACAGACCTTGTCAACTGCCGTAACTGCAAATTCTGCCACCGAAACGGTTGGCAGCGAGCCAACCATAAAACGCAAACCGGATTGGATTCGGGTTAAGGCGCCTGTATCCGCAGAATACCACGAAACCCGCAAGCTGATGCGGGATTTAAAGCTGAACACGGTGTGTGAGGAGGCGGCCTGCCCCAATATCGGCGAATGCTGGGCCAAAAAGCACGCCACGGTGATGATTTTGGGCAGTGTTTGCACCCGCGCCTGCGCCTTTTGCAACATCAAAACCGGGCGTCCCGATCTGTTGGATCCGCATGAGCCGGAAAATGTGGCCACCGCGGTGGGGCAGATGGGGCTAAGCCATGTGGTGGTGACCTCGGTTGACCGCGACGATCTGCCCGATGGCGGCGCGGCGCATTTTGCCGAAACGATTGGGGCGATTCGTCGGCATGCACCAAACACCACCATTGAAATTCTGACCCCCGATTTCCTGCGCAAGCCCGATGCGTTGGAGGTGGTGGTGGCCGCCCGCCCCGATGTCTACAACCACAATTTGGAAACCGTGCCGCGTTTGTACGCCACCGTGCGCCCCGGTGCCCGCTATTTTCACTCCCTATGGTTGCTGAAACAGGTCAAAACCCTGGATCCCAGCCAATTTACCAAATCCGGCATCATGGTTGGCCTGGGCGAAAGCCGGGAGGAGGTGTTGCAGGTGATGGACGATCTGCGCGCCGCCAATGTCGATTTCCTGACCATCGGCCAGTATCTGCAGCCAACCCCCAAGCATCACCCGCTGGACCGCTTTGTCACCCCCGATGAGTTCAAAAGCTATGAAAAATGGGCCTATGCCAAGGGATTCTTGATGGTATCAGCCAGCCCCCTAACCCGATCCTCCTACCACGCTGGCGACGATTTCGTTCGTCTGCGTGCGGCCAGAGAGGCGCAGCTGCAGGGTTAGTGAAGAAATTCCCCTCTCCGCCCTTCCTGTTTAAAATGACGGTGTCGGCGGCCGAAGGGGGGTAGTTGTTGTTCTTCTACGGCCTTTGTGTATGTTCAGCCCATTGCTTCCAAAAAAAATAATCCTTAAACAACTTCTCTGCCTGCTCAACCGAGGAGTGATACCAAAAAACACAAATAACCTGACATCAATGTTGTGATGTGCTACAGGTATTCCAACCAACACTAACGATTGGAGTGGGATATGGTACATGTTGTCA